>JAPOUQ010000052.1 GCA_026708585.1 Gammaproteobacteria bacterium
AGAGTTTCTCGGTACCGAGCCAGTGGTAGCCGTTATACCAGGTACGAATGTTGTCCCGGTCCAGTCCCTCCAGCTCCGGAGCAAATACCGTATCGAGATCATGATCGGTATATCCGCAAATCGATGCCAGGGGAGGATACAGGCTGATATCGTCGAGATTGTTGAGGCCGGAAGAAAAACTGGTTTTGGAAAACATTGTGATGCCGGTCACAAACACAAAACGGATGTGTTCTTCAGCATCCTTTAGAATGCTATATAGATTCCGGAGTTTATTCCGGTTTTCTCGGGCTTTCTCTCGGTTCTCCAAGACATTCAGGACCGGACGGTCATATTCATCAACCAATACCACCACCCGTTGACCATACATTTGGTGCAGAAAATACAGGACATTTTCCAGTCGATCTGCAGCAGAATAGACCGAGGGAAAGGTTTTCAGATCATGTGCCTGCTCAATTTTGTACAACTGGTTGAGTACATGATTTTGAATTTCATCTGGCGTATCAATGTCTCCACCAAAACTGATACGGACCACCGGATACTTGACTGACCAGTTCCAGTGTGGGTGAATATCCAAACCTCGAAACAGGGGCTCGTTGCCCTCAAATAGTTCTTTTAGTGTACTCACCAGAAGACTTTTACCAAAACGGCGGGGGCGAGAGAGAAAGTAATGTCTTCCAGTTCGTATGAGTTCTCGAATCAGTGGGGTCTTGTCAACATAGTAGCAACCCTCTTCACGAAGGGTTGAAAATGTTTGAATGCCAATCGGGAGCGGACGGTGTTCTGGTTGATTTTCTGCATTCATAATGGGATTTATCTTAACATAAGCTAAGCCAACATTTGTCATGTTGCTATTGATAGTTATTTGCAAATAGGGCAAAAAATTACGTTTAAGATTTGATATCAAGGAAGTCCATACCATGATAACCGACCTGAAAAGTTGGCACTGAAAATTTCCTGATTAACCGAATGGTGCCATTTAGTTGATTACCGAACAGCGCAATGATTCAAACTTTCGAAATACCACGTTCAAATCAAAGTATTTCAGAGTTCGCTCAGATGCGATAACGGTATTTTGTTTTCTTTCCAACTGATTTACATTTTCGAAGCATATGGAACGCAGTGAACGAAGTTCCTGATCAATACACTATCTTGTGGTAGTGTTCTAGTCTTCATGTTGGTATTGTATGAATCCGAGCCCGAATCAAAAAACTTAAATGTGATGAATAATTTGTCTTCAATTGAAAAACAGTTCCCATTCCCATCGAGACGAGCGTTGGTAATGGGCAGAAATATGGTAGCAACATCTCAGCCTCTCGCTGTCCAAGCTGGAATCCGAGCACTACAAAGTGGCGGTAATGCGGTAGATGCAGCCCTTGCTACCGCAATCACATTGACGGTCGTTGAGCCAACCATGAATGGCATAGGCAGTGATGCATTTTGCTTACTCTGGGATGGTGAGTCATTGCACGGATTGAATGCTTCAGGTCGAAGTTTCAAAGCTATGAAGTTGCATGATTTCAAGGGGCAGTCCAGTATGCCTGAACGTGGATGGGATTCCGTTACTGTGCCGGGAGCCGTCAGTGCTTGGGTTGCTCTGTCCGATCGATTTGGAAAATTGCCCTTTGAACGATTGTTCGAAGATGCGATCCGATATGCAGATCAAGGATTTCAGGTGACTCCGTTTACGGCTAGTCTATGGGCAGAGGCAAAAACGGTTTTTCGTGGGTTTGAGGATTTTCTGGTGTTTTTACCGAATGGTTCGGCGCCGATTGCTGGAGAATTATTCCGTTTTCCCGATCAAGCCCAAACACTTGAGGAAATTGCGAACAGTCATGGCCAAAGTTTTTATCGAGGCGAGTTGGCTGAGCGTATGGTTTGTGCAAGTCAACGGGCTGGCGGCAAAATGGTAATGTCTGATCTTGAGGAGCATGAATGCGAGTGGATCGAACCGATCCATCTTGATTATCATGGATACACCCTGCATGAAATCCCGCCCAATGGACAAGGCCTCGGTGCGTTACTCATGCTCGGCATTTTGGAGCATTTGCGGATTGATCAGTATGAGCCAGATTCAGTTGATGCGTTGCATTGTCAGATTGAGTGCATGAAATTAGCTTTTGCGGATACATTTCGTTATGTTAGTGATCCCACTTCTTCTGATATGGATGCCTATCGTCTTCTGGATCGAGAGTATTTGGTAAATCGGGCAAAACTCGTTGATATGAATCTTTCGAAGAACCCGAATCCTGGTGTTCCACCTGGTAGTGGGACAGTTTATCTAACCTCAGCTGATGCGTCAGGTATGATGGTTTCCTATATTCAGAGTAACTATGCCGGCTTTGGGTCAGGCATTGTGATCCCGGGTACTGGTATCAGCCTTCAGAACCGTGGGGCTGGATTCAATTTGCAAGATGGGCATCCAAATTGTCTGGCTGGTGGCAAGCGTCCATTTCATACCATTATTCCTGCTTTTTTGTCTCGGGCCGGCAAACCTGTGATGAGTTTTGGTGTTATGGGTGCACATATGCAAGCTCAAGGTCATGCCCAAATGCTGATTCGGGTGCTTGATCAGGGTTTTAGCCCTCAAGCAGCTATTGATGCTCCGCGTTGGCAGGTCTGTAAGGATAACTCGGTTTTGCTGGAGTCAGGGTACAGTGATCAAGTCCGGGCTGGCTTGAGAGCCCGAGGTCACGTTGTTCATGATTTTAATTTTAAGCAGATATTTGACATGGGTGGTGCACAGATGATCATGAAGACTGAGTCTGGATATGTTGGAGGTAGCGACCCCAGAAAGGATGGAATGGTCAGTGCGTATTGATCCTCGAAGCCATCTAACCGGAACTGCGTTCGAAATTACTTGAGGATTAAGCTGTAAGAGATAGTGTCAGAAGGCAAAGATTCCCCATGTCATGATGGACAATTTGACTTATGCAGAAAATGTGCGGCAATCGGTTGATTTTATTGGGCCCCACTGTCTGAATTGTCGGTATAAGATCGGTTGTTCTCAACGCCAGGGCGATAAGTTGTGGGTAAAACACCTCATTTTCTAGATGTTTTTGATTTCTATCCGGACTTTCACACTTATGGATAGACGATGCTATAAAAAATTCGAAGATTCTGTCTAGTTGAGCAGACACATTCCGATAGTCAAACCACGGCAAGTTGCAAGTTCAAGGGTTATAAATGGGGTACAGTCGATCGCACTCCAATAAACTCCTTGCCCACTACCAATCATGCGAAATACTCATGGCCTGATTGTGAAGTTGGTGTTGTGCACACCTAGAGAAAGATCAATATTGCTGCTTCAATTCACTCATTGCTGAAATTTCACTTTAGGAATAAGATGCCTGACATAGAGCCACCTCACATGTCTTATCACGGTTCATTGGGTATCTAACGATAACCCTCTTCCACGTGCAGAGTCCTTAAGCCAAGAGGCCAATATATTGCAAGCTGCATCGAAGTCCGCAGGTTCGGCATGGCCATAGGCTACACACTCGAAAACCGTTTGCGGTTTCCGTTTTTCTTTGCTGATTCGACCAAAAGCACTGCAAGCCTACGAAGTATAGGCAGGATGTATCTTGATGATCTCTGCCTTGCATGCCAGTTTCTGCTCTAGCCCATGCCAATTCGTTTCCAATCCGGGAATGCGATTGGATCTAGGAAAATAAGTCCAGCCTTTTCTAGAATCTTCATCGATGCTTGATCAATCTTTTGGGAATTATATACAGCGTTAGCCGTATATCTTTTAACGGTTACGGAGTCTCTAATGAGAATCCTCCTAATCGCCCAGTTGCACCAATCCCAAAGGCCGACACGTTAGGTGTGTTGCGTGTATGAGAATTATAAGGGATACCAATTAGAGTGTATCAGTCTAACCTCCCGATCAGTTCGAATCGGATATTTATTGGAATCTTCAAGAATGCTCTTGAATCCACAAAAAAAAGCCGCATTTGTGAACCTGAACTTCCATTAACTGCCCATAGAGTGATAGCCATGAAAGGAGATGCAACAGTAATTAAGCACTTGAATAAGATTCTGAAGAATGAATTGACCGCTATTAATCAATATTTTCTGCATGCCAGAATGCTTAAAGATTGGGGTCTGGTTGTATTGGGTGAGCATGAATATCATGAATCCATCGATGAGATGAAGCATGCGGATCAACTGATTGAGCGAATATTGTTTCTTGAAGGGTTGCCCAATTTACAGGATTTGGGTAAGTTGATGATTGGGCAAAACACCAAAGAAATACTAGAATGTGATCTCAAAATGGAAATGAAAGCTCATCCGGATCTTCAGGTTGCGATTCAGGATTCAGAAAGTGTGGGAGATTATGTCTCCCGAGAATTATTCGAGTCGATTCTGGAAGCAGAAGAAGAGCATATTGACTGGCTCGAAACTCAATTGGATCTAATTGATCGGATCGGCCTTGCAAACTACGAGCAGTCACAAATGTCGGCGACTCAAGAAAACTAAGTTTTTAACTGGACATCTGACCGAAGCTAAACTACCCTGGATTTCAGGAGAGCATACTTTTGTTTTCGGCGATATGATTTATACCTCATGCCTTGGCGTTTCATCTGTCCAAGTCCAACCCTGAAATTCCACCGATAAATGCATTAGTATGCTGGGGTCCTTCAGTCGACCTTTGGATCAAAATGCTGGAAGATGTGTTGGAATTTGACAGCTTATGACTGAGAATTCGCTATTTTGAGAATGCCTTGTTTGGCAATCTTTGGACTGTCGTGTTCGGTAAACCAAAGTTCATAAACTTCTAGTCGGTTCACCAGAACTCACCTTCAGTGTCCGAGAAGTAACCGAGTTAGCCCTTCAGATTGAGCAATTGTCATTGAATATCTGGATAATGCAGTTGACCGTATTTTAATTGATCTGACGAGTTGTTAGCCGCTCATTCCAAGTGAGTGAATATCACTGTGCAAGGTTTTTTCCGAGATATGGGGTTTATGGATAATTTCCTCTAATTATATGGTGGTTGATTCTCGCAACGTCAGTTGATCTTATCCTACTTGAAACCGATTCGCCATTGGTTGTTGATACAAAGATTGTCAACTAGCTGTTCATTTATTCACAATGGACAACACTAGCGCTTTACATGTAGAATAATTCTCATTATACTTTTCTCATGTTTTTATCGTAATCTCGAAAATGTACATCTGCATTTGTAATTCTGTTAGTCATCATGAAATAGAGGAGGCTGTTGAGCAAGGTAATGTTTCATCCCTATCCTGTTTGCGCAGAAGTCTTGGAGTAGGTACAGGCTGCGGAATATGCCTTGGTGATGCCAAACAATGCCTATTTGATGCGATGGCACGTACTCCTTTGAAAAATTCATCCCAAAAATGTGAAAGCCCTGTTCATATCTGTACCGACAATTTTTCACATTCAGACAATCCTACTTGATGTCACAAGATACTGCCATAGAAATGGATAAGCTCGGCGAAGATCTCAGCAATGCTGGGCTCAAATCGACACTTCCACGCTTGAGGATATTAAAAATTCTTGAAGAAAGTAGTACTCGCCATATGTCAGCGGAAGATGTGTACGACGAACTAAGAAAGGACAATCAGACCGTCAGTCTCGCGACCATTTATCGGGTTTTATCGCAATTTGTTGATGCTGGTCTTGCGGTTCGCCACCAGTTTGAAGGAAACAAGGCAATCTATGAACTAAACGATGATGAACATCATGATCATATGGTGTGTCTAAAGTGTGGAAAGATTATCGAATTCATGGACGAGAAAATCGAATTATTACAAAAACAGATTGCAGAAGAGCATGAATTCGAAATGCAGGATCATTCCCTGACCCTGTTTGGTATCTGCAAGTATCCCGATCGATGTAAACAACAAACGAGATAGAATTCCTTCCCTGGAACTTTCGGTATTTTTCGTTTCTTTATTGCGTCAGAATCTCCAAATCAGCTGAGCAACCAGAAATGTCCAACATCCAAACTGCATTGAATTTCAATTACGATCCCGTTTGCAATCGAAATTGACAACTTTGCTTGAGACCGCTGATTAGAGAGGAGATTCCGGTGCTTCGAAGTGGTACAAATGGTTTTGCTGTTCGTTTGCAATACGATTTCGCTTTGTTGCATGCTCCATGGCTGACGCACTCAATCGGGCAGAGTACGATATCCGCGCGATTAAGAACACCGGTCAAGGATTTCATATTGTCGTGAATTCCACCATCGTGATGAATTAGGGTGCCATTGAGGTTTTCAACAAGATCTCGAAAATTCCTGATCGTTGTGGGCCGTCCTCCAACATAGGCAATATTTTTCCCCGTCAGGTCTAGAGAATCATACTCCGAAAGAATCGAAACCTCGAGATTATCCCTTGATTGGATTTCACTTCTTTGTTCGAGAGTAGACTCTAGTTCCAGATGTTTGACTTTTTTGACGACAGTCGCAAAATCTTTTTTTAGTGCTGACAGTTCTTGATTCATAAGATCAAGACGATTTGCATAATCGTCCCTAGCTCGCACTGCTCGGTCCAATTCGATTGTCAGTTGTTCAGCGTCGTGTTTCAGGGTTTGATATTGATCGCCACTCTCAAATTGACGTAATCGTTCGCTTAACTCCTCATTGGAAAGGCTGTTCTGTTCTGCGACCATGAGTTTCTGTTTGAGTTCCTTGATCTGTTTTGCATGCTGATTAATGGTTGACTGGCGTTTTTCTGACTGGAGGATTAATTGTCTTTTCGTCTTGGCTAGTGCTTTTTTTACAGTTTTCAGGCTTTTTGCTTTCGCGTGATTATTGGCACCGTTCAAATGCGACAACATGTGTACTTCACCGAAGGCTTGAATCAGTAACGAATGGGTTAGACAAGGATGACTCATCAGCGCCCAGTACGGACCAGGGACATCTCCCTTTTCCAGAGACTCGAACCAGAGCTTCTTGAGCTCCGATTCAGTCCGGGCAGAAGCGAAAGTGCGAATCGCGGTATGGTACTTTTGGTCAAGTTTCTTGTGCATTAATCGAGCAGGACGGTTCGGTTCTTCGGCTAGGTGTACAAAATGACTGTGCACCTGATATTCCGTGACATTCGGATCCGATATTTGTCCAGACTGATGGGCGATCTTCATGAGCTCTGCATGTTCAAGACAAGTACCCAGAATGCTGCAATGCATATCCGAACGGATTTCCCATAATTTTTTTCGCCGCCCATGCTGGATATGCGGCATCTCACAATGTTTACAGTTATCACACATGATCAATGATTCGGTTTGCTCGAAATTTGGATATTATTTAGTAAATAAGTATTATAATAATTCTCATTCGCATATTGTAATAATAATAATTATCATTTATATTTGCAACAACATTCGAAATTATTCATTTTTGGAGCAATCAATGAAAGCAAACTGTATTCAAACAAATCACTGTTTTGTCTTGGCTGTTGTACTGTCATTCGGTATTAGCAGTCTGGCATCTGCCCAAACATATGGGCCAAATCCAATTACTCTAAAAGGGTATTCAGGTGGTAAAACCGACTCGACGGCCTACACAGGTCAGGCAGCAAGGCAGGTCTTGCATACTTCTCTTAAGAAACTTGCTAGCCAAGGGAATGGTTCAAATGCAAAAGAACTGAAAGAGTTGATGATGCAATATTTTTCTGGAAAGGAAGAGGGGCGAACAATTATTGCTCCAGGGTCACGAGATGGATTCACGATCGCCCAGAGTACGATTGATCAGATTTCAAAAGGCGTAAATCTAAAGGGCAAGACCTATAAAGGTGTGGTGAATGGATGGCCCGGTAAAATGACCGGATCAGAGGTGATCGAATTCATGATTAACAAGGCTGCCAATACCAAGGGCGGGTTTGATCCGGTGACTGGTTTCGATTATCCGCAACTCATTTCCAAGTTTGCGATGGGTGCTGTCTTTTACCATCAGGCTGTAGATAACTATCTGGATGAAAAACTCGAAGCAGACAACAAGCCCAACGACAGGCCTTATGGTGAAGGTAAGCATTACACAGGCAAAGAACATTCTTGGGATGAAGGATTCGGATATTTCGGTGCTCCGGTCCATACCCTAAATTTGGATGCAAATCAGGCTTATGGAATCGCGAAAATGAAGGATCAGGCGGTTGCGGATTACAATAAAGACGGTAAAGTCGACCTTTATCGCGAAATGACCTATGCTCATGCTTACTATGCTGCAGACTCGGATAAAGCGGGTACTGACTATCTCCATTCTATCTTCAAGGCGTTTCTGGATGGACGTAAACTGATTGCTGGTGCCAATGGAGAAGCCTTGAACCCGGATCAGCGTGCCCAACTGAAAGCCTATGCTGAGACCATCAAGACCCTTTGGGAAAAAGTAATTGCCGAGGCTGTATTTAAGTATGCCGGTTCGGTTTACAAGGATCTGGAAAAATTGCAGACTATTGTTGAAACCGGTGGTAATGCTGGTGATACCTTCAGAGCATATGCTAAACATTGGGGAGAGTTAAAAGGATTTGCAATGGCACTCGAAACCGGTGGCAAGGACCTTGGTGAAGTCGGTACCCGTATAAACCGTTTGATAGGCTATGGACCCGTCCTGCTCGGCGGAGGACAGGTGACCGGTATCGATGCCGATGGAAACTACCAGATCGGTGGCACTCGGGATATCGGCGGTTATATGGTGCATATGCTCAAATTGCAAAAACTGATGGATGATACCTATAATCTTGAAGCCAAAAAGAATGATGCGACCGGGGATCTTGAAGGATTGGTGAACGCACTATCCGAAGGTTCCTATTCCGAAAACGATTGAATTATTTCATTACGGAATGCATATTTTGGACATACTGCCGTTAATGCAGGAAATCTTGGCCGATTGGACCGGAGTCTTTTTCGATCCCCGAAAACGCCTATTCTGGGGGTACTTGTGTTCGGCACTACTGATTGCACTATTGTGGATGATTTTGCTCAAGCAGAATCATCCATATCAGGCTTGCAAAAAAATTTTCTCCAGAGAGGTTTGGTGTTCGAAAAGTGCTAAAGCAGACTATATGGTATTTTTGATTAACACCCTGCTTCTCGGATCGATTTTGCCTCGGCTTTTGGGTCATGCAGCGGTAGCTACGTTCTGTTTTACCATACTGCATGAGATCTTTACAGGAAGACCTAGCCTGTTACCTGATGTGCCAGCTCCATTCATTGCTTTGGCTTTCACTCTCACGTTGTTTGTAGTCGATGATTTTGCTCGTTATATTGTGCATCGACTGTTTCATGCTGTACCCGTGCTGTGGGTTTTTCACAAGGTACACCATAGTGCAACCCGACTAAATCCCATGACAGTATTGAGGACTCATCCGGTCGAGGCAATTGTGTTTGCTTTGCGAGGGGCACTAGTGCAGGGTGTTTGTATCGGGGTTTTTGTTTTTTGTTTTTCTGACAAAGTCACCTTGATCATGATCTTAGGAGCGAATGCCCTAAAATTTGCATTCAATGCTTTGGGCTCAAATTTACGCCACAGTGAGGTCCCGATTCGCTATTGGCGATGGCTCGAAAATATTTTGCTCTCACCAGCACAACACCAGATCCACCATTCGGTCGAACCGAGACATCACGACCGTAACTTTGGGGTAGCATTAGCCTGTTGGGATCGCTGGTTTGGCACACACTGTTATTCTGAACCGAATCAATCCTTACGCTATGGGCTCCGTAATTCGACCTCGAATCAAAACACGTTCTATTCCATTTATATACGCCCTTTCAACGAAGGCGCAAGGCATATTCAAGGTTCGATCAGAAAAATTGGTCACAGTTTGCGATGTATGCCAGTCACTTCAACTAATCTACTCTGCAGAAAAATATCGATGAAAATGAATCCAGTTAAATCCAAGTTCCTTTGTATGACAATGGTTCTAATAATGATGTCCGGAATCTCGGTTACAGCTTTTGCCCAGGATATAGTAAATATTTATTCGGCGCGCAAAGAGGCGTTGATCCTGCCTCTTTTGGAGAGGTTTGAGACAGAGACCGGTATTCGTTTTCGATTGGTTACCGGTAAGGCTGATGGTCTGCTGAAACGCATTGAGATCGAGGGCGATGCAACCCCTGCGGATATTTTTATCACCGTTGATGCTGGCCGACTAGAGCAGGCAAAGGCTTCGGGGATATTGCAACCGGTTAATAATTCGGTACTGAATCAGAAAATCCCCCAACACCTTCGCGACCAACATAATTACTGGTTTGGGCTTTCGCGAAGGGCACGAGTAATTTTCTATGCAAGAGATCGAGTAGACCCATCTGAATTATCTACCTATGAAGACCTCGCAGAGGAGAAGTGGCGAGGTCGGTTGTGCATCCGGTCATCCGGTAACATTTACAATCAATCATTAGTTGCTTCCATGATTGAGCATCTAGGTGAGGAGAGGACAGAGAAATGGGCACGAGGTCTGGTGGCAAATTTTGCACGTAAACCCGGTGGTGGAGATACCGATCAATTACGTGCAGTAGCAGCCGGTCAATGCGATATCACAGTGGTAAATACCTATTATTTCGGACGTTTGGTCAACAGTAATGATGAGAAAGACCGGCAGGTTGCAGAAAAACTTGATATTTTCTGGCCGAACCAGGATGGTCGAGGTGCACATGTGAACGTAAGCGGTGCAGGTATTGTGCGCCATTCCGAGCACAAGGCTACGGCTGAAACACTATTGGAATTTTTGGTTAATGCAGAATCGCAAGCCTGGTATGCTGAAGTCAATAATGAGTATCCAGTGGTTCCCGGAAGCGAGATATCCAAAACTATGCAGAGCCTCGGGGAATTTAAATCCGATAGCTTGAATTTGACGATGCTTGGTGAGAATAACAAGCGGGCGTTGCAACTGATGGATCGGGCTGGATGGCGTTGAGATTATAAAGTTATTTCAGATATAGAGTATCCAAAACTGAGCGTTGTCAGACTTCATGATTTTTCATATAGTATCGTAGCGATAGATTCGATTGTGCTCGTTACAGGCAAAGAGCATAGAAATTTCACAAGGATTGTTGAGTTGGTTGCCTTGAGACTGTGAAATAGGAAATATTCTAGTGTCCAAGTAAGGCCTTCAATGGAGATGAGTTTTCCAATGCACCATCCAAAGTCCATCAACTGACACGGATGAGTAGAACGCATTATGATTCGAAATTCGATGGGACCGATAATCGGAGTTTACTCTGCAACTTGTTTACAAATGAGATCCTGGTGTTTGAACAGTCGGTTCAATTTGCCTGATTGATAATTCTACTTGCTTAGATCGAGTTCAATTCATGAATGCATCAGATAGTTTTGGAAAGAACCAACAATTCATTCAGTACTTGAAGTAAGTTTATCTAATTGTTAGCAATCCGATATGCTTATACCAAAGGCAAAGTTCATGACGAATCTACGTGGGAAATGCTCAAATAACTCTCACATGCCCGTAAGGGCAAACAACAATCCTGTTATATGAATATACCTCTCATGAAGGATTCGCGCGACTGCCCGAGCGCAAACTAGCTAGAGGAGAATCCATGCACATCGCCCAACGGAATTTCAGATCGTTGCCATTGCCAAGTAGCTGGACGGTTATTGCAGCCCTTATGACCACGATTTTTCTAGTACCGATTGGAGCCATTTGCCTTTATCTGTTTGCACCAAGTGAAAATTGGAGCCATCTAGTTGATACAGTATTGGTTGAGTATGTGATCAACTCATTGTGGTTGATGTTTGGAGTAACGATAGGGGCAGGCAGTATTGGTGTAACGACCGCGTGGTTAACTAGTATGTGTCGCTTTCCAGGACGTGATCTGTTGTCTTGGCTATTGTTGTTACCGTTAGCCATGCCTGCATACATCATTGCTTATACCTATACTGGGATGCTCGATGTTAGTGGTCCATTCCAGGTTTGGATAAGAGATGCATTCGGTCTTTCTTATGGTCAATACTGGTTTCCAGAAGTCCGCTCAATTACTGGAGCTATTATTATGTTTTCGCTGGTACTGTATCCCTATGTGTATATATTGGCTAGAGCCGCATTCATTGGGCAGTCTATTTGTGTGCTGGAGGTATGTCGGACACTGGGTTGTAATCGCTGGGCAAGTTTTTCGAAAGTGGCAGTTCCACTGGCTAGACCGGCGATCGTAGCTGGACTTTCTTTAGTACTCATGGAGACCTTGGCAGATTTTGGCACTGTACAATATTTCGGAGTTAGTACCTTTACCACTGGTATCTATAGAACTTGGTTTGGAATGTTTGATGCGGTTGCAGCTGCACAACTGTCTGCTATCTTGCTGTTTTTTGTATTCGGTCTAATCATGCTTGAGCGCTGGTCACGTCGCCGTTCACATTTTCACCATACTACAAACCGCTATCAGCGATTACCGGATATTCCACTTACTCAAGGTGCCGGGTTAATTGCTCTGATTGCGTGCGTATTGCCATTATTGTTTGGTTTTATTGTCCCGACTGTGCAATTGATGATCTGGGCTCTACAAACTTGGGATGTGATGCTGGATCACCGGTTTTTCGATCTCGTCTGGCATAGTTTTACTCTAGCAGCAGTAGCAGCTTTGGTTGCCCTAATACCGGCACTGGTCTTGGCTTATGGCAACCGGATCAATCCCTCAAGGGCTATGCGATTTTTCTCTCGCTTATCATCAATGGGTTATGCAATTCCCGGAACGGTGATTGCGGTCGGTGTACTCATTCCATTTGGTGCACTAGATAACATGATTAATAATTTTTCGAAGGAGCATTATGATATAACTATGGGGCTGTTTTTCTCCGGCACCGTGTTTATTCTATTGTTCGCCTATACTGTGCGTTTTCTTTCGGTTTCATTGCAATCGGTTGAAGCCGGACTGGTTAAGGTCAGGCCTTCCATGGATGATGTTGCGCGATCCATGGGTAGTAATCGAACCACTGTGCTTCGTCATGTGCATCTGCCCATCATTAAGGGTAGTTTGTTAACGGCTATCTTGATTGTATTTGTCGATGTGATGAAAGAATTGCCGGCGACACTGATACTTCGGCCTTTTGATTTCAATACGCTAGCGGTCCGAGCCTACGAACTAGCTTCTGATGAGCGGTTGGCTGATTCTTCAACCGCTGCTCTCGCGATCGTTGCAATTGGAATTATACCGGTAATATTGTTAAGTCGTGCGATCAGTCGATCTCGGGCAGGTACTCAATGAGCGTGAACAGGATGTCAAATAATCATCTTGAAATCATCGATCTCAATATCAATCTTGGTGGCAAACGAGTTGTTGATGGGGTCAGTTTGTCTCTAAAAAAAGGAGAAGTCGGCAGTTTACTGGGTCCGACTGGATGCGGGAAGACTTCATTGCTCAGGGCGGTTGCCGGTTTCGAGAAACCCGATCAAGGGTGTATTCTGGTTCGAGAACAGGAAGTCTCAGGCCCCAACGAACATCTGCAGCCAGAACGGAGAAATATCGGGATGGTATTTCAGGATTTGGCATTGTTTCCGCACCTCACAGTAGCAGGCAATGTGGGTTTTGGTATTCGGGGTCTTGATACGGATGCGATCCGAAAACGGGTGTCACAATTGCTGGAGATGGTCAATCTAGAAACGTATGCTGAGAGCTATCCTCATGAGTTATCCGGTGGTCAGCAGCAACGGGTAGCGCTAATCCGGGCAATTGCACCCGAGCCAGATGTATTGTTATTGGATGAACCCTTTAGCGGGCAAGACATGGAACGTCGGGAACAATTGGCCAGAGAGTTGCGAGAGACCCTACGCCAAACTGGGGTAACAGCCCTTTTGGTTACTCACGATCAAATGGAGGCGTTTGCATTTTCGGATATGATGGGTGTAATGAGTCAGGGAAAACTTCTACAGTGGGACACCGTATACGATCTCTATCACTGGCCCAAAGAGCGATATGTTGCAGAATTCGTGGGTCGAGGCGCATTTATCCAGGCAAAGGTTCTTGATCAGAATCGAATAGAAACAGGGCTTGGTGTGATTACCGGTCATTTGTCGACCGCTTATCCGAAAAATACTCCCGTCGATTTACTCATCAGGCCAGATGATGTGCACTATGATCCAAAGGGTGAGATCAAGGCCCATGTCGAATCGAGTGCCTTTCGTGGAGCGGATCATATGTATACATTGGTAATCAAGGATGGATTTCGAGTCGTTTGTCACGTACCGAGTCATTACACGTTTCAGCCGGGCGAGGAAGTTCGTATTAATCTGGATTTACAGCATTTGGTTGTATTTCCAAGTGTTCATCACTGAATGCATATCAATTTCTGATCGGTTTAGGATAGCAGCAGATCGACTGTATGCTGAAATGATACATTGCCGAAATGGGTGGTAGATAATTTCCTCAGGGTGTGAAACCGCTGGATCTCGATTAACTCCTAGGAAGCAGATTATCTGGATCGTACAGTCCCTTACAACCCACTGCCACAACTTTGGCAGGAAGTATTTCGCCAAAGTACTCAATCGCAAGTTCGCGACCTTCTTCAGCATAATTAGCAGGTAAGTAACCCATTGCAATATTCTTGCCGACCGAAGGGCCAAACGCTATACTGGTTGTATAGGAACGTCGTCCTAGACTATCCACTGGGACATCATGAGTTTCGGGTTCCAGAATCGGGCAGGAACCCATTGGATAACGAGCAATCCCATTCGTATCCCTATTGTCGGTAATGATTAAGGTCGAGAGGTAAGCGGGTTGTTCCAAGCGCTGACTTTGCTCGGTATAGACACTCTTACCAACAAAATCAGCATCCTTGATTCGCGGACGGGCAAGTCCAGCTTCAAACAGATTGTATTCGGTCAGTAAGTCAGCATTTTGTAGCCGAAAACTCTTCTCAAGTCGGCGACTGTTCGCATACGTTTCGATACCAACCGGTATCGCTCCAGCATCAAAAATGATATCCCACAAAGACAAACCATAGCTGAATGGGACATGTAATTCCCAGCCTTGCTCTCCCACATAGGAAATGCGAAATGCATGGATTGGAATACCTTGTAAGGTGATGTTTTTTGTTGTTGCAAAGGCAAAGTTCTCATGTTCTAGTTCTTCAGGGTAGTCTGCAACCGATTTTAGGATGTTACGGGCTTTCGGTCCCCATAGACCAAGACAGGCTAGATGATCACTGCGGTCTTCAATACTGACATCGAGATCAAGATTTTTAGCCATACGCCTCATCCAGACAAAATCTCGATTACCGGCATCAGCCCCATCAATCACACGGTAGTGATTTTCCCCGAGACGAAGTACGGTCAAATCGGCACGAATGCCTCCACGAATATCAAGAAAATGCGTATATATGCCCTTGCCGACTGGAGTGGTCCCCCCCACCTTGGCTACACATAGGTATTCCATCAGTCGTTCTGCATGTTTACCGGTAATATCATAAACTGCAAAATGCGACAAATTGATCATGCCAGCATGTTCACTCATTGCAAGATGCTCAGCATTTGAAACTCGCCAGAAATGCCGGTTGTCCCATTCGTTGTTGCGAAATGGCACACGTTCTCCATACTTCTCAATGAGGTGTTCATTTGTAGCATAACCATGAGCACGTTCCCAGCCTGCGAGTTCCATAAAATGTCCACCTAGTTCCACTTCTCTTGACCAGAAGGGGCTGCGGCGGATTTGTCTGCCTTTGGTGTAGGGTTCTCGATTATGTACAGCCGGATTGTAGATTTTAAAAGCGGATTCATAACAGCGATCATAGATGTACGGCAGGGTTTTCTGGATCGGATAGAAGCGGGCAATATCAATACTGTGGGTATCGATATCCGTTATCCCATCGGTCATCAAATCGGCGATGATTTTGCCAATTCCTGGTGCATCCTTGACCCATACTGCTTCAGCGTACCACAGGCCGCGGGTTTGTGGTGATTCACCAATCGCTGGTCCACCGTCGGCTGTAACTTGTAATAAACCATTGAATGAGCGTTTGCTATCAAAGCCGAGATCAGCAAGGATTGGAGTTAGCTCCATTGCTCGCTCAAGTGGTTCGATCACTTGTTCTGCATCCAAATCTCTTTGTGAGGGGGAGAGTCGGGCGTCTTCCTTCTCGAGCAGATCTGCTGGATGGACAAGTCGAGGATTTTTCTCTTCGTAGTATCCCCATTCAATCTGGCCCCCCTCGGGTGTAGATGGATCTCCCGTGTCCCTGAGATAAGCGGAGTTACCTTGATCGCGTAACAATGGATATCCGATGTCTTTGCCGGTACCCTCAAACTCTTTATAGGGGCCGAAAAAACAAAGCGGGTGATCAACTGGCATGATTGGTAAATCTTCACCTGCCATTTTGGCGATAACTCGTCCCCAGAGTCCTGCACATACCACCACATGGTTTGTGCGAATGAATCCTTTAGGGGTGTGTACACCCTGAATTCTGGTATTTTCGATCTCGAAACCAGTAGCTGGATTATTTGCAAAGGCTTTGAGTTTGCCGGTTGCAATAGCCTCTTCCACCAACTCACCAACTACAGCTTGTGAACGAGGGACCACTAGTCCAGCATCCGGGTCCCACATAGCCCCTTGGATCATATCTTCCTCAAGGAGCGGAAATTTCTTTTTGGCAGCTTTCGCATCAATCATCTCGACACGTGTACCAAAGCATTTTCCCGAACTGACCTTCCTCTTCAATTCCTCCATGCGTTCCGGATCATCGTGTCGAGCGACCTCAAGGCCTCCGACCCGTGCATAGTGTCCTCGTTTTTCGTAAAAATCGACGCTGTATATGGTTGTCCAGCAACTGGTTAGGTCATGCGATGTCAGATAACAAAAATCCGAGGCATGCGAGGTTGATCCAATATCGGTAGGGATCGAGGTTTTGTCAATGCCGACGATATTTTTCCAGCCTTTTTTGATCAGGTGGTGTGCAACCGAGGCCCCAACGATCCCTCCCTGTCCAATGATCACGACATCTGCTTCAGAAGGTAATTCCGCCATTAGTATTTTCCATAGATTGCGAGTGTATGTTTCGTTTTGGAGTAGCCACGAGAATCCGATCCGAATTTTTCAATGAAGATTGTTCATTGAGGGGATTAAGTATATTCTCAATTTATCCTGTTCAAATAGACAATCACGACCATGTATTATTCTATCTGCGTCAATGCGAGTATTTTTCCATTTAGACTTCCTTACGAGAATTGAATAGTTCCCATAGCAATTTGGCTCGTACGCCAATGTCCAGAATGGGGGTTGGCGGTAGTGAATTCGGCTTGCCGAGTTTTTGCATATGGCCAATTAGTTCATGATCTTCACCACATGCCATGTCAGCAGCAAGCATGCCGCTAATTGTGCCTTTGGTCACGCCAATCGCATTTTGGCAAACACAGGAGTAAACGTTTTCTGCAATCTGACCAAATCCCGGTGCGCCATTTTGTGACAGTGCAAGATAGCCTGTCCAAGTGTATTCCATATCTACGTCTTGCAACATCGGAAATCGCTCATCGAATAGGCGCTTGTGGAGTTTCGCAATTCGATCCTGATAGTTTTGTGGCTCACGCATCCGGCGGTTGAAATAAATGTTTTGCCGAATCAGAACGCGATGATCCTCGGTATAGCGCATGGTAATCGATGCAAACGCATTTGCCGGAGTAACGCCCCAAGATTCTTTGCATCCGAGAGAAGCTTGCTCTTCAGGGGTAAGTTTTCTCGATAGTGAAGCATTTGCAGCAAAAGGTAAAATATGTCGCGTATAGAAACCAAAATATCGAGCAAACGCATTTACCCCCATGATTAAACGGTCGGCATGCACACTGCCTGCCTGGGTTTTCAGATGTATGGCATTTGAACAGTCTATACCGATCACTGGGGTGTGTTCATACAAGTCAGCGTTGTCTGGCAATGTGTCGGCAAGGCCCTGAACTAAGGCGGCAGGGTTTAGCAGACGACAACCGGGGGTATATACCGCTCCACTGAAATGGTCGGTGCCAAGTGTGTTTGCTAGTTTATCACCATCAATGTAGGTATATGGTTCCTGCAATTTATCGAGTTCTTCCATAAATGGTTGAAGGTATTTTTTGACTCCGTAATCGGTGACGGCCGTCTGATATTTGCCGGTTTGTTTCCAGTCACACTTAATGTTGTGTTTGGCAATCTGTTCTTCGTGATAAGAGATCGCGGTCCTCGATAGTTGCATATGGCGATGAGCACCCTCCAACTCATTCATATTGCTTGAAATCACGTGCGGCAGATCAATGGCAAATCCGGAATTTCTACCCGATGCATTTTCTCCGACCTCATGCGCTTCTAGAAGCACGACCTTCTCATTCGGACGGTTCTCAGCCATTCGTCTCGCCGCAGCTAGACCAGCATAACCTGCACCTACCACAACGGTATGAACGCGTATATCGGATTCTAGCGATGGTTTTGGGGATCGGGGTTGAAGAATTCGGCTCCAGCCATTGGTGGAATCATTAATCGGTAGATGGGAAACTGATTTCATGTTGTTATGTGTCTAAATCCCAGTTTGCAGGGTGGATTGCATAATGAATCAAGGCATTCTCAGCTTCATATACCAGACTGGTTCCTGCAGGTAGCCAGATACTATCCTGTTTATTCAGATTATGGGTATCTCCATCTGTGTGCAATTGAAGTTGACCTCGAAAGACTGTTATTACTTCATCATAGCGAGTGGTCCAAGGTATGCGAGCTTTTGACAGTTTTACCCAGCCGACGCCTAATTGTGTTTTATCATCGGCTCCACAGATTTCAGCAACTTTTGCCATGTCTCCATGTTCAAACCTAGGGGCAAAATCGAGGCCTGCGAAGCACATCATACGTACTGATGACTTTTCTGGGTTGGGTGATTCATTCATTGAAAATATTTCAAAAAATTAAAAAGTAATTTCTGTGGAAGAAGATAAGATATTCGTTTTGTCATCTTGTATTGGTACCAGAAATCCGACTTTTCACTGATCTCGGATTGTGCTGATTTCATATCGGTGTCTTGAAACTGCTGAAGATCTTGTTTGTGTTCGAATTACTGCCCCAAAAGGAGTAGCTTCTCAATTCCGCTTGACCAGTAACATCTTGTCCCATATCTGACGGCATGAGAGACTATTCTGGATAGTATAATAGTAATATATATCCTCAATTCATAAGATAAGAGAGAAAATTATTCGAGTACCTTACATACGGTGGTTTTCAAATGTTCTCACGTACAACCAATGAATTATTCCAGTTTTGAGTTGACGGTCGAAGTGTATACCGCTTTATGTCTAATGCAGAGTGTTCCATTTGTACCCTACCGATTTTATTGAGTGAGTGAAGAGAGAGTGGTTCAGTACAATTATTACGGATGGGGATGACTGATATTCGAGCAGAACTGAAGGATTTATTCCGTCCTGGAACAGGTGCAGAGCCCCCGTATTTGGCTGGGCGTCTGGAAGAACAGGCTTTCTTTAATGATCGGACAGAAAAGCTTGTTCAGGGTCAGGAGATAATTAGTGACATGATTATCTACGGTCCCCGTGGCAATGGCAAGACTGCAATGTTGCGATATTTGCAGAGGAAGACTGACGAGAGGCTAGAGACTCTTTGGGTAACACCCTCGGAATTCGAAGATACAAGCCAGTTGATTGATCTAATCGATGACAACGATCCTAGGTTTTTAAAAAAATTTCAAAATTTATTTAAACCTCTATTTGATAATTTGTCGGCTTCAGCCAATATTGGTTTAGCTCAAGCGCAAACCAGCTTGAGTCGACCAAAGGAAACGCTTGCGCTGAAAGACGTATTAAGGAAAAAGTGCAAACAGAAGCCATTTCTCATGATTATTGATGAAGCGCATACACTGAGCTCAGATATTGGAAGGGTTTTATTAAATGTCAGTCAGGATATCCGCGGAGAGGGATGCCCGTTTTTTCTTGTGCTGGCCGGTACACCAAATCTCGAGACTGAATTGCGTAAGGTCAATGCCACTTTCTGGAGTCGAAGCGCAATATTTCCACTGGGTCGTCTTTCGAGCGAGGAGGCACAGGAGGCTCTAACGCTGCCGCTGAAACAGCATCGGGTCTTTTTTGATCAAGAGGTTGCAGCCGAAGTGTCAAGCCGGGCTCTCTGTTATCCGTATTTCATACAGGTATGGGGAGACTGTATTGCTAAAAGGTTGCATGAGACCGGAGCAGATGAAGTGACATTGGATACAATCAGAGAGGTTGAAGAACAAGCAATGGCCAAATGCAATTCGATGTATAAGGATCGTTACGCTGAATTGCGGGAAATGAATTTGCGGTTTCTTGCGACACGTATAGGCGAAGCATTAGATGAAGCAGATAAGCAATTTATTCCCGAAAAGGAATTCGAGGAACTGGTTGGAAAGATTTTGCAAGAGCAGGGGACATTCCCCACTATTGAACTGATTCTAGATACTATTAGAAAGTTATTTCATATCGGTTATATCTGGGAGATCTCTGTACCGAGTGAAGTTGAAGGAGAAGATCCGTTGCTGTGTTATGAGCCGGGTATTCCAAGTCTGATGAAGTATGTCAGGAAGCAGACAAAGGGAGAAGCCGGAAAATAAGCCCGCAAGCTGTGCATGAGCAAAAATGGAAAGCGGATGACAAGTGTCCCGATTGAGCTGTCACTTAAGCTTCTTTATGTGATCAAGTAAAGGGTGGTGGGTTAAAGATCGTGCTTTAAGCGTTTCGGTTGGAAGTTCTATAGCGATAATCCTTTGGCGATCTGGAGCGATCAGTATCAGAAGAAGGTCTCTCCTGTTTGCGAGCCTGCACACATAAACAGGTTGCTTTTCCTGTCGTCCGCCAGACCAATATCCAATCCTTTATCCACAAAGCGGCATCTTGTTCTTTTGCACCAGTAATACTGTGAGACAGTTTCTCTGGAATTTCGTTTCCCGGGCTTCATCACGGTTGGATAACTGATCCGTGCATGAATCACTATCGAGAGGAATGCAAAACCTAGCGCAGAATCCGAGAGTTCCCCATGGTTTTGACTGTTCCACTATCACGGCTACGTGTTTTACAATCGAATTTTATGAAGCAATGGTTCTCAGGAACCAGAGAATCGTTTGTGGATATGAAATTAGCAGATTGAATTCCCAACTTGCAAGCACTATAGCCGGACTGTGCGGTACACTAGGAAGAGCTTGATCTTGTGGATTGTTGATAATTCGAACCTATAGCAAATGAGTAGAAATCTACGCAGACGAAACCGGCATAAAAGTCAAAACGCGAACCCTGCCTCAAGCAAGGATTACCGACGACTAAAAAATACTCTTGGCTTGCAACCCGCTTTTAGTCAGGACCATATCGAAGATATTCACCATACTGCCTTGAGAGTACTTGAGGAATTGGGGATCCGTATTTTGAATCAAGAAGCTCGTAACCTATTCAAGGATGTCGGTGTACAGGTTGATGAGAATACCAAAATGGTTAGTATTTCTCCAGAGTTGGTTGAGTTATGTCTATCAAGCGCTCCAAAAGTTATCGAGATGCAGGGTGCCAAATCAGAAAACCGAGTGACCCTCGGTGGAAACAATATTGCTTTTGTTTGTGTCGGGGGAGCTCCTCATGTTTCTGATATCGATCGAGGAAAAAGAGTGGCTACACTGACAGACACCCGAAACTTTATTCGTCTTTGTGAATATTTTGATGTCATTCATCTTCTTTCACCGAATGTAGAATCTCAGGATATACCGGTTCCTTTTCGTCATCTCCATGTTACTGAGTCGCAATTGACGTTGAGTCACAAACCGCTATTCATCTATTCAAGGGGGAGCGGTCAAGTCAATGATGCCCATGAAATGGTCCGTATTATGCGTGGTCTGTCCCCTTCTGAATTCGAGCAAAAAGTTTGGTGTTATACGATCATTAATACCAATTCCCCTCGACAACTAGATGTCCCGATGTGTCAGGGCATTATCGATTTTGCCCGAGCTGGTCAATTGTCA
This sequence comes from Gammaproteobacteria bacterium, assembly GCA_026708585.1. GTDB lineage: Bacteria > Pseudomonadota > Gammaproteobacteria > Arenicellales > Poriferihabitantaceae > Poriferihabitans. Next base: position 21,899 of record JAPOUQ010000052.1, read on the forward strand.
GTGATTACCCCTTTCACACTAGCCGGTGCGATGGCGCCAATCAGTATGACTGGTGCCCTAGTTTTACAGCATGCTGAAGCAATGGCCGGAATTACTCTTTCGCAGATTGTGCGCCCCGGTTCACCAGTAATGTATGGTTCCTTTACTTCGAATGTTGATATGAAATCTGGCTCGCCTGCATTTGGGACACCGGAATCGGTGCGAGCGGCATTTGGAGCGGGTCAGTTAGCACGACATATCGGCATTCCCTGGCGAGGTTCAGCGGCAACTGCCTCAAACTTGCCCGATGAGCAATCGGTATACGAATTCATGATGTCTGCCTGGGGGAGTATTTTGGGTGGCGTGAACATGCTTGTTCATGCGGCGGGTTGGCTGGAAGGAGGATTAACAGGCTCTTTTGAGAAATTTATTCTTGATATCGAAGTTTTGCAGACCTTTGCTGAGATTTTTGATCCGCTTGATGCCAATCGGGAAGAACTTTCATTTGAGGCGATTGCCAGTGTGGATCCTGGAGGTCATTTTTTTGGATGTGAACAAACAATGTCCCGCTATAAGGATGCATTTTATGAACCATTGGTATCAGACTGGAGCAATTATGGGCAATGGATGGAAAGTGGAGGATTGTCAGCAACGAAGAGAGCGAATGAGATTTGGAAAAGTGTTCTAAAGGAATATGACCAACCTGATATTCCAGTGGATCGGGCAGAGGCTCTCAATGAATTTATCGAAAGAAGAACACGGGAAGGAGGATCCGCGATATGAATGGAATAATCAACCCGAAAATCGGAAACATGTTTAATGAGTGAACTCTGGAAATTGGGTGCGGCAGATATCGCCCAAAAAGTAAAAGCCGGCCAGATTGGTGCTGTCGAAGTTATACAACAGACACTCGAGAGGTTGGCGAGTGTGAATCCAAAGATTAATGCGGTGGTTGAAGAGATGTCAGAACAGGCCATGGATGAAGCCCAAAAACGGGATCAGGCACTGTTTCGTGGTGAACCACTTGGAATTCTTCACGGCGTCCCTGTGACCGTCAAGGTTACTATCGATCAAGCAGGTTATGCTACAACCAATGGTCTCAGACTACAAAAGAATCACCGGGCTGAACTCGATTCCCCAGTGGTCAAGAATCTAAAACAAGCTGGTGCCATTATTGTTGGTCGGACCAATACTCCAGCTTTTTCGATGCGTTGGTTTACCCGAAATTCACTACATGGACATACCCTGAATCCACGCAATATAGCACTTACCCCCGGCGGATCATCGGGAGGTGCCGGAGCTGCCACTGCAGCGGGTATCGGCACAATTGGGCATGGTACCGATATTGCAGGTTCCATTCGCTATCCAGCCTATGCCTGTGGACTGCATGGCTTGCGACCAACACCGGGACGTATCCCATCTGCCAACTTGTCGCTTCCCGAGCGTTATATTGCAGGTCAATTGGCTGCGGTTTCTGGGCCACTGGCTAGATCAATTGAGGATATTCGACTGGGTTATTTTGCGATGAGTCTCGAAAGTGAGCTCGATCCATCATGGGTGCCCGTTGCTCATGAGCTCGGCGAATATCAAAAAACAGTGGTAGTTTGCACAAGGCCTGATGGTTTGGTTACCAGTGAGCCAGTAGTCGCTGAAATTAACAGGGCGGCCGAGAGTCTTGAACAGGCAGGATGGAAGATTATTGAGGCAGCAACTCCTCCATTACGTGAACTAGCAGTGCTTCAGCTTCGATTGTGGTTTTCGGAATTCATGCTGGATGGCGGTCGGGCAATTTATGAAGAGGGTGATGCTGATGCGATTTTTGTGTATGAGCAGGGAATGGCGATGCTAGATCGTCCGATAAGCCTTGAGTCCTTGATGGAGACGTTGCAACGACGTATGTATTTAGCGAGACAGTGGCAGCAATTCCTATCAAAAAATTCTCTTTTGTTGTGTCCTGTATCAGCCGAACCTCCCTTCAAAGACATGTTGGATATTCAGTCCGTTGAAGATTTTCGGTCGGTATTTGAAGCGCAATTGACACAAGTGGCCTTGCCTTTTGTCGGGGTGCCGGCCATGTCTGTCTGTACCAATGCAAATCATATTCCGCTTGGTGTTCAACTGGTTTCGGCAAGATTTCGCGAAGATATTTTGCTTGATGCTGCGCAGGCTATAGAGGATGTTTGCGGTAAATCTCAAGTTGCGGAAGAAGATTGATGGTGTTCGATATGTGAGGGAAGGTCTGCACTTTTATAACCGAGTCAAATATGGCTTTTATTGGGGTGAATTTGGACAAGGGCGGGTGCACTTGTTTCAAGTGAAGCGATAAGTCAGTATTTATGATAATTTTGCTCATGGCGGATTGAGCATGGAAATCAGGCAATGAGATATAGGCCATAAGTCTCCTCGTAAATAACGCTGATTTTGAACAGATTTTGCCAATGACATCACGAAAAGCTGGGTATCAAATTTATTTCCTCTATACCAGCTACGATCTATGGTGTTTCTCTACGTCTCTAGCAACCACAAACTATATACAAACCGGTAAAGGCATCATCTTTCTTGTTTCAGACATTCATTCGCGACCTCAAATATTCTCGTCCTGTTTCACTGACTATGAAAAATCGAAATGTCATAGATGTATTATAACGTGATCAAACCGGTCTGAGACCAAGGCTATGAATGTTCAAAATTATATTTGGAAGCAGAAAGTAAAGAGAAATTGTGAAAGCTTCTGAAGAATCTTTCTATACATATGTATAAGATTTACAAAAGCTTAAATTACAGATAGAAGCAAAAAGAAAGAGAGCATGCAATCGCAACATGTTTTCAACGGGAATAGTCTGCCATCTAAATTTAGTCGTTTGGTACGAATGCGATCAAGAAGCCGAAGATATAAGAATTCTATGCCAGATTCAGCGCATAGTTTAGGTCAAAACCTACGTAAGCGAAAAAGGAAATACCATGAAACGGTTAACAATTTTATTTATTGTCCTATGTTTAGCATTTTTACGCATGGTGTGGGCAGATGTGGACGAATACGTAGCTAAATATGGTGTCATACTGGACAATTGCTACCAGTTTCATACTACAGATAAACTCCTAGATCAATGTACTAACCGAATGTCGGGGCCGTGCATAGATATTGAGGGTGGTGGCAGTGATGTTCGAATGCGAGACTGCATCCTAGCTGAAACAATGGTTTGGGAAAAATATCTGAACCTGGAATATGAAAAGACAATGGCCGCTCTAAAGGAATGGCCGGGAGAATATGACCAAGCCCTTCTCGAGGCACAACGTGCTTGGACAGCTTTCCGTCATGCTGACTGCAGGTTGGTTGATCCAATTGGCCATTTGGGTACATATCAACGATTACTAGTGGCTGAATGTTATCAGACCATGACCGCTGAACGCACCCTTGAATTGCGTGAATTGCACATAATACTTCATGAGTCCCGCTGAAAAACCTCATGTGCCCAATTCATGCGCCCAATCTAGCCCGTCTTTCGCAATTAAGGGAACGTTCTCATAATTGCGAAAGACGGGCTAGTGGTGCTAGCAAGATTATCTGGAATCACTTCTTAGGGCGTATTTAAGAAATGATGAAGGTATGGAAAGAAGATGACTCCAACCCCAAACCCAGCACCTCCTTTTTCTCGCTGGGTATTGAGTTCACCCAATTACGGAAAGACACGCTGAATCCAATATCCAGAGGTCCAGCGTATCCCTGGAATCGCGCGGCCAGATCAAGATGCTACTCTTCATGACCATCCTCATAACTGGTGCGGTCGCCGTCCACCACAAGACCGCGAAAACGGCCGCCCTGGCCGGGATACGTCCGCTTCCGGTGATAGTGTAAGCCCAGCATCTCGAAGGCGCCACATTGCCCAGTCAGCGCCAGTCGAACCATGGGCTGGCCCAAAGCGACTTCTGGTCGGGATCATGGAACAAGTCTGTCTGGTTAACAATATTGACCAGATTGTGTAGTTCGGCAACCCCCCAGAATACCTTGTCAACACCGAGACGCAGCTCCCATTCGCTATCGCGCAATATCTCCGTAAGTCAGAAAATAAGCCTCGCCCAAATCGAACAGGCTCCGCTCGGAGTCCGTGGCGTCGTAGCGGAAATAAGGCGTGAATGTGAAACTTCGGTCTTGATCATCCACCAGCAAGAACGTGGTCTCGGAAGACAAGCTGAACAGGTGAGAACGTTGACGTGGATCATCGGTTTGCTCAGCATACCACCGATAATCAAGTCCGAGCGTGCCGAAGGTCGAAACATCAATCCCGCTGGCATGAAGTCCAGATGAGAACAAACCCATCGCAACGAGGACTATGCGGCGGACATTGTCCAAGCCAATTCTCATAATCTCGTCATTAATCTAAAAGTTGCCAAATGCTGGTTGGCAAGTCAGAAGGAGGATCATTGCGCCTTGATGCGGGGTTAGAACATCATTCGCTGAAAGCGGAGCGCGGTTCGAAAATGCTGCGAATCTTCCATAAGGTTCGCATGCCGGTCAAAATACGCTCGGGAATATTCCTCGATGCCGCTTTGTAGACCATGTTTATTTAAGCCCTCTGCTACAGACCGTCCAAGACATATGCCTCCCCAAATTCCAAAATGGATTCCCTCTCCGGTGAAGGGGTCAATCATGGCCGCAGCATCGCCAATCAATGCTGCTTGCCGATGAGGTGCGAGCGGCAATCCAGACCAGGATAATGGCAGCGGATGGGCATAGATATTGCGTACATCTTCAAGAACGATCCCAATACTTGCAAGATAGCCAATGTAATAATCAAGATGTGACTTCAGAGTGCTACCGTACAATTTATAATCTCGCCGGTCAAGAAAAATCCCTATATTCACTTTGTTGTCCAGCAGAGGGAACACCCAGCCGTATCCTGGTATCAAGTGCTCCAGATAATCGATTCGCATGAGTCCCTCGTCAAGACCGCGAGCTTGCGCATAGGCGCGAACGCCAACAGACATGTGTTTTTCGCTGTTAAGCTCCAACCCGACAATCCTGCGCACTCTGGAGCTCGCGCCATCTGCTCCTATTAGCACTCTAGCCTGCAAGAAAAGCGAAAAATTGAAGCAGTCCTTGAGCGTCAGAGTCCATAATGAGGAATTCTCGTCAAAAACCGCATCAGATAGCGCATATCCGGCAAAATTCTGCGCGCCTCGATCAATTGCAGACTGGTAGATCGAATTGTCAAATATCTTCCGTTCGACAATGTAATAGGAATGATCGGCAAAATCGATCAGTTTTTGCATGTATCTGAATCTCTCCGGAACAGTCGGTGACAAGCACTGAATTTGAGGTCGACCCGCGAAGATGTGATTTATACCGAGTTCAGCGAGCATTTTCATCGCGTCTTCGCGAACCGCATCTCCACATGATTTGTCACGGGGAAATTCTTTGCGGTCAATCAGGGCAACATTCAGGCCATTGTCGGCAGCAAGTACACTGCACGCGCAAACGCTTCCCGATGGACCGGCGCCCACAATCGCGATATCCAAAGGTTGCTGGCTCACCATCGGTCTGAAGGAGTTTGCTCTGGGATTAGACTGCACTTAGCCTGTCCAAGCATCATCTTTGTAGAACTGCCATTCACCGCCTTATTTGATATTACCGCAGTATTGATTGAGGCCAGAAGAAGCTTGTCTATAAGGCCATTCAAAACGACTCCCTAATCCTTAAATCGAACGCGGTTATACGCGATCTTGAAAGCCGTGTTCAGTGGTTTTATGGGTTTTCATGATTTTTCCCTGTCCCTGAAAATCACTATAGGCTTGACCGAATATTTACATTTAATAGTTGAATGGGGAGGGGGGTTATGAGTAACTGCTCGCCCATTATGGGGCGAGCAGTTACCATTTTTTAGGTTTGGTATATTTTTATATGCCCCTTGTAATCGAAAATATCACATTTTGTAAAAAAAATCAATTTTACCAACCCATGCTAAAATTATTACTTTCTCTATATAATTCCCAAAAAATTTATCAGTATTGGTCGAACAATGTTGACGGATTTACCCGAAAGGGGGTTTCGTCTTGGTGGATATTACTGTTGGCCCGAAATCGAATTCGGAAGGGACGTATCGAGAATACGCTCAGAGGGTATTCCAGAATGCTGCCAAATTACTGAAGGGTTAGAAAAGCTAACAAGAAGATTCCAGTGATGAGTTTTGTTTGGTAAGTTAACATGAGTAAAAGCTCTCCTATGGATTCAGAAATTATACCTAAGATATTAGAATTATTTTAATAAGAATTTGCAATAATTTCATCATACCCAATTTAGCATCGTTCAAGGATTTTGCTCTATCATCTTTTGGTTAGTAAAGTTATAAGCCGATTCAAGCTGGAAATCAAAAGGATTCAGATTGATTTCTATCCTGATCAGATTTGGCTTGCCCGAGTCTATTACTTACGACTTTTCTGACCTGTCTGAAGCAAGACCTTTAGATCGGTCGCTTCGTCACTGATTTGATCCAAGGACGGATGGATGCCCATTTCGATCATTCGCCTGCCGAACGCATAGGATTTGGTATCATTCATCGCATCAACTGCAATCAATTGATTGTTTTGGTAATACCAAACAGATTGGCCTCCGGTTCTACTATTTTTTCGGATGGTGGTTTGTGTATAACCTTGACTGAGACCGGCGATTTGCAACATACAATCATATTGTTCAGACCAGAACCAAGGAGTTGATGTGTATTGATCGTTCTTTCCCGACAGAATTCGAGCAATCAAATCTCCCTGATCTGCAGCGTTCTGGACCGATTCAAGGCGAATCCTTTGACCGTTTCGAATAAAACTCGTACAGTCTCCTGCAGCATAGATATTGGGAATTGAGGTTTGACAGGTTTCATTAATCGCAATTCCATTATCACAGTCGATGCCGGCGGAGTTGGCAAGCTCAGTATTGGGCGTTGCACCGATACCGACCAGAACAGCATCGGCCTCAATGCGTTCACCTTGGTTTAACTCAACGCCCTGAACAACCTCGCCTTTACCAAATATTCGGGTAAGGCCGGTCGATTCAAGAATATTGACTCCATGGTCCTTGTGCAGGGCGCGAAAATACTCCGAGGTTTCCTCTGAAGCAACTCTCTGCAATATACGCTTGGCGATTTCAATGACTGTTACGGCATGTCCGAGTGTCCTGGCAGTTGCAGCAATTTCAAGTCCTATGTAGCCACCGCCGATGATGACCAGTCGATGTCTGCTATTGAGATACGTAGAGAGATTGTCGGCATCATTGAGGCTACGAAGCGTGAGCACACCTTCTAGTGACCCACCCAGTGTCTTCGGCAAACAGCGGGCTTTACTTCCTGTACACAGAATCAGTTTTTCATACTCGATTGACTCGCCGGAATCCGTGATGATGTAGTTTTTTTCTGGCATCAGTTGTGTTATTCGGGTTCCGAATCGAGTTTCGATACCATGCTCATGGTACCAGTGAGATTGACGAATCCACAATCGTCCCCGCTGAAATTCACCACTTAGGTATTTCTTGGAAAGTGGTGGGCGTTGATAGGGAGGTGTAGGTTCCTCACCAATTAACAATACCGGCAATCGGTCGGCGTGCATAATGTAGCGCGAGATGAAGGAGGCTGCGGCCTGGCCTGCTCCCACTATGACAATCGGTTTCGTCATTTTTTCTCCGATTTCAATACGAAAGGGTTAATTAAAAATACAGAATCGAGCTTTCGCTCGTCATGCCATTGCAATACCAAGAACTGTATTTGTTGTTAGGTCGATTCTGGGCGACCTGATTATACTGTTAACAGTTAGTGAGTGAATTCATTCAGACTCTCCTCTGCTGCCTTTTGGATAATCTCCCAGAGTTCTTCAATATGTTCTCGGGTAGTCAATATGGCACCAATCGAAATGCGTACCATCCATTGTCCATTCAAGATAGAAGGAGTAATCAGGGCCTTTCCTGAGTGATTTATGGCGTGAACCCAGTTGAGGGTATGAGTATCAATCTCATCGTCTGTCAACCCTTCAGGTTCATGACGGATACAGACCATTTGCAAGGTTACTGGAGCCACCACTTTCCAGTTTGCAGTATCAGTAATTTGCCCGGCTAGCCAGCATGCATTTTGAATATCACGTCGCATCAGGGTGCGTATTCGTTCAATTCCGTCAATTTCAAGCATGAAAAGAAGTTTGAGGGCCCGAAAGCGCCGACCCAGAGGAATTGTCCAGTCGCGTAGTTGGGTCGCTTCTATGCTCGCTACAGATCGCAGATAACTGGGGTTGGTGGACATCACGGATTGGAGCATGTTAGTATCCTGAACATACATCAGTGCACAGTCGTTTTGGGCCCCAAACCACTTGTGTGGATTCCAAGAAATTGCATCTGCCAACTCAATACCTTGCATGAGATGCCGACATTCCGAAAGAATTAGAGCACTTCCAGCCATTGCCGCATCAACATGTAACCAGATATTATGCTCTTTTGCGAGTTTTGCAATCTCTTCCAGTGGATCGAAAGACAGTACACCAGTTGAACCAGAAGTAGCCACAATTACAGCCGGTAAACGTCCTCCATTCAGATCTTCCTGAATGGCCCTAGACAGCTCTTGAGGCTGCATCGCAAAGGTAATTGGGTCAGTTCTGATATAGCGTATATTATTGAATCCGTACCCAGCCAGAAGTGCGGCTTTCTGAACACTGGAATGCGAGTGTTCTGTGGTGTAGACGACCAATGGCCTTTTTTCGCCTTGTAGGCCATCACGATTCTGAGACAAATTGGTGGCATGTTCACGAGCCACAATCAGAGAGGTCAAGCAGGCCGTGGATGCCGTATCATGAATGCATCCAAGCCATTTATCGGATAGTCCGGTTAATTGACGCATCCAGTCACAGACCAGTTCTTCAATCTCGGTTAAGCTTGGACAACTCTCCCACGAAATGCCAAGCGCAGCTAGGCCCGAACTGGTTAAGTCACCCAAGACCGACGATAATGCCGCATTTGATGGGAACCAGCCATAATACATCGGGTGTTGGACATGGGTCATACCTGGTATGACTTTCTCATCAAGCATCTTTATTATCTCCAGATTGGATGCCTGTTGATCCGGTGGTGCAGTAGAAAAGCAGTTGCGAACATCGCCGGGTTCCACCTGAGATCGAACCGGGTGTTTCTCGATATTGCTTCGATACTCGGCAATCCAGTCGATTAGCATATGTCCCAAATTTCGAAATTCTTCGGGAGTCATAGTACGTTTCTAATTGAATAAAGTTAATGCTATTGTTGCTTAGCTTTTGATGAATCAAGCGCGTTCGATATATTCTCCATTATCAGTATTGACCTTGACCTTCTCTCCAATATTGATAAAAGTTGGAACTATGACCCGATGCCCAGTTTCGAGGACCGCAGGTTTGCCGCTTCCAGATGCAGTTTGACCCTTTACAACACCTTCGGTATCGACTACTTCAAGAATCACAGAGGCCGGTAACTCGATCGCTATGGGTACTCCACTGTGAAAATTAATTTGAACCGGAGTATTCGGCATTAGAAAAGGTATTTGTTCTTCTAGATCATCTTCAGTCATCATGATTTGCTCAAAGGACTCCATATCCATGAATACGTAGTTCGCGCCATCCATGTATAGATACTGCATATTCCGAGGCTCGATAAAAGCTTTCTCCATTTTGTCCTCGGAGCGGAATCGTTCGTTGAGTTTAGTACCATCACTGATGCATTTCATTTCGAGTTGTACAAAAGCACCTCCCTTACCCGGTTTGACATGGTTTTTTTTCAGTACTCGAAACAGTTTATTTTGGTACTCTAGTAAACTGCCCACACGGGCATCGAATGCTGATATTTTCATGGATAGAGAAAGATAAGGAGTAATATATACAGTGATGCGTATTTTAATTCCAAGACACGGGCGATTCAATCTGATTCCATCGATACATGCAGAGGCTTATTTAGCGAATTTGTCTTTCGATAGCAATTGGTGCATGAGACATGGTTAACGCTGCTTCGCCTTTTGATGCGAAATCCTTTCTAAAACATGTAACCGAACAACCGGGGGTATATATCTTTACTGGTCAGGACGGGCATGCTTTATACGTTGGTAAGGCAAAAAACCTCAAGAAGAGGATGCAAAGTTATTTTCGTAAAAGCAATCCATCTGTAAAGACCCGTCTGATGGTCGAGAAAATCCATCATGCAGAAGTTCAAACTACTCGAACCGAAAGTGAAGCTTTGTTGCTTGAGAATAATCTCATTAAGTCCAAGCGTCCTCGATACAATATCTCACTTCGTGATGACAAAAGTTATCCCTACATCCGTTTGGAGCAGGATCATGAGTTTCCAAGACTGACATTTTATCGGGGGTCTCGGTCCAATCCTGGCAAATATTTTGGTCCTTATCCAAGTGCTGCCTCGGTACGAGAGATGCTTGGTCATTTACATAAAACATTTCAGTTACGGCAATGTAGCGATGCGTTTTTTCGAAATCGTTCACGACCTTGCTTGCAGTATCAGATCAAACGTTGCAGTGCGCCGTGTGTTGGGCGCATAGAAGCAGATGACTATGCGGAAGATTTGCGTCAGGCGATATCAGTACTTGAAGGACGAGATGATATACTGATTGAAGAGCTAGCAGAGCGTATGGATATAGCATCGTGTAATTTGGAATATGAAGAGGCAGTAATCTATCGAGACCGAATTGCATCTTTACAGAGAATTCGTGAGCGCCAGTATATCTCTTCAGGGCAAGAGGATGCAGATGTAGTAGCAGTTGCTGTTGAATCAGGTATGGTCTGTTTTAATGTGGTTTCGATTAGACGCGGGCGCAATCTTGGATCTCGATTGGATATTCAGACCAATCCACTGGATCGTTCTCCTTCGCGATTGATTGAAGATTTTCTGCCGCAGTTTTTTTTGGGTACGACAATTCCGCGAGAAATCCTAACAGCTGAAAAGGTGGACAACCGTGCTTCGCTTGAGCAGGTATTCTCACTGGAGAGTGGCTATCGGGTTGCAATCAAGCAACGGGTTAGAACTCACCGGGCCAAATGGGTTGAAGCCGCAACAATCAATGCTCAGGATCGTTTGCGGCAATATTTAAGTGAGCGGGAACAGATCGGTGGTCAATTTGATGCGCTAGCCAAGTATCTCCAACTAGCGGAGACGCCAGAGCGGATTGAGTGCTTCGACATTAGCCATACACAAGGTGAAAGGACAGTTGCCGCTTGTGTGGTATTTGATCAGTCTGGGGCAGTGAAATCGGCTTATCGCCGTTTCAATATTAGTGGGATTACCGAAGGCGATGATTATCAAGCCATGTCCCAGGTTATTAAGAGGCGCTATCAACGAGTGCTGGAGAACGATGGGCAATTACCGGATATTGTGATGATTGATGGAGGGAAGGGACAGTTGAGAGTGGCGGCAGAGGTATTTGAGCGTCTTCAAATCAATCATCTGGTCCAATTGATTGCAATTTCGAAAGGTCCAGAGAGACGTTCGGGACATGAACAGCTACATCTCGTCGATGATCGTGTGCCTCTAGTGCCGTCATCGAGTTCTCCAGAGTCTCATTTAATCCGTCGCATTCGCGATGAAGCGCATCGATTTGCAATAACGGGGCATCGTCAGCAACGCTCGAAAGCACGAACTACATCCTTGCTTGAGGATATACCGGGTATTGGAGAAAAAAAAAGACGAGATCTACTTCGGTATTTTGGAGGGATTCGAGAAGTGAAGCGTGCGGGTGTTGAAGAATTAAGCCGAGTACCCGGAATCAGTCCGGTACTCGCACGTCGAATCTACGACAGAATGCATGTTGGTTAACAGTTTGGTGCAATCGGTCCCAGATATGGTTGCTGATATACCCTATTTGGTCAGAATGAAGCAGATGGATACTCTTTGCTTTACAATCCATCTGCCCTTGTTTGGTCGATTGAAAGCACAAATTCCCATTGCCTAGTAGATTCTTCAACACTCAACCATTAGGAGTCCGATGACGCAATATCACATCTCAAATGACCTTGTACGATCATTGTTGAGCTCATGTTGAATCTACCAAATGTATTGACGTTGTTTCGGATTGGTTTAGTACCGATTCTGGTGATTGTCTATTTTGTTGAGTCTTCCTATCGTGAACTGTTACTAGCGGGGATTTTTCTTTTGGCGGCTATAACTGACTGGCTTGATGGATTCCTTGCCCGCAAATTAGGTGCTGTATCGGATTTGGGATCATTCCTTGACCCGGTTGCTGACAAGTTAATCGTTGCTTGTGTACTGGTTTTATTGGCTTCGGATCCTCAAATCTTGGATCAGGTGATTCACCCCGCGGTATTTTCGGTTGCAGTTTGTGTGATTATTGGTCGAGAGATTACTATCTCGGCTTTGCGTGAATGGATGTCAGAGTTAGGTAGCCGGGGTGTAGTTTCGGTGAGCATGCTTGGTAAGATCAAGACCGTTTTTCAAATGACCTCGATCGTCCTGTTGTTGTATGCCGAACCTGTACAAGGTATACCGATATTTCGAATTGGTGAGATCGTTTTTTATATCACTGCAATTTTGACGTTGTGGTCGATGTGGGTATATTTGAAATCTGCCATGCCGATTCTTATTCGAGGCTCAATGGTAGGTAAGGCTTCTCGCAAGAGTATTGAAAATGGCGAGAAGGCCGAAAAATAGTCCTGTAATTGTATTTGTATGAACAAGCAACAGAAGCATGCTTATCCAGACTTCAAAAATCAGCGTGAAAACTTCAACTGATTTTGACAGGGATTATGCCTACCAAAAGGCGGAGGTTGCTAGCTTATATGTTGTTCCTGCATACCGAATGAACAGTTCAATGGAATGAAATTTTCTTTGTTCAATACTCCTTATTTCAAGAAAACAAATACTACCAATTGAGACGCATTTCTGGTATAAATCGACTCCTCTTAATCATTCGACAGAAGATAGATAAAAATGGCCAGAGTATGTGAAGTAACCGGTAAGCGCACCAAAACAGGAAACAATGTATCACACGCCCACAACAAGACCAAACGCAAATTTTTACCAAACTTGCATCGCCGTCGATTCTGGGTCGAAAGTGAGAAACGTTGGGTTCATTTGCGAGTTTCAGCCGCTGGTTTAAGAATTATTGATAAGAAAGGAATCGAGCAAGTTTTGGTGGATATCAGTGCTCGAAAAATGAAAAACCCAGCTTAAGAGGTAATTTATCATGGGAGATAAAAGAGAGAATATCAAACTGGTTTCGTCAGCTGGCACAGGCCACTACTACACGACCACCAAGAATAAAAAGACGATGACCGAAAAAATGGAAATCAAAAAATTCGACCCGGTGGTTCGCAAGCACGTAATCTACAAGGAAGCCAAAATAAAATGACCGTGGAATTGATTCCTATTGCAAAGTAGAGAGTATGAATTCTGAAACGAGATCTACTGTTTATTCGGGTATTTTTTGTTTTCCCAAATCACTCAATCTCTGTCTAGGCGTGATTGCCTCTGCAGAAATTGCAAGATCCAGAACAGCACCGCTATCGGAGGCTAAAGCCCGCTCAAAGGCTTCTTGAAAGTCCTCGGTACTCTTTACCTTCTCGGCATGGTAGCCATAGGATTTCGCTAGCATAACAAAATCAGGGTTGATAATCTCGGTGCCAAATACCCGGCTCGGGTACTCGCGCTCCTGATGCATGCGGATTGTGCCATACATACCATTGTTCAAAATCAATACGATCGGCTGTGCTCCGATCTGCATAGCTGTCCCTAGTTCTTGGAGTGTCATTTGAAAATCCCCATCCCCAGAGAAACATACCACAGTTCGCATTGGATATACAACTTTGGCGGCAATTGCTGCGGGCAGACCATAACCCATTGCTCCAGATTGGGGAGCAAGGAGTCGTTGCTGATACCCAAACTGGATAAATTTGTTTGGCCAGATTGTAAAATTACCAGCACCATTGGTTACGATTGCATCTTTGGGTAGACGATCCGAAAGGTATGATGTTACCTTTCCCATGTCAACAGGGCTCGGCAGGTCCAGCAAATCAAGTTCTCTCTCATAATTTCTTCTTGCCTGTTTCCGCCATTTTTCCCAAGAGCCATTTATTTCCAGTTCTGCTAGACCTGCACAAAACTGGTTGGGTCCTGCGTGAATAGCTAAGTCTGGAATATAAATTTTGCCGAGTTCATTCGCAGATGAGTGGACATGTATCAATTTCTGTTTGGTTCTCGGCAAGTTCAGCAAGGTATAACTATCTGTAGTCGTTTCTCCGAAGCGGATATTGATTGCCAGAATTAAATCAGCTTCATTGAATACACTCTTGGTTGATGCAGTTATGCCAACCCCTGCGTCACCGACAAAGTTCGGGCTGTGGTTGTCGAAAAGGTCAACTCTTCGAAAGCTTGCAACAACAGGGAGATTACTTTTTTCGGCAAAGGACTGAAGATGTTTCCGTCCTGATTCAGTCCAGCCACCACCGCCAATGATAACCACTGGATGTCTTGCATCCAAGAGCATGGATTGAACAGCTTGAATAGCATCGGATGAGGGGGCCGGTTCTTTGATTGTTATAGAGCCTGTTAGTGCGGGTACTTCGGATTGATCGGTTAGTAGGTTCTCGGGTAGTGCCACGATAACCGGTCCAGGGCGACCAGAGAGAGAAGTTGTCCAGGCACGCGAAATTGTTTCCGGGATGCGATCTACATGATCGATTTCAGTCACCCATTTTGCAACAGAGCCGTAAAATGCCCTATAGTCGATCTCTTGAAACGCTTCTCGACCGCGCATTGTGGTATCCACCTGACCAATTAGCATGATCATTGGAACACTGTCTTGCATAGCGGTGTGGATTCCGATTGAAGCATTGGTAGCCCCTGGTCCGCGCGTCACAAAACAAATGCCGGGATTTCCGGTTAGTTTTCCATAGGCGGCAGCCATGAAGGCAGCACCGCCCTCGTTTCGGCAAATCGTAAATTTCAGAGAATCGGGCGTATCATGCAAGGCATTCAAAATTGCGAGATAACTTTCACCGGGGACACCAAAACTATGTTTCGCACCGAGAGCTACCAGACATTCGACCAAAAGGTCTCCACCGCTTTTTTTATCCATAATGAATCTCAACAAGTTCGATCAATGTTTGTATTCGAAATTATAAACAAAAGTATCAAATAGAAATGTTATAACGAACGAAATCACACCGTATGTCTCAAAATAATGACAGTTGGGCGTGTTTTGGAAATTGCAGAGGGAGCTAGAGAAATGCTGTCATAAAACAGACAAGGGAGAAACTGCAATATCCAATGCAATCGAAATCTTTGCGTCTTAATCCGGTTGGATGAGTGATTCAGGAAATTGTATGCAAAATAATGCTGGACTGGAATCATGGTGATTTGGTCATATTATGCTTAATATTGGGAATTACATATTTATTTACAATGTTAGCCACTGCTAATAGCGTATATTTTTTCACGGATCAAAGGGGTATCCAACGATAACGCCCCTCCCCGTGCAGTTGCCC
>JAPOUQ010000031.1 GCA_026708585.1 Gammaproteobacteria bacterium
TTTATCCCGAATTTTCTTAAGTGAATGCACCTTCGTCCTTAAGTGAATGCCATTGAATGGTCGGAAGACGCGAGAGTAGTTGTCGTGTGAGGACCAGATGTTGGATTTCGACCAGCAAGATCGGGTTCGTCAGTCTTATGCTCTGCCTGATCAGGTCATCTCGGGAACCGACGATTGTGAGGTACTCAAATATGTGGTTCAGCCGGTCGTGCGCCGGATTCGTCGTACCAAGTATGCTCGGAGTTGTCAGTGTATACAATTCGATGAAAAACACTTACGCGGCAACAAATGCTCAACCTCAAACAAACCCACATTGTCCATCAAACCAATTTGGCAATATCTTGAGCAATCCAATTTCAGAACGATACTCATGAACCACTGATTCTGTAAAACAGAGAATTGACCGAATATTCACAACTTCAAAAGTATGGTGTTTTTGCGAATTTGCGAATGGACATTCTCTTTCTTCATAATAGTATATTCCTACTGTGGTTTCATGTAGAATTCGCTCCACCATGATTGACCTACTTTACTGACATAAATCCAAACTTAACTATGAAAATTCTTGTGCCAGTCAAACGAGTTATTGATGCGAATATTCGAGTTCGTGTCAAAGATGACCACTCGGGAGTCGAAACAGCCAATATCAAGATGGCTATAAACCCATTTTGTGAAATTGCCGTTGAAGAAGCATTGCGACTGAAAGAAAAGGGTAGTGCTGAAGAAATTATTATTGTCTCAGTCGGACCAGCAAAATGCATTGAGACCATTCGAAATGGTCTCGCAATGGGTGCGAATCGAGGTATTCATGTCCTTTGTGATAACTCGCCAGAACCTCTGGCTCTCGCGAAGATCCTGAAAATGATCGTGGAGAGGGAGTCGGTTGGTTTAGTACTGTTGGGCAAACAGTCTATTGATGATGATAATAACCAGACTGGTCAGATGCTGGCAGCGTTATTGGGTTGGCCGTTGGGAAGTTATATATCCAGTATTGCTGTCAACGATAAGGGGTTTGAAATTGTTCGGGAAATTGATTCTGGATTGGAAAGGTTACAACTAACCGCCCCCGCTATAATGACCGCAGACCTCCGACTCAATGAGCCTCGATACGCTTCCTTGCCGAATATTATGCAAGCAAAGAAGAAGCCTATCGAAGAGCTGACTCCGATTGATCTAGGGATTGATATAACTCCTCGTGTGCAGACAATCGAAGTTCATGAGCCACCGGCCCGGGAAGCCGGAATCATGGTTTCGGGTGCATCCGAGTTGGTCGACAAACTAAAGAACGAAGCGAAGGTGATATAGATGCGAGTTCTCGTTATAGCAGAATGCGAAAAAGGTTTATTAGTACCAGCAACTCTGAACACCATTACTGCAGCCCAGCAGATTGGTAGTGAAATTGATGTCCTGATTGCAGGGCACGATTGTTCAGTACTTGTCGATTCGTTATCGAAAGTTGCCGGTCTGGCAAAAGTTCTTTGTTGTGAGCATCCAGATTTTGAAAATCACATTACAGAAAATTTAGCTGTCCTGATTCAGTCGATATCTGGAAACTATTCGCATGTTATGGCTGCGGCGACAACTTTTGGCAAGGCATTGATCCCTTATGCAGGGGCACTTTGCGATGTTCAGGCCATCTCCGATATCAGCGAGGTCGTTGATGCAGACACATTCGTACGCCCAATCTATGCCGGAAATGCATTAGCTACCGTAAAATCAAGCGATTCACTCAAAATGATTACGGTCCGTGCAACATCTTTTGAATTGACAATAACAGAGGGTGGGAATGCAAAGGTTGAAAATGTTCAATCGACCGGTGCAAACGAAAATCTTCAATTCATTGAACAAATGTTGAGTCTGAGTGAACGACCCGAATTAACTTCGGCAAAAGTTGTAATTTCAGGTGGGCGTGGTATGAAAGATGGCGAAAATTTTAAGATGCTCGAGTCTTTGGCTGACAAGATGGGTGGTGCAGTAGGGGCTTCAAGGGCTGCAGTTGATGCTGGGTTTGTACCGAATGATTATCAGGTTGGTCAAACAGGTAAGGTAGTTGCACCGGATTTATATATTGCTGTCGGTATTTCAGGTGCAATCCAGCATCTGGCTGGAATGAAGGACTCGAAAGTCATCGTAGCTATCAATACCGATGAGGATGCACCGATTTTTCAGGTTTCGGACTATGGATGGAATGAGGATTTGTTTACTGCAATTCCAGATCTAACCAATGCTCTTGAATCTTAGGAGTAGAACTCGATCGAATTCATCTCGTACTTTATTCGTCGTTACAACTTCGTTTAGGGGTTGTAGCCTCATGTTGGGACTGTTCTGCTCACCGAATAGCTGATTGAACGATTATCCTAGCTTTTCCCACAGTATTTTTGTATACATTCAAAACACCTGGAAGATATTACTGTGATAGCTCTGTCGAAGTGTATCATTTGGAAACGATACACCGTGAATTAGGTCAGTCTATAAGACCAAATATTCAAGTTAGAGCCCATCCGCATAGGAATGAAGCGAACGATCGTAAGAATGGAAGTCCCAGTTAGTGGAGTATACAGATTGACTTATTCTTTTATGCATTTTGGGAAAACAGTTTGAATATAGAGGGTATTCGGTTATGGTATGTCAATTAATTCCTAACCGGTTGTTGGTTCTGGTTTCGGCCAGAAATTGATGAAAAACAACAAGCGGAGACTGTCCGATTCCCATACCAAATTATGGAAGAACACACGAAGATTTGTACTCGGGTTCAAGAAAATTTGCATACAGAGTACTTATGAGCATGGAATACTATCTCCCGAATGTGAGCCTAGACGGTATTTTTTCAATCCTGTAACATCAGGCATTAACAAATGCATGAATCGAAATCAAAAAATCCAGATCGTTTAAGCCCTTTGCAAGGGGTTGTTGTCATTGACCTGACACGGGTTTTGGCTGGACCTTATCTCACCATGATGCTGGCTGAAATGGGAGCTAGAGTCATCAAGGTTGAAAGACCCGTCGTCGGTGATGATGCCCGGCATTTTGGCCCATTTGTTGAAGGCCAATCGGCTTATTTTGCAAGTATAAACCGTGGTAAGGAGAGCATTGCTCTAGATCTTAAGGAAGTCGAAGATCGGGAAATTTTCCAAAAACTCGTGAAAAAAGCAGATGTTCTAGTTGAAAATTTCAAACCAGGCACCATGGAGAAACTTGGTTTTGGATGGCAAAGACTCAGTCAGGAGAACACCCGATTGATCTATGCAGCAGTCTCGGGATTTGGTCATACTGGTCCCTACAAGACTCGTCCTGCCTACGATCTTGTAGCACAGGCGATGGGGGGTATCATGAGTTTGACTGGACATGCTGGTGAACGCCCAGTGAGGGTGGGCACTTCATTAGGTGATATCACAGCAGCATTGTTTGGTCTCTCGGGGGTTTTAGCTGCGTTGTATGATCGTGGAATCACCGGCCTCGGAACCAAAGTTGATGTCGCAATGCTAGATTGTCAAATTGCGATTCTGGAAAATGCGATCGGGCGGTACTTTGCAGATGGTCAAATACCAGGTCCTATCGGAATGCGTCACCCATCGATCACCCCATTTTCTGGTTTACAGGTACAACACGGAGAATATTTGGTGCTAGCTGTTGGTAACGACAACTTATTTACACGTCTTTGTGAACTAATTGATCGAAAAGATCTTTTGAGTGATAAGCGGTATGCTACAAATGGTAGTCGAACAGAGAATCATGAAAGTCTATATCAAGAACTTGAGCGTGCTCTGGAAAAGAAATCGGTTGCTGAGTGGCTTGAGTTATTCAAACAAAATGGTATTCCAAGCGGGCCAATAAACAACATTGAAGATGTTGTCAAGGATCCTCAAGTGCTCTCCAGAAACATGGTCGTTACAGCAAACGGTGAACAAGGTTTGGTTTTTCGGATGTCCGGTAATCCGATAAAATTCTCAAACTACCAAGATTCCGATACTCGTGGTGCTATTCCAGAGTGTGATGGAGACCGTGCTACTATCCTGAAATACTTAGACGATTTGTCATGATGTATAAACAATTTCATGCACCAGATATCTTTTCGAAGTTTTATATATGGAAAATTTTTTTAACGCCATTCAACTTTAGGGTATAATTTTTGCAATGAGTTCCGATTTCAAAATCTATGATTAACCGAGTGAACTTGTTCAAATATTGCTACACTTCAAATCTACTTCAATCAAAAAATAAAATGCTGAATTTACCAAAAGTGATTCGATTCTTACTATTGACGATACCGGGATTTATATTGTTACCCAATGTTGCACTTGCCGAGGTAGGTACAGAATCTCAGTTTATCTTCAATACCTTTTCGTTTTTGATTTGGGGAGCTTTGGTGATGTGGATGTGTGCCGGTTTTACCATGCTTGAGTCAGGCTCCGTACGGACCCGAAATGCTTCGGTTATATGTCTAAAAAATATCGGGCTTTATGCGATTGCTAGCATCACATTTTTCTTGATTGGTTACAACTTGATGTACATTGACGTCAATGGTTTCATTGGCTCGTTTACACTGTTCTATGGATCATCCTCTGATGAAATCTTGTTGTTAAGTGGGAGTGATGAACTAGGAGAGGCCGTCGTGAGTTCCGGTTATTCCACTATGTCCGATTGGTTTTTTCAGATGGTGTTTGTAGCGACAACGGCATCTATCGTCTCTGGCGCTTTGGCTGAGCGAGTTAAATTATGGGCATTCTTTCTTTTCATTTGTGTGCTTACCGCCTTTATCTATCCGATTGTTGGCGCTTGGACCTGGGGAGGTGGCTGGCTCAGTGATATGGGTTTTCAGGACTTCGCAGGATCAACCATCGTTCACTCGACAGGCGGTTGGGCAGCTCTTGCTGGTGCTTTGGTTGTTGGAGCAAGAACAGGTAAATTTCGTCAAGACGGGACTGTTAAAACGACTCCACCCTCCAATGTTCCTGTGGTTACTCTTGGGATCTTCATATTGTGGTTGGGTTGGTTTGGATTTAATGGGGGATCACAGTTAGCCTTAGGTAGTGCCGCTGATGCTGTAGCGATGAGCATCGTATTGGTGAATACCAACCTTGCAGCAGCAGCGGGTGTGCTGGTTGCGCTCATTATTTCCCGACCACTTTTTGGCCGAGTGGATCTCCTGAGTGTTTTGAATGGTGCAATTGGTGGTCTTGTTGCAATTACAGCTGGACCGGATATGGTAGCGCATGGCTGGGCAATTTTAATCGGCGGTATTGGCGGATTGGTTTGTTCGCTGGGTATACGAATTTTGGAGAAATTGAAAATTGATGATGTAGTTGGTGCAGTACCAGCACATTTATTTGCTGGAATTTGGGGTACAATTGCTACTTGTCTTGCATCTGGCGCAGATATTTTGATTCAGTTAATCGGAATCTTTGCTGTTGGTATATTTGTGTTTTTCAGTTCATATATTGTCTGGGCTATTTTGGAGAAAGTTGTGGGATGTCGAGTTTCACCAAATGTTGAAGAGTTAGGTCAGGATGTGGCTGAGTTAGGTATTGAGGCTTACCCAGAATTTGTGGTTATGCCTGACAGAGATGAACTCAAATAACTTCCGGTTGTCTTTTGAACAACCATGAATAACTAAATACGAGAAAACCTTAGAGAAAATAATCATGTTGGAATTGGAACAAGAGCAGAATGCTTATATATTGAAGGTCTCTGGACGAATTGACGGAAGCAATGCGGCAGAGTTTCAATCCAAAATTCAAGACTCGATTCCACAAGAAGCGAGTACCGTGATTCTTGATTTGAACGATCTTGACTACATCAGTAGTGCTGGGCTGCGTGTCATTCTATTATTGGCAAAAAACTTGAAGGGAAAAAAGGGAAAGCTTTCAATGTGCTCTGTCTCAGGACCAGTCAAAGATGTGTTCACAATTAGTGGATTTAGTGCAATCATTCCTACCTATGACAATCGGGAAAGTGCTCTGAGTGCCAGCGATTAATTCGTTATCCATTAATGACGGTGAGGTTGAATTCTAATCCCTCACTATTTTCCCAGTTCATAATTCGGGTGTGTGTAGATTTGCGGTTGGAAAGGGAATCTGTTTTCAGGATTAATCAAACAACGGTAAAGGTTTATTGCTACGAAACTGTGCTTTTGGGTTTTACCAATTCAAGCCCGAAGCATTGTGTATAACATAACGTGTCACATAATCGGTATTTCACTCCATCCTGTTCACCGGTTTTCAGGTACATCCGTCTATGCTTGATGCAGGTCTTCGGCTACAAGCACGAAGATAGAACATAAGCGATGTATAGATAAATCAACAAGCCAAAACGATGGAAAATTAATCAGAGACTTAGTAAGAAAACATCATTGATTTGTGACTGCCATTTCCTTGATCATTGGGCTTGTTCTGATCCTGGTTATAGGTCAACTCAGGCATGGTACCAGAAGTCTTCGTCCTAATAACCCCAAAACATTTGGTGAAACAGCGATACAGATACTCGTTTTGTCGGAGTATTTACATTGTCCAGAATTTCGATGTAAAAATGCCGGGATTAATCAGGATCCTTAACAAATAACATCGTGCGATTAATTTTCATGCAATGCGACCGTATCCATTTAGTTGTGGCTAAGAAGCGATTTTCCAATGCACAATGATCGTGAAAATTAGGAAAGAGGGTTTTCTGGTTTCCAGTTCAAATTATTTTGTGTGTTTTGTACAAAAAATTAGGGATAAGGGACCAAAGAATAACCGGAGGCTTCGAAAGGCCATGTGAACCGGTTGGACAGTCATTCCGATAGCGAACGCAGGGTCCGGAACCATTTGGGAAGGTCTGGTTTTCTGACTGATCCGCTGCCGGATTATGCTACATGAGCGACGTGTTATATAAACTACCAATATCTCATCCGTGTTTGTGCAAAATGGGCTGGTGAGAAAGATGTCCTGTCATCTAAAACCCTGGGATCTTGAGGGTCTATTAGTACTATCCTCTGGAAGGAATCAGGTTTGATAAGAAAAAGATCAGTCCGGCTATAACTACAATTGAAGGACCGGCGGGAATGTCCCAAATCAAGGAACTATACAAACCTGAAATCACCGCTAGACAACCAATCAACGTAGCAATGATAACCATTTGCTCTGGAGTCCGGGCAAAGCGCCGAGCAGCTGTAGCTGGAATAATCACCATCGCAATTACTAAGAGTATGCCTACAATCGTCATGCCTATGGCAATTACCATAGCGAGAGTCATAATCAATAACAAACGGGTTCTATTGACCGGTACTCCTTCGACAGCGGCCAAATCTTGATTTACAGTTATTGATAATAAGTTCCTCCATTGCCACCTGATTAGACCATAAGCAATAATTGAAACGGTATATACGGTTGCTAGTTCAAATAAATCAATGGCTAAAATATCACCAAATAAAAATGAAATAAGGTCAACTCGAATATGTTCCATGAAAGCCAGAGTTATAAGACCAAGCGCAAGAGAAAAATGAGAAATAGATGCGAGCAGGGCATCATTCGATATCTTTTGTTCTTTTTCGAATCTGGTTAACACGAAAGCAAAAAGAAGGCAGATTACAAGAACAGTAATAATGGGTTGAATTGCGAATAAGAACCCCAAAGCAATGCCAAGCAATGTGGCATGTGCAATTGCTTCTCCGAGATAAGCCATACGCCGCCATACAACAAAACAACCAACGGGTCCGGCCGCAATCGCAAAACCAAACCCGCCGATAATCGCGCGTAGAAAAAAATCTTCCACTAGGTGGTCTTGCTTGGGGTTCCTAACTCAACGAAATCTGTTGAGTGACCATGATCATGATCATGTCTATGCGAATAAAAGGCAAGGGTGTCGGATAAGTCCTGTCCAAATACCGAAATAAATCCCGGATGGGTAATGACGGTTTGCGGAGGACCACAACAACAGATATGATGATTCAAGCACACTACCATGTTGGTAGCAGCCATCACAATATACAAATCATGTGAGACGAGTAAAATTCCACAGTCATAACGATCTCGAATGTCTACAATCAGTTTGTAGAGTTTGTTTTGACTAGCAACATCAATCCCCGCCATTGGTTCATCAAGAACGAGTAGGTCAGGTTTGCGAAGTAACGCTCTGGCCAGCATAACTCGATGTAACTCGCCTCCTGAAATCCCAGTGATCGGAGAATTCAGGATATCCCCTAATCCAACTTCTTCCAGTAATTCATGGATCCTTTCAATCGAGGCTGATTCACCCAAAGTTAGAAAATGCTTGACTGTTAGTGGAAGTACTGGAGCACTATGGACATATTGTGGAGTGTAGCCAACTCGGATATTCAAACCTTTAATCACTTTGCCCTGATCGGGTTTGATTAATTGAAGCAGAATTCGAACGAGTGTTGATTTGCCGGCTCCATTGGTGCCAATCAGTGTAACAATCTCTCCACGATGAACCGAGATGTCAACAGAGTCAAGAATCTGATAATTTCCGATCCTGTAACTCACAGACTCAGCTTGAACTAGGAGTTCACGTTGGTTCATATTGCTTGACTACCTTTTGAATTATTAGTTATCGAATTATATGATTTCGTAGTTTTATCATGCCTTGTTTCACTCGATAGATCACAAGAGCATTAACTTGTAAAAAATCAGTATTGGAGGGGGGTGAGTAGAATGACAACTGCGATGAATCGGTTATCTTGGTCTTAGTTTTCGAAATCAGTTTTATTATACTTGACAAACCAAATGAATTTTTAGAGAATATGAGTATAGATGAAAACGGCTTGATGATGACTGAACTAGATGCTGAACACTTGCAGGATGAAAAAGCTGCATTTGACTTTCTAGAAAATATCATTTGGCCTTCTGGACCTATTTGTCCAAATTGTGGTGTCACAGATAATGCTTACACTTTACATGGTGTTCGTACAAAACCTTCAAAGAAATTCCCTAATGGTAAAGTTCGTCATGGCCTAAAGAAGTGTAAAGATTGTGGCAAACAATTCACTATTCGTATTGGCACAATGTTTGAATCCAGTCATATTGAACTTCATTTGTGGTTACGAGCGATTAATTTGTTGTCTACAAGTAACAAAAAGATAAGTGCCGTCCAGCTTCATCAGAAACTTGGTATTACCGTGAAATCTGCTTGGCTTGTGGGCCGTCGAATTCGTAAAGCCATGCCGAGGGATTTACCCTGAACGAATAAACAATAAATTATTTAAATCATGAAATTATTGAAAACTCTAATTCTAAGTTTGGTGCTCATATCTACTTCGGCCAATACTTTGTTGGCTCACGAGTCACCAAATATTGTTGTTAGCATAAAACCCCTTCATTCGCTGGTTGCCAGTGTCATGGGAGATAAAGGTAACCCGCAATTGTTATTGGAATCAAATGCATCTCCCCACACTTATCAAATGCGTCCGTCACAAGCCAAAGCTTTGCAAGATGCTGATCTAGTGATTTGGGTTGGCAAGTATATGGAAAATTTCCTGGCTCGTGCTGTTGAAAACATAAGTACAGATGCTACGGTACTCACTTTAGAAGAGGCACAAGGAATACATAGACTTCCCTTTCGTGAAGGTGGTATTTGGGGAATCGAAAAGCATCATGATCACGAGGAACATCATGACCATGATGAAGAAAAACATGATTCACATGGGCATGAGGAGGACAACCACAGTGAAGATGGTCATGCCGCTAAGGAACATGATGAACATGAACATGCTGCGAAAGAGCATGATGATCACGATCATGACCAAGGGCATGATGACCACGGGCACGATGACCACGGGCATGAAGAGCATGATCATGATCATGGTGAATTCGATGTACATATCTGGCTTGATCCTGATAATGCCCGAAGGATTGTTGAAATCCTAGCGAATGAGCTCACCATCATGGATCCAGATCATGCCGACATATACAGTCAAAACGCCAAGACAACCATTCAACGAATCGATGAAACTGAAGAATCAATCAAAAAACAACTCTCTTCTATTAATCAGGACCGGTTTGTTGTTTTTCACGATGCTTACCGGTATTTTGAAGAGGCATTTGGAATTGAAGCCTTTGGTTCGTTTACTGTTGAGCCAACCCGTCTACCTAGTGCCAGGCGATTGTCGGAACTAAGAGAGGCCATCAATCATCACAACGTGGTATGTGTTTTTTCTGAACCACAGTTCAAGCCAGACCTTGTTGAAACTGTAATTGAACAAACTGGAGCAAAAACAGGCATTTTGGATCCGTTGGGTGCCGGTTTAGATCAAGGTCCAGATGCTTGGTTTATGATTATGCAAAGATTAGCTGATTCACTAACCGACTGTCTTGGAACTGCATAGTATTATCCTGAATAATGGTCGGGAGGATATCTGTTGATTCCGCCCGATCAGTTTCAATTTGTGTAACAAGCTGCTTCAGGGTCTTACTTGCTCACTCATTTGAGAGTGTCTCAACTATTCTGGGTTTTGGTCATTCAGAAATAGCAACCAGTTGAATCTCACTGTTCAAGCCCAAGGGATTCGCTCCTTTTTCATACGTATTCTGGGAATGGCGAAACATCACCCAAAATACCGTGATATCTTTTTTGAGAATATCGATTCGGGGTTGATACCCGAAATAGGAGATTCTTGAGCACCGAACCAGAAAAGGAACTCAATTCAATAACTTTTTTATTCGAACTTCAAACGCCTAATCAGATCTGGTGCTTTTAGTCCTATAACAATGGACAAGACAATCTCTCGTGAGTCGTGCTAAGTCATATACTTTGAATTCGAGTTCAGGAAAATTATTACGGATTTTAATGAGTCCCTTGCGGTTTAGATATCCGAAACTCCATAGGAGAAAACTCCCGAACCAACACGAATTTGCCATTTTCCAGATGGGTTTGTGAGTATTTTGTCAATTCCTGAAGCAGAATCCGAGACGAACCTCGACTACCGATAATGATTGGCCATTCGTCGAAAAATCTAGACATCGCTTGAAATGATCCATGGATTCGTTTGCTGAAATGTTCTGCACTCTCCCCTCGAGGAGGTGTAATTCCTTGCTTTAGTAAGAAATTCGTTTGTTCGCTCGATTGACCATTCCACTCACCCAAGAATCGTTCCATCAACGCATTTTCGATGCGTATATCCAAACTGAGTTCCTGAGAAACGATGCGTGCGGTTTCGACATTACGGTTTGAGGGAGGAGTAATCACCATGCCTGGAGGCATTGATAATTTCTTTAGTATTCTTGCTAATCTCTCGGCCTGTTCAATTCCGAATTGTGTTAATTCTGGGTTTGAGTCACCTCCGGAACTGATTCCACGTTGATTGTAAGTGGATTCGGCATGACGTGCAAAATAAAATCCACGTTGTATAGGTTTAACTTGAAAAGCATCCATGAATAAATCTCGGTGTGTCTATCTCAATTGGAATGAGCCGAATGACGCTTCGAGTCTCTTCACCGGTCATTTGGACTACTTTCTAGGTCAAGTATTCTTATAAATCGGCGAGTTGATGGTTCAAAAATAATGGGAATATTCCATTCGTTGTTCGATCCAATCATTTTCCAGGAAGTGGGCTGGAGGAAACCGAAGGTTTCAGATATTATAAAATATGCTTGGAGGGCGCTCGGAGTTTTTGTAGTAACGATCTTGACCATAAGGTTTATCGTCAAGCACCCAATCGGCTATCCATTGATTCAATTCTCCATCACTCAAGCTGGGTGTATGGCCCGCCCCATGAACATGTATAACCGATAACAATGGATTAATTCGCATATGATCAATTGTTTTGTGTGAAAGTGCATCACTTTCAAGTCCATGTAACAGCAAAACTGGGCATTTTATCTGGTCCCAATAATTCCATTGATTTAGACTTTTGGTCGCTGCCGATCGATAAGCCAACATCGCCCGAATGTCATGACGATAGATTCGCCCGTTCTCCTCTATAGACCATCGCGTTTTGTAATGTTGGTTGTAGAATAGGCTCGCATCATACGTTGCTCCTGAATGCCTCATGGAGATAGCGGTTTTTCTAAGCATTTCCGCTGGGGTTGTAAAGGCATAGTACCTAGCTATCGCAATCGAACGCCTTCGCCGCCTCTTTTTGGGAATATAGGGGCCACTGTCGTTCAAAATAATCCGCTTGACTCGATCTGGGAAATGATTAGCAAATCGGATGGCGATTGATCCACCAAGTGAAGAACCTAGCAAGGTACAAGAAGACAATCCTAGGTGATCCATGAACTGTCGAAGTTGCTCAACATGAGTATCGATTGAATAGTCCGTTTGTTCAGCTAGCCATCCACTACCACCCCGACCGCATAGGTCGATTGCAATGATTCGCAGGTCTCGGTAGATGTCATTAGCCAAAAAGTCAAATCGGTGCTTAGTATTGATTAATCCGCCAATAGCAATAACAGGTTCAGCACCGTTTTTTGTATCAGAATAGGAAACGGGAGCACTGTAGGGTTTTCCAATACCTAATTCAGAATCCTGCAAATGAACAGGATGGATATATCGAAAACCGTACTTATCAGGTAAATACGGAATACTTTGCGTGATCAGATCAAGCATGGCATGATAATCATCCCATGTTAAGGTACTGAGTTCAGGCTTGCCTCGTTGTTGAAACCATTCCCGTAAGGTTGTATCAGCGGTTTGTGCAGAACTTGGTTCCAACAGTTATGATCTCACTCTTAAAATCAGGTGTAGATTTTTTATTCTTCAGGAGAATCCAAAATAAGATGGATACGATTGGTGTTATCAATTCGCTCATACGAGTATTCGCTGGTAAGAATCTTTACGAAATAGACCCCCAACCCTCCGATTAGACGATCACCAATATCAGAATCCAGATCGGGTTCAATGACCTCTTCAAAAGGATTGAACTCCACGCCACGATCTTCCATGATAATTACAAGTTGGTTATCTTCATTAATCAAATCAATATGGATTGTATCGTTTGGATCGGTTAATTTTCCATAGGAAATAATATTGGTAATTAATTCGTCAAGTATGAGATTCGCATTCGATATCCAAATCGAAGGCCAATTATCAATTCTCCCATGTTGTGTGATGGCTTCTGCTATACGCGGTATTTCAGATAACTCATTCTTGAGGATAAACCCCAATTTTTTTTGTTCAGTCATCATGATCTCCAATCAATTTCTGTTTGTCTTTCGTATAGTGAAGGATAACGCAGGTGATATCATCAAATTGAGGCGCTTCCTCAACAAAAGATTCTACACTATCGATCAATTGTTTGATATCTTCTTGTGGTGTTTGCTCAGGATTTAGCTTATCAATGGTTTCAAGTGTTCTGTCATCTCCGTACGCCTCACCATTTTTGTTGAATGATTCTGGAACTCCATCAGTCATGAACACTATACGAGAACTGTTTTCAAGGGTGACACACTTTTCCTTAAAGTCAATGTCATCAATCAAGGCCAAGACCGCCCCTTCTGTCTGTTCTAGTACTCTCGTACCATTCTTGTCCGAGACAATAGGTGGATTATGTCCACCTGTTGAATAGGTCAGAGTACCATGCTCTTCATCAAGAATTCCATAGAACAAAGTCACAAATAATTGCTCGTTGTTATTTTGCACAAGATAATCATTCATGTGTTCAAGTACGGTCGCAGGAGATTTAATATGAAAGACCTTGCTTCGAAGTAACGTTCTAGCCATTACCATGAACAATGCCGCAGGAACTCCTTTACCAGATACGTCAGCGATTGCAACACCAATTCGATGTTCATCTAGTCGAAACATATCGTAAAAATCTCCACCTACTTCCTTGGCAGGGGTCATAAAGCCGGCTGCATTAAACTGTTTGGAAATATCCAGATTTTCTGGCACCAAAGACTGTTGTACTCGGGTTGCTATATCCAACTCTTTTTGAATGGATGACAACTCCTCCTTGGTGTGCATTGCATCCATCACTCGTCCCGACATATGCTGAAAAGCAATCGCCATCATGGCTAGGCTATCTGGTCCAGATTTGGTATCTTGATCTTCCAGCTTCTTGTTATTTTGTAAGATTTTTTGCTGTTGATCTGCAACTTCTGGATCATCATGAACAATAGTTCGTATTTTCTCTAGCTGTTGAATAATTTCTTCTCGTTCATCACCATCTAGAGTATCCGAGAGATTGGTCATTTCCTTGATAATAAAACGTTTCTGTCGAGCTTGTTGTCGCTCACGAAGCCTTCTGTGTCGGTTAAGTGCTAGCAGATTGTCTCGAAACACATTGATGGCCCCCGATATTTGTCCCACTTCGTTATCGGTGTTTATTTCCTCAGTCTGTGCTTGCAAGTCTCCTTTTGAAAGAGCATCAAGTACATTAACGCTCTCGGATAGTGGCGCAAAGGCCCGCGACATATATAGATACAGGCCAACTAGAAAAAGGAAAATCAGGCTTGAAATGATGATTGCAGAGGGACGGCTGATTGCTTCTTGACTAGCGATCAGTGAGGAAATGTCTTTTGCAAAAATGATCCGGCCAATCAGTCCAGATAACTCGGCTTCCTGTTCCAGTACCGTAATCGAAAAGTGTTGATCATCAATGTTGACGGTCTGAACATTATTTAGGTAATCCAAATCGATCTGGTTGTAGAGACTCCTCCATAACCTGCTATCCACTGCTGAGATCAAACGACCTCGTCGGTTAACAAAAATCACTAGAGAACCTGTGATATCCTCCATTTCGGTGATTGCTGTGAGAATGTTGGTTGAAAAAATAGCCATGCCAACAGGTTGATTACTTTTAGTATCCGAGATCGGAAATCCATAGACCAGATAGGTATTACGATCCATATCATTCCCAATGCCGGTTGCAATCGAATTGTCGCGTATGAATGATTGGACCAAGCTTGGCGAGATTGGCGCACTTTGGAATACACTGGGTAATGATGAGAAAGCGATCGAGCCATCCAGATAAACAATATCCAATCGATCAACAGTCTTAGTGTTGACTAATTGAGTTAAAACCGTTCGCCCCAATTCCTGTATTTGCGCGGAATCTTGAGCTTTAACCGCATCAATCAAGGTTTCATTCTCATTAATCAGAGATTCATTGTCCTCCATTTCATTAATAATGCCTATTGAAACCTTAGACCAGAGAGTGGCCTGATCACTCGCTGACTCAAGGGAATATTGATTTTTGATTAACTGCTCGCGCTCAAGACCGACAAAAACGACACTCGAACAGATTAAGCCGATAGTGAGGGTGACAATGAAACTGATTCTCGTACGGAGAAGCATAATTAAATCACTCGCAATCGAAGCAGAACATCTGCTGCTTATTCATAGCCACTGTCATTGAAATCAGCAATTGAGATCATATTCATTGGTGGATACAAGTTCAAAGCACGTGCTACATCCACATTGATCCACAATTTGTGACGTTCAAGTTGGGCTAGGGGCAGATCTTTTGGATGGATGCCGTCAACCAAGATCTTTTCGGCCTGAAGGCCGGCTAGTTTGCCAACAGTGTAGTAATCCGAGATAAGACCAAACAGACTATGTGATCTTTTCACTGGGAATTCTGTCGCAGCAAAGGTTGGAATACCCTCTTCAATTGCCAATTTATTGAACAAATCCCCATGTCGTGCAAAAAATGAATCTGGGCCAATATACAGTACATCTACTCCCTGAGACTTTGCTTCGCGAATGAGCTCTTGCAGAGAGGCGGGGTCAGATTTTCCTTCCTCATTAAGACCGATTGGAATAGGGACAAATTCCATACCCGCTTTGGGTACTGCCTCCTTTAGAAGCTCAACATTAATTCGAACATTACTTGACGTACTGTCATAAATCGAAGCCAGTTTTTTGAATGGTCGATAAGCCCGAATTGCGTTCATCTGAGCATCTAGCGGGGTAAGAAACACGACACCTGAAACAGCGCGTCCAGTTTTCTCATATGACTCGACAACCTTGGCTATTTTCGGATAGGCAACCAAAACGAATATGGCTGGTATATCCCGAATAAATTTTTCAGGCGTTTCTGAATCGTGGCTTCCAACTATACCAAGGGTTGATCCAGTGCCCCACGTATAGACCAAGTCTGGCTTAGCAAAACGAATTTCATCAACGAGTGCAGGAGCATTGCCTCGATCCAGATTGAGGCTG
Source organism: Gammaproteobacteria bacterium (assembly GCA_026708585.1). Taxonomy (GTDB): domain Bacteria; phylum Pseudomonadota; class Gammaproteobacteria; order Arenicellales; family Poriferihabitantaceae; genus Poriferihabitans. The sequence goes on from JAPOUQ010000031.1 coordinate 16,096, forward strand.
CGAACGGTTAACCGATAAGGAATATTATTCTGATCCAGATAATCCCTAAACCCTTCTTCAACTGCCGTTTCGCCTCGCCAGAGAACGGCATAAATCTCAAACGGCTCCTGACTAGTTTGGGCATTCGCAAAAAGAGGAATGGCCAGTAAACTTAACAGAAAAGCATACAGAATTTTACGCAACTGTTTCATAATGATGATGCTTTCAGAGCAGACTTTATTCGATCACGTTGCTTATTATAGAATGTCACAGAGCACAACATGGAAATCAAAACAATTGCTCCGATAGTAGCAATGGAATTTGGATAGGATGTTCTCTGGATTAACAAAGCAGCCAATACGGGCCCAATGATCAGGCCGATTCGGTCAACGAACCGATAGATGCTAATTGATACAGAACTTTCAATTTGTTCACGATGTTCATAAACAATTTGTTGCATCATTGCATATTGTGGCGACAAGATCAGGCAATGACCAAGTCCAACCGCAATAATTGATATAAGTACTGCTCGTGACTCTCCGATCATGCCGCTTGTAAGTATGAATAGTAACCCAATCCCACTGATCAGGGCACCGACAAAAGTCATTGGAAAATAGCGCTTGATTCGATCACAGAATCCAGAAATCCCTGGGGTACCGATTACTATAATCCCACCGTAGAGCATCATCATTTGTCCGATTTCAGTGGTGCTGTGACCAAGTTCATTCAGATACAGGGGAATGAGGAAAAACAGAAATGCAGAGAGTGTGGTTCTAGTCGCAACCGCTGTAAATACGAGGCCGACGAAACGAGGGTGGGTAAACAAGGTTTTCCAAGGTTGAAATCCTGTTTGTTTGATGGATGAACTTTCTTGCTTGGATTCGGCTTTGCCTGGTGGGGAGGAACTTGCTAGCAAACGGTAAGCCGCATAACCCGAAATCATGGCTAGTCCGGCCGAAATGAGAAAAGTAGTATCCTGTCCCAAATATTCTGCTAGCATGCCGCCTAAAGAAGGCCCGCAGATATATCCTGCAAAAATGGCGCCAACATAAGCAGATGCTCCATGAGCACGATTTGATTCTTTGGAATACAAGGCAATCCAAGTCTCACACGCATTAAAGATCAGTCCATACCCTATCCCGTTTAAGCACCTCCAGAGAATTAATTCAGCATAACTACCGGCAAAGAAAGTTCCGAAATAACCAACAAAGGCAAAAACAATACCCAGAAGGAAGAGTCGTGAGCAACCCATGCGATAAGTCCATTTGCCCGCGGCCAGTGTGGCTAGAAAAGTCGCGACCATAAACAAGGTAATCGGCAACGAGATCATCAATTCATAAGATAGAGCAGGCTCAATTGGGATGAATCCGATCACAAACAGCGGGAAGAAAGACCGCGACATTTCCTCTGAAAAGATAAATAGGAAAAACGGCATACGAATCTGTGTTGCGGATTTTTCCAGAGTAGAAAACTGATCAGAAAACCCGAAGCGTTTGCTGGTCATACTTATGATGCTGGAGATCTTTTTACTGACTCTTGGATCAATTTGTGCATCTCTCAACTCGCGCAACTCAAACTGAAAATCTTGGTACCGTTGCTCCAATTCATAGAGAAGGCGGTTAAGGCTAGAAACCATGATGCCAAACTCATTGCGGGCACGCATGGCTAGTCTGGGTGTGAACTGTCCTTTGGCTCCAGATTCAAAGACCCGATGAACAAGACCGGTAGGCACCAGAATATTCCGACTCATATACAGATTCAAAATTTCAATTGTGACAACCATTGAAACAAGAATGACGGAAATAATTTCAAACACGATCGTGAACAGTTGTCTGCGTACATTTTCACTGCTTACACCAACATGTAAGTGGGCAACCGGATTATCCTCAACATAAATGGGGAATCGGCTATCTAGGTATCCGGCAATTTCCTCGGTAAAATGCGAGCCCTTACTTCCAAATGGTTGCTTCAACTCCCCCATGAGTGATTGGATAACATCTTCGGGCGCGTTGTGTTGGAATAGGATTCCAACGTCATGGTTAACAATAGTCAGATATTGCAGATCTGGGTTTGTTTCAATAGCAGACTGAAAGAAATCGTTGACACCGACCAATTCATTGATCGGAATTCCGAGTTCCTGACTCGCATAGGCAATTTGTGAACTCAATGCAGTACCGACAGCAACAGCTTTTTGATTTAACTGCGGGCTTAAGGCTTGTTCGAATCGATCCAGAGCGAACCATGAAATTACAATTTGACTGAGCAACATGATCGCGCCTCCGAGCAATAGAAGGCGCATAAAAAATCCCTTTTGATGGGATGGAATCGATGACTCAGTCTGTTTATTTGGCGCAGACACTTGGTTATCTTCGATCAATTTTCTTTGCCCTCATCTAGAGATCGAGCTTGCATGATCGTTAGATCCATTTCCTTATTTGTTGACAGCGTTTTGGATATAAATTCATGAAAAACAGATGTGCGTATATCTGTATTTTGTTGGTTATCCTCATTGTCCATTTTTTTGTTTGTCCTTACGATATCCATGATTTTTCCCATTGACCGAAATTCATTGCAGAGTCGACTCAGAATGAACATGGCACTGAAAAATGCAACGAGGATGGTGATCAGAGTTGCAATGGCGTTGAACGCAATTAGATTTTGTGCTTCATTTTTTACATTTTGATCCAGCAAATTGCGTGAATATCGTAGCACTACCGAGCCGATGTCCTGCCCCAGATTGTTTCGGATAGACACACCTACTACTCCGGCATTTCTTTCTTGAAGTGTCCAAGATGAACTGGTTGAATTCAGTCGCCATCTATTTATCCATTCTTCAGGCACCAAGTCAGATACGGAACTCGAATCAGAGCTGTGCAGAACCACGCCTCGATTGTCAAACACTTCAATTGAGAGAATCTGATCATCTGAAATTTGGTACTCTTCGAGTATCTGGGTGATTTCCAGATTTTCCAGGAATAGGCCCAGGTCAAGTTGGGTCTGAATACCGTTTCTGATCTCACCGGTTACAAATTCAAACCTAGAATTGATTAGGTTTGAGAATGTCTGGCTAAATTTGTGGAGGCTCAGAACACTGGTGATGGTAATACCAATAACCAGGATTGGTACCATAACTAACGAAGTTCGAAATGCAAAACCAAAAAACATATCGAACTATCTTGTTAGTGAGTTATTAACAAGTTTCGGCATCATATCGTAATCGATAAAATCTAGTTTGGTTTCGGGGATGAATAAAATGGTTGGTTAAGGTAGGGTTTGTTGGTACCAATGTGAATTTTCGATTGTTTTTTATTTTAATTCACCAAAGTCATTGAAGCAGAATGTGCTCTGATTTTCGAATTTAGCGGAGTAGCCAACTGAATGAAAGTAATTATCAATCGTATGAATCAAACTAAATGTTGATTATATATTTATTCGGGTATTTGTACACATGCGATAATTGTTTTTTTGGAATAATAATTCAGATGAATTGTTTGTATGATTCCAATTTCGAGATTCTTTGTTCTAGGGTTCGCCCTTCAGGTTCAATTTTTTAACAATGGTGAAGATTGTGATGTTGCATTGGATGAATCTATGAGCATGTTCTCCTCTTCGTATTTCATAATGAGACATGAGATTCCAGGGACTGAGCACTTAGGGTTCATATGAATGGTTTTAGAAAAAGTCCAATACATAACTTAAATCTGGTGCCATCCCACGCTAATTTTCAGATTTGAAGCATTAGTATGGATCAAAAATGGTCTAATTTCAGCATCGATACGGTAAATTGATGACACCAATACTTTTGAAACTAGACGATAATCCAGAAAATTCCGTTAGTGTGAGATCATCCTAAGTTGCATGGATCAAATGCTATGCAAAATTCTATAATCAAATACTCATCAAATTGGGCATTTCAATCATCCCGAACTAAGAGAGATATTTTCATCTCAGATGAGTTTTCGTAAACATTTTTAATGTGTATTTGAGTACATCAATGAAACAGAAATTGAATTGGATTGTGTTCATTTAATGGAGCCAGCCATTTTCTCAAAACAATGGGTATTTAGTGAATGAAGTTTTCAAGTTTGGTTAATCGTGTTGCGGGTAAAAGTACTGATGTTTGGGAAACTCATTATGAAGCAATTGCTAGAATCCGAGATGGTCAAGATATCATTTTGTTAAGTGTCGGACAGGAATCAGACCAACTTACGGATAGCAGAATTGTTGAGGCAGCTGTTCAGAGTTTGCGATCAGGTCGCCATCACTATGGTCCGATTCAGGGAGAACATGATCTTCGCAATGAGATTGCGAAACGGCATTTCGAACTGACCAGACAATCTGTCAGCGAGAAGCAATGTGCGGTTTTTTCAGGAGCACAAAATGCTCTGTTTTCGGTTTCCCAATGTGTGCTCGACCACGGTGATGAAGTCATATTAATTGAACCGTACTATTCCACGTATCCGGCAACTTTCTCAAGTGGTGGTGCAAAACTGATCACCGTTCCAGCTTGTCCAACAAAGAAGATGCAAATGGAACCCGAAGCGGTAATCGATGCAATCACGGATAAAACACGCGCCATTGTTGTCAATTCACCAAATAATCCAATTGGCTCAGTCTATACCAAAGAGCAGTACGAACCGATTGTCAAAGCATGTATTGAAAGGAAGATTTGGCTAATTAGTGATGAAGTGTATCTCGAAATGCTGGCTCCGAGAGCCCGTGTAAGTCCAGCTGTATTACCGGGTGCTGATGAGATATGCATAACTGTCTCTAGCCTGTCAAAATCGCATCGAATGACTGGCTGGCGATTCGGGTGGGCTGTCGGCCCAACGAAATTGATTGAGCACTTGTACAACCTTTCATTGTGCATGTCTTATGGTTTGCCGTCATTTATTTTGGATGCAGCAGTTTTTGCGTTAAAAATAGATGCAAACATTGCTGAATCGGTTCGTGAAAATATGGATCGAAGACGCAAAATTGCAATGGATTGTCTGTCGAATCTTCCTAGTATCAAGATACTGGAAGCTGCTGGCGGCATGTTTGTTGTGCTGGATGTTCGAAACACAGGAATTAGCAGTATGGAATTCACTCGCCAGTTATTGGATCAGCAGCAAGTGAGTGTGTTGCCATGTGATGGTTCGGGTGATTCTTTTGAGGGATTTGTTCGTATCAGTTTGGGGATTGAAGATAGGTTATTTGAAGAGGCATGCCATAGGATTCAGTCATTTGCGTTGAGCTTGCCTAATACAGGAATTACGCATCAGAATAATTGAAGGATATTACTTTGCATGAAGAGATCGTTGACTCGTTGGGTCTGATTAATCGGACTGACGAACTCGATACCTGCTTTCGATTTGGTCCAATAAACGATCGGGTGATGTATCAATACAATACAAATCACGATGTTTGGTGTTGATGAATCCTGCTTCAGTTGCTTGTTCAATCAATGCAACCAGAAACCCGTAATACCCTTCGACATTCAATATTCCGATTGGCTTGTTATGGATCTTCAGTTGTGACCAAGTAATTGCCTCCAATAGTTCCTCAAATGTTCCAAATCCCCCAGGTAATGCGATGAATGCATCCGAAAGAGAGGACATAACCTCTTTTCGCTGATGCATGTTTTTCACTGTAATGAGTTCAGTAATTCCAGGATGATCATGCTCGTGGTCAAATAACATATCGGGGATTACACCGGTTACCTTACCTCCTGCTTGAAGCACAGCATCTGCGACAGTTCCCATCAGACCCATACTAGAACCACCATAGGTTAAATTCATCTTTCGGTTTCCGATGGCAAGGCCAAGTGCAGATGCAGCGTCGGTGTATGCTGGGTTTTTCCCTAATCTGGATCCACAATACACACAAACCCTCTTAACTGTAGCTGTTTTTGGCATATCCAGATATTTCTCTCAAACATGAATTCGATAGTCTTCCATGTCAGATATGGGGAGACTATGAAATACTATAACCCCTGTTGGATTATATGACAGATGTAGCCCTACAAAATGTTGATACAAATATTCCAAACTTTCAAATTATAGAAGTGTAAGCGATCGCTTAGATCGAACAGAATATAATATGAGGAGTTCTCGGATGTGCCAAATTTACATATCAAAATCCCCCTATCAGTGATGTAAAGATCATATACCTGTTTGTTGCGGCGTTTCCGAAATGGTCGGTCGATCATTATTGATAGCATAATCCATTTGCAATTTGAGAATTGGGTTCTTTGCTCCGTCTGTTTTATCAGCAATGAGATGTATTGAATCAGCGATTTCCTCAGTTTACTAAGAGCATTTTGAGTTTGGAAGATAAGAATCAAGAAAGTCTGAGTTTGAAATTATTCTCATTATTTTTTCTATTACCGATAAAATTGAAACTCTGATTCACGGTCAATAATCATGAAACCTATTCAAACAATCGCATTTATTGGACTTGGAAATGCTGGATCAAAACTTGCTGGTAGTCTATTACGAAACGGTTTCAACCTGATCGTACGGGATCTGAATGAGGAAGCCGCCCAACCATTGCTAGATGCTGGAGCAACCTTTGGTGAGAGTCCATACAACATGACTCAAGCTGCGGACCTTTTGATTACATGTCTACCCAATCCAGCCGCTAGTGCAGCAGTATTGGAGGACCACGATGGTGCGCTTTCAGCAATACGAAAGGGCAAGATTTGGGCGGAGATGAGCACCACAGATGAAAGTGAAGTTATCCGTCTTGGTACTCTAGTGGAGGCTCAGGGAGGTGTCCCTGTAGATTGTCCAGTTTCAGGTGGTTGTCATCGAGCGGCAACTGGGAATATTTCCATATTTGCAGGATGTGAAAGATCGACATTCGAACATATGCTACCTATATTGACCGCTATGGGGCGGAGAATATTGCATACTGGACGACTTGGTTCAGCTTCGATTCTCAAGGTTGTGACCAATTATCTGGCTACTGCAAATTTAATGACACTTTGTGAAGCGTTGGTAACCTGCAAGGCGGTTGGAATGGATCTTGGGATTGCATATGAAGCCATCCGCATTTCATCGGGTCATTCGTTTGTTCATGAAACCGAAAGCCAAGTTATATTAAATGGAAGTCGCGATATTCAATTCACGATGGATTTGGTCTGTAAGGACATCACACTGTTTGATCAGATTGCAAAAGAAGCCGGAATTCCACTCGACCTTTCACCACTTATGGTCAAGATTTTCAAGGAGGCAATGGATAAATACGGAGCTCGAGAGCACTCTCCAAATATAATAAAAAGACTTGAAGAAGTGAGTGGGTTGGATATAACTGCTCCTGGTTTTCCTTCTGAAATAATTGATAATGAACCGGAAGACACAGGTTATGAAGTCAGGCCCAGTACGGCATAATCAACCAGACTGATTCGGACAAATCTCGCCAGCTGAGATTCAACTCTATTGTCAATAAACCGAGAGGGTATGACTGAAAGATCAAACTTCTAGAGTTATTGCAAGCTAGTGACATTGTTCACCTGATTCCTACATAAAATGGGTCTGTAGTCGACTCTAAAATCATTGCAGAATGGGCGGTATGAACACAACGATAGTTTGTGTATGTGTGTCGAATACAATTATTCACACACTATCCCGTCACCATCTCCGTCTAACATAAAGGCATAGGCTGGATGCGAATTATGAACTGGAGCAATATCGTGGCGGATGGCTTCACGGCATGTAATTCGACCATTACCATCATCGTCATATTGGACAAGGATAGCGTTGTCGTGTTCCATTTTTGGTTTTGGTGCAGTGCGGATTTTGCATTCTACCAGCATAGAAGTTGATGCGCATGTTGATAAAACTCGTTCGATCGCATTAGCTTCGTTAAAGTCAATGGTCAGACCATATTTTCGGCGAACTTGTAGGGTTCGTTCAGCGTACCAGCATGCATTCATGATCGGTAGCCATTCGTTCAAGTCTTTAGCAGATTTCTGATAACGATTTAATTTACGGCTGGCTAGAGTTAGATTTAACAAATCGCTCGCAAATTGTTGCTGAATATCGGGCTCCATTGCACATAAGCCGCTATCGTGGGCCTCGGAAAGTGAGATGATATGCTCTATATCCGTCTCATATTGACTATGAAAACAGGTTCCCGTATAGGGTTCGTAAATCAGCCCTCCGAGACTCTCTATAATTTCCAGTTCGACGGATTGGGGGTAAGGATAGTTTTCCCGATCATAGGGGCTACAGCGATGTTCAGGTTCAACCTTGATACCCCTATACTTCAGTTCAGCATGAGCAAAATAACTGACAAATGATAACGAACCCGTGAGACATACTGTGATCAGAATCAATATTCGACTGTGCATTTTCACCAATAGTTGAAGTTTTCACATGCAATTGAATAAACCCTTCGATCTGTAATCCAAGTTAAACCATAATCGATGTAGTTCTTACTTATGTTGGGAATTATATACACAAGTTGACACCAAGCCACTTCATATATCTTATGTCGGTATCGGCATAAGCACGATGAACGACTACTTGGAAAAAAGAAACGAAAACGATCCAGCACTATCCGGTACAAACTGTCCCATTCCATTCAAAATAATCTGGGAATCGCGTTCTGATTTGACGCGTAAAATAACACCAGTGATCGTGAGCAGGGAGTTATCTACGATCAGATCGGCAGATTGAGCGAAAAAAGTCTCAAGTACGTTATCCTGAGCAGTTGCGTTGGACAATAATATTATTGTTCAAGGACGGGACAAAACGTTGATCATTCTCACAACAATACCTATCTACTACTGCTTACCATTGCCCGGATTTATCAAAATCGATGGCAACTTCAATTATTGTTTCGATGGATTCAGTCGTTTTTTGGAACGAGTGAAAACGTCATGAAGATATACATTTGCATTGCTGGCGATTATGAGAAAACGTGATGATTTGGATACCAGTCTCAACAAAATATCTCAAATGATTGATACTGTTTAATTCGATAAAAATAAATCATTATCAGTTTCATATAAATTTATTACTATAAATAGAAAGACTATATTATAATATATAATTGAATACATTAGATATAATAACTGTACACTAGTGGTAAATAAGTGGTCATTTAAATCGAACCTTACGGTCAAACTGAATGTTGATCGACAGATTAGTACTTTTGGAAGACAATCCTGATCTTTTCCAGTTTTCGCAGAACTATTTGCTCAAACATTAACAGCATAGAGCATCATAACAAAATAGAATAGATATCACAAAACCACATCAAAATGTGGCATGATTCATGTATGATGATTGCGTCAAAATCGGTAATCGCTCAGTCTGGACAAGATTCTAGTCCACCAGGCAAGAATCTGGCAGGAAAATAGCGAGCTGACTATCCGATAAAGAATCATTACTGTGAATTTATCTTTTAACAACGGTCTGATATATGAACAATGAATTCATTATTTCCTGAAACCCTAGAAGAATCTTTGCCTGATCCAGCGCGGGTAGCTGAAGAGAAAAAACGCTTGGAAGCGAAAGGTGTCAAATACATCCTGTCCTGTTGGATTGACCTGCTCGGAATTCCCAAAACAAAACCCGTTCCAATGAGTGATTTTGAGTTGCTATGTAATGGTAAGGGTCCACAATTTGCGGTTCATTCTGTATCGTTTGTACCTGAGCTGGGACCGCATGATCCAGATCAGATTCCGGTACCGGATTTAAATACGCTTGAAATATGCCCATGGGACTCTTCATGTGCCTGGGTGATCTCGGACTTGTTCTGGAAGGAAAAGCCTTATAACTTGTGTCCACGCAATGTTCTTAAACAGGCTATATCCAAAGCAGCTGAACATGGACTGGCAATGTATGCTGGGATTGAACCCGAATTTATAACTATGAAATGGGATCAAAATGGCATGCCAGTTAAGGCGTTTGATAACGATCCACCCCCGGGTCAGGGGTTAAGGCCTAGACGACAGGCGTTCGGTTATGATCTTGAATATTCGATTGATGCAATGGGGTTTCTAGGTGAATTGATCGATATTATTGAAGGTCTCGACTGGAATCTTCATGATGTTGTCGCTGAAGGGGCATACTCCCAGTTTGAACTCGATTTTCACTATACGGATGTATTGGCCATGGCAGATCGTTTCATTTTTTTGAGAGCGATACTCAAAGAAATATCGAAGAAGCACGGTATGTTTGTGACCTTTATGCCGAAACCCACGACCGGTGATTGGCGGTCTGGAGCTCATCTGAATACGTCCATGCAACGTATTAATTCACCCGGAGTCAATATTTATGGGAATTCAACGGATGGATGGAGCCAAGAAGCATTGAATGCTGTAGGTGGAATTTTGCATCACGGGTCGGCAATCACAGCGATTGCATGCTCTACAGTCAATTCCTACAACGGATTGGTCTCTCAAGTTAGTGGATTTGAAGGAGGATGTTACACTTGGGCACCAACCCATATGGCCTATGGATCAAATAACCGTTCTGCAATGTTGCGGTTACCCCAGAGTCGATATGCAATTGAAAATCGGGCCGCTGATATGTGTATGAATGTCTATATCGCTTTTGCGATGACCTTGGCAGCTTCGGTTGATGGAATTGTCAACAAAATTGATGCTGGCCCCTCGTTGGATGAAGATTTATATATTATGTCGGATGATGAGAAAGCCAAGCGTGAACTGAAAGCCTTGCCTCTGAATTTATATGAAGCCATCAATGGATTGGGTAAAAGCGAATTAGCAAAAGAAGTGATGGGAACACCGATGCTGAATTCGTATGTCCAATACAAACTAGACGAGTGGAATCGATATCATCAGACCGTTACCGACTGGGAAGTTCAAGAATATCTGAGACTATACTGATTGTTATTCAGTGAGACAGACTGCTTATGCAAGATTCTTCGTTTCTTGTTCCTGATTGTTGTGCAAAAGTAAACTCCAGTTCAAGATCGATGTAACACCGGTATTCGATGGTTAGCTTATGAATAAACCTGCATTGGAGTAGTGAAATTTTAGTATCTGATGTTGATAGATAAAGCGATAAAGATGTAAGTCTCTCCAGTTTGTTTCTTACTTTGCAGAATTCGAGTTACGAGGAGCGAATTCAAATGAATCGAAATGAAATCGATCTGGATTCATACCCTGTCCAAGTAGATGATCCCGAACACAGTCGACCATAATTGGGGGACCACTGGCATAAACATCAAATCCTGAAACATTGTTGTAATGTCTGCATACCGCTTCATGTACAAAGCCGGTTTCGCCTTGCCAATCTTCCGGCCACCGATCTGACAGTACAGGTGTATATTGAAGTCCTGAATGGTTATGTAATCGATTTAGAATCCAGTCATTCATATAAAGATCCTGTTCATCCCGTGCTCCCCAGAACAGGTGAATACGAGTTTCAGGATGGCGGTCTAATGCTTGCTTTATCAGTGCCATAATGGGTGCAAATCCAGTCCCACCAGCAATCATCAGTAACTTCGTATCGGGCTCACTGTTCAAAAAATAGGTTCCGAAAGGACCTTCGAATCTCAACAGATCTCGAAGACGCAAACCGCCAAAGACACGGGAGGTAAAACGGCCATCTGGCACCCTCCGCACATGTAACTCAAGACCAGTTTCAACCGCTTCATGGGGCAGGTTGGAAATAGAGAAACTCCTTCGTTGACCGTCTCTCAAGACGATATCAATGTATTGACCCGGCAGGAAGTGAAACTGCTGTCCTTTGGGGATTGCCAGTGACATTAACATAACGTCTTGGGCTACAGGATCAAGACGTGTGATTCGACAGGGCATCATTTTGATTCGAATATCGGTTGAGGATCGAATTTCCTCGACATCAATCTCGATATCGCATAGTGGATGAGCCTGACATAGTAGCACCATTCCCTGGTTTTTCTCAATTGCAGTAAGGGCATGTTCTGCATAGTTTCCATGATCGACTTCACCGTTTATTAGTTTAGTTTTGCAGGCTCCACAGGATCCATTCCGGCATCCATAAGGATAGATGCGTTGGTCGCGCAAGGCCGCATCAATCACAGATTCGTTGTTTTCACATTGGAACGAGGTGTTAGTGCGTATGTTAGTTATTCGATAAGACACAAAATTTGACATTGAGAATTAGAATGATAGGCTTATAGCCACTAATCATTCCTGTGTCAATGGATGCCTGAATTACCAGAGGTCACTACCACTATCAATGGAATTCGCCCCTATTTTCAGGGAGCGGTGATTGCTGATCTAGTGATTCGTGAGAAGCGATTGCGTTGGCCTATCAGGGCCGATCTCAAGCAGCGAATTCAGGGTTGTAAAGTTATTGATATTCAACGCCGTGCAAAATATATCGTTGTTATTCTTGACCGTGGTGGATTACTCATACATCTTGGTATGACGGGATCCTTCCGCATTACCAATTCTCAGACTACTCCTGAGAAGCATGATCATTTTGACTTCATAACAGATGCTGGAGTTGTGATTCGATACCGTGATCCAAGACGTTTTGGAAGTTTGATTTTTTGTGAAGAAGATCCTTACCAGCATGAACGTTTGAGCAAGTTAGGCCTGGAACCACTTGAAGCAGATTTTACTGGAAAATACTTATATCACATGAGTCGGGCCCGAAAGATGGCGGTCAAAGCATTTATAATGGACCAGTCTGTGGTAGTCGGGGTTGGGAACATCTATGCAAGTGAATCGCTGTTTCTGGCAGGAATCCATCCAAGGAGAAAATGTTCACGGATTTCAATTTCTCGATACCAGAAACTAGCGAATGCAATTAAAAAAATCTTGACGAATTCCATTGATATGGGAGGTACTACAATTCAGAATTTCGCAGGTACAGATGGTCGTCCAGGATATTTTGAACAGCAGCTCTTGGTGTATGGGCGAGTTGGTAAACCCTGTGATTATTGTGGTCGTCTAATCTCTAGCCAAGTTATTGCACAGCGGTCGAGTTTTTATTGTAATCAGTGCCAAACGTAGTCATACCTAAACATGAAGAAAACCGCTCTTGATAGATTTGCAGCATTTCTATTATTGAATCGAGGTCCACTTGTGCTGGCTTTGATATCATTGTTTTTATTGTTATTTGTGACGACAGATCTTGAGGTCGAAAGCATTGAGTCCATGCTGCATAAGAAAGTTTCTGAGGCAGTTTCAATACCTAGTGCGGAAGCAGTGAAATTCGACGTCGAAGGCAGAGACCTCATGATTTTTGGCAGTGTCCCCAACAAAATAACCATGAATCAATTGATGCACAATGTGTCGATGGTTGACGGTATTCGTTTTACAAAATATGACGTGGCTATATCTCCCCAGCATATCCCTTATTTCAAAATTTTTCATGAAGGCCAAAATCAATTTCGTTTGGAGGGTGAACTATCGCAACAAAGTGAGATTGATAGCATTATAACTACGGTTTCTCGAATCCTGCCCAGTGCCCAGTTGGTTGAAAATCTAACCGAGAATTTGCACGTCTCAGACACATTCTGGTATGAAATTATTGGACCGGCATTAGAGCAGGTAGTGGATGTGCAAAATCTTACTTTGGAATTTGGTCTGGGGCGTGTAGTGTTAAGTGGATTTATGGAAAATCAGTCAAATTATGGAAAAATGATTAGGACTCTGGAGCGATTAACAACAGAAAATGATCTCAAGTTTGTTAATCGTGTAGGTAGCCTACCAGAAGTAACCCAATGAAAAAACGAAATGGACTCTTTTCTGTTTTGTTTGAATCTGTTAAGTGTTTTTGTAATGTGTAGAATTGTCATGAATCTATTCGACTTTAGGCCATCAAGCTGGATTCAATCGCTCCAGAACGACTTGAGAATATAAAGTCTTGTTAATTGCTCATATATCGTTGGTGCCGTTTTGACATTATTGAAATTCACTTCGATTTCAGAATGTTTATCTACCTGTCAGTCTCTAGAAGATAAAGATAGAGTCACTCTTTGTTTGGCTCTATACTTGCTTCTGGGGTTACTAGTGGTCCACACCAATGCCGACAGTTCACGTTTAACAACCACAGAAACGAAAAACGTAGATAGTCTGACTATTGAAATGAGTTCGGGAAAACTACTATCCCCGTCTTCAGAGCAGGATTTATCCATTCAGGATGATTTTTCAGGCGTACCCAATTCAGGATTCTCCGATGAGCCATCCAAAAGACTGACTGCTGAAACTGAAGATTCCCAAGGTTTGAATATCGATAGACTGACCCCTATACATGAAGGAGAGTTTGGCACGTTAAGGTGGAGTCCATATCGGACAAGCTTCAATGAATATTTACCAGAACTCGAACATCTTGATTTGGAAAGGGATAATCAGAATATCGAAAGCAAGTTTTACTGGTTAACTCCAAACGGATTCTCAGTAGCACTTGAGTCGACTGCGAGTTCAGCATTCAGTAGGGTCGGCCAAGCTGAAATGAATGATCAGGTTGATGATTCAACCAGCGTTGTGCTTTCTTGGCTACCAGATCAAAATGGCAATGCTGGAGATTACCGTATATCAGCCATAGGTGCCCGATTGAATCTGAGTTCCGGAAGAACAGGCCTAATCGGGAATAGCGCAACCAGTTGGGGTCTGAATTTGCAGGGGAATTGGCAGATCGGTGATCTCGTAGCGGCTCTATCGGTTACTTATGGTAAGGGTATAGACAGTTATGTTCTTAGAAGGAATGGCAAAGACTTATTCGTAATGGTAAACCGAGCGGATAATCTATCGGCCACTTATGAACTCCAGCCGAGTCTATACTATACATTAAATGACAAGTCGAAATTTCATATGGTGCTGGGACGCCAACTAACTGAAATTGATGGCAGTAATTCTGAAAACATCGATCAAACGATCGATACCTTGCATTTGGAATATACATGGAGCCCTTGGCCAAAGACTGAGTTTGGTTTGGCAATCTCCAAGCAGGATATTGACCATGATCAATCTAATGAGAGTAGTTCTGTAATTACTTTGGAAGGTTCAAAAAAGTTTTGATTCCCTGAAGTTTTGCGCTGGAGATTCGAAAAAAACAAATTTTTATAGCTGCAAGAGTTTCTATCCGATCATCGGAATTTCTCCAAAGCGTTTACTGAACCGTCTCTTGGGTCCTTTGAAGGGTTCGAATCGAAGAGGTGGGCGAGGCTTTGGTTCATTCTCTGAGTCCTTGTGTGTTTGACCTTTCCTAGTGGTTGTTTGATCATATGATTCTTCGGTTTGCTCTGCGCTTAGTTCTCGGTCAGAGCGTTTATCCGGTTGAGTTTTCTGTTCTGGAGCAATTGGCAATTGTTCATCAAAATTGGAATTTGGTTTCAACGTCTTAGAATCAGCTATATCTCGGTCCGAGTTGGTTTTTTGCACTTCCAGCATCCATGGCTCGATTTCATGTTTTGGTATTTCATGATCGATTAAAGATTCGATGCCCTCAATAGCAAATGCATATTTATCACACAAAAAACTGATTGCCGTGCCCTCAAATCCTGCTCTTGCGGTACGTCCTACACGATGAATATAACTTTCAGGGTCTTGGGGTAAGTCATAATTGAACACGTGGCTTACCTCAGGAATGTGAAGGCCTCGAGCTGCAACATCGGTCGCCACCAATGCTTGAAGTTTGCCTTGTTTAAATCGCTCAAGCTCTTTCTCTCGACTAATCTGGGATGCATGGCCCGCCAGGATTCCATGTCGAATATGATATTTTTTGAACAAACGGGAGATGCTATCGACTGCAATTCGGGTATTCGCAAAGACTAGAGCTCGGGTTGATGTGAATTGTTGAAGAAGGTTGATCAACAATAAGGGTTTTTCCTCTGTCGAAGGGCAATAACATTGCTCGCGGATTCCGCTGGCTACTTGAATCTGATAATCCATTTTTATTTCTTTCGGATCGTTCATATGCTCATAAGCAAGTTCCATGACGCGGTAGGACAAGGTGGCTGAATACAGCAGATTTAGTCTATTTTCAGCTGGGGGCATACGTCTGATCAGAAACCGGATATCTCGGATAAAGCCCATGTCGAACATTCTGTCGGCTTCATCAATTACAAGCACCTTGGCGCGCTTGAGCGTATATAGTTTCTGATCAAACAAATCGATGAGTCTGCCAGGCGTGCCAATCAATAGATCAACGCCGCTTTCGAGTTGTGCTTTCTGTGCATCGTATTTTTTACCACCATAAATCAATCCAATACGAAGACTGGTATGTTTCAACAAGATCTCGGCATCCTGATGAATCTGGACCGCTAACTCTCGAGTCGGAGCTAACACTAGTGCAAGTACATCCCTTACTTTCCTCTGTGAATCATCATTTTGACGTAATAGGTAGTTGGAACAAGCAAGAAGAAAGGCGAAAGTTTTCCCAGTGCCGGTCTGGGCTTGGCCCGCGACATCCTGTCCTTTGAGTACTATGGGCAAAGAGGCTGCCTGAATGGGGGTGCAAAATTCAAATCCCGCCTCATCTAAACCAAGTTTCAAGCTCTCATGCAGATCAAAATCAACAAATTTTTTTTCAGTCAGATAATTTTTCTTCATTCAAATATAATATGGGGTAAAATATTGAGTATTGCCATGTTAGGCATTCATAACCCTTTCGTCGTCCTTCAATTTCATATTATTGTATCAGCCAATGTCAAAAAAAATTTTACATGTTTCCGACTCTTCTTTTGAGGAGGATGTATTGAATTCAGAAATACCGGTTTTGGTGGACTATTGGGCTGAGTGGTGCGGGCCTTGCAAAATGATTTCGCCAATTGTTGATGAACTAGCTGTTCAATATGATGAGCGTGTTCGGTTTGCAAAGTTGAATATTGATGAAAATCCCGGAACACCCCCGAAATATAATATACGAAGTATTCCAACCTTGATGATATTCAAGGAGGGAAAAGTTGAGGCGATGAAAGTAGGAGCAGTTTCAAAATCCCAACTCGTAAGTTTTATAGACAGCCATATCTAATATTCAAATCTGTTGTTAGATTTCGGAGAATTAGGAATGTTGCGTAGATCGGTGGGTTTCGGTATATAATCTTAACAATTCATGTCCAATCGAAATTATTTGCCAAAATTAGCCTTTTGTGTTTGATACTGATGCAAACTTGACATTGAACCCGGTCACTTGTTTCTGTAATATTTTAACTTTACCGTTGTAATCTTTTTTGATGACGGCAGAACCTTGATTTATCCTTCAGAGGTTTTGACATTCTTGGCCAGTACATAACTGGCTTTCACTCTTCCCCACCTTGAATTTCACTATGCCTATCAATATCAGTGAATTAAAATCGAAATCACCGACCGAAATCGCCGAAATCTCACAATCGCTCAAGATCGAAAATATCGGACGTCTGCGTAAGCAGGATCAAATATTCTCGATACTTAAGGCTCAGGCTAAGCGTGGAGAAAAAATAGTTGGAGGCGGTGTGGTCGAAATCCTTCAGGATGGTTTCGGATTCTTACGCTCCGCTACGTCTTCTTATCTTGCTGGCCCCGATGACATTTATATGTCACCTAGTCAGATTCGGCGTTTTGGGCTACGGACTGGCGATACGGTCTTCGGACAAATACGCCCACCCAAGGAGTCTGAACGATATTTTGCGTTGTTGAAGATTGAAGAGATTAATTTTCAACCACCTGAAGATGCCAAAAAGAAAATTCTGTTTGAGAACCTGACCCCGTTGCATCCCGATCAGCGAATGCGTCTTGAGAGGGAGAATGGTTCTGCAGAGGATCTAGCAGGTCGAGTGATTGATTTGATTGCTCCAATTGGCAAGGGTCAAAGGGGGCTTTTGGTCTCTGCTCCAAAAACCGGTAAGACTGTCATGCTTCAGCAGATTGCCCAATCGATCACTTCATTGCATCCTGAAACCGTGGTAATGGTGCTGTTAATTGATGAGCGGCCAGAGGAAGTTACGGACATGCAACGCACGGTCCGAGGCGAAGTTATTTCCTCGACTTTCGATGAGCCGGCATCACGCCATGTTCAAGTAGCTGAGATGGTGATTGAAAAGGCCAAACGGCTGGTTGAACATAAGAAAGATGTGGTCATTTTGCTTGATTCGATCACCCGTCTTGCACGTGCATACAATACTGTGGCTCCAGCATCCGGCAAAGTATTAACTGGTGGTGTTGATGCAAATGCTTTGCAACGTCCGAAACGATTTTTTGGGGCGGCCAGAAATATTGAAGAGGGAGGCAGTTTGACAATATTGGCAACTGCACTTATTGATACTGGGTCAAAAATGGACGATGTAATTTATGAGGAGTTTAAGGGTACGGGCAATATGGAAATCCACCTAGATCGTCGAATTGCTGAAAAACGAGTTTATCCAGCAATTGTCATTAATCGTTCTGGTACTCGTCGTGAGGAACTGCTGACCGATCCTGCGGAATTACAGCGAATTTGGTTACTTCGCAAGTTGTTGCATCCTATGGACGACTTGCAAGCGGTAGAATTCTTGATTGACAAATTAAAGGCAACCAAAACCAACGAAGAATTTATTCGTTCAATCAACCGATAATCAATCGGTATAAACGTATTTCTGGATGCATCCGTAATATGAGGGACAAAGTTAGATCGTGTCTGCCTGACACTATCTAGTACCCTTCTGAACGGTCTGAGCGTAGTTTCATTAATCTCTTATTCCGAAATAATCTGGCGACCTTGTATCAATTGCCCAACCATGTCTCAAATTTCTCAATTGATAATCTGGTCGGCCGATCTGTTGAATCAGTTTCTAACTTTCTACTTCGACATCTTGGCATTAGATTGGGCCCAGTATCTAGTTTTTCGCATTGCTACTTGTAGCCGACAATGCTTCGCTTACTGGTTATTTTCTACCCGCGCACATTTTCATTTATGGCATTGCATAAAACGAAGCAAGTCCAGCAATTGTATATGATTATGCCAACGAGGCTTCAATCTGGACAATCCTCAAACGATTCGTTCGTTACGTTCATGGATAAATCAAAGTCCAGGTATCATGAAATCACACAGCTTGAATTTCGGTACTTGGGTTGTAATACTCTGGTTCACGACATGAACGAAGAACAGTCAGGAATTGCAGATACGGGTATTACGAATACTGGACATTCTCTGCGCGTTCTACACAAATATTCTCTTGATTTCAGTGATACGAGATTACGATGCATGGGAATTACTGACCCCAAGTATACAAGACGCTTTTGGAAAACCTTTTCTGTTGCCCCCGGAACTTGTTTGAGAGCATCCAGAGTACCCGTATAGGCTAATGAATTAATGGCAAGAGTCACCCATCACCAAGAAATTGGCTCTGGAACGACTCTAGCCGAACTTACGTTCAGATAGAACTTATGGCAAATAACTAAGCCACTGCCATTGCGGACATCAATTCATCCAAAATGAAACAATGGCTATGTCCTGAAATTTACCCTAGTTCAGACACAACCCCAATTCACCTTGAATCAGCATCCGGGAGAGAAGTTTCCGTTAGTGTCGGCTATCAAGCTGCGAATCTCATTTATAGTGATGTTGTCACACTTATGCTCAATCCACGTACTCTCATAATGACCACCAATTCCTCCAACGAATTGCGTTTTTTCGCAGCGGAAATTTATTTCACACGCACAAACATCGTCTTTGTTGAATTTTTCTTTTAATTTTTGTAGCCACGACTCACCTGCCGAGGTAAGTAATTCAGTATCGACTTTCACCATATACCTGTTCCACTTCATGTTGTCGTAAATGAAGCAACGAGGTCTCCAGCCACCACCGTTCCCTGCATGACTCGCTTGGAATGCATATTTGCAGTTTTGTGGAGTAATACCCCAAAGGTACTCGCAAAGAGGAATTTTATCTGCCTGTACCTTACCAGAATAAGCAGAAAACATCCCAATAAGCGCTAGGGCCATGAGTGAAAGAAACAATCGCTTGGTTTTTAGCATGACAGCCTCCCTAATCGAAGTAATATTAGTTGGATTTTGCCTTGATCGAAAAGGGATCAGGCAAAAAAACAATTTGACGGTTCTATATCATGAAAATATGTCAAGAGTCAAGCAAATTGGCCATTTCATTTAATAATTTAGTTGAATTATGATACATGTCTCCCTCCCTCAACAAAATAACAACACTATCCGCCGTACTGTCGGCTATGCTGATGGCCGCGCCGGCGATGGCACAGACAACCATCACCACACCAGGGCTATATGGCCCGGAAGCTTGCGCAGCGGGATCTCTCCATTGAGATATGTCACCTCACATAGGCCTTGCTTCAATATTGAATGATGGTGGCACGCAATTAATTACGCCAAACAACTATGGCCAACAGATCACCTATTTATTTTTACATGGACGAATTGGATCTGGCGGAATCACGAGCTCATTTCCCATCAATTTGACCGTCAATAATCATAAGGAAAGGTACCGAATCTCTATTCGTTATCGGCACAGTCAAGCAACAGACACAACTTTGGCAAATACAGCGGTGAATTTAACCGCAACTGTGAAAACGCCCTATTTTGCAATCCTCTGGACAAAAGTACCGAGCCTTGGAGTTGTCAATACGCCAGACACCGCATATTTCATGGTGGGAGGAACCTAACCCCAGACAATACGAAGAACTTCACTGGCAACACCGGATGCTTTGCGACCAGCGCCAGAGATCCGGATAGACATTAGCAATTACCCGTGTGCAAGGAGTGATTTATCCCAAAGCAGGGCAAACAATCAACCTGCACATACGTATACTGAAGCGATTGGTAGATTCGGTTGCGATTCGGCCGGGTAACTGCCTTTACTCGGTACACCGAGGTGGCTTTGCCCTGCAAGCTTTCATTGTAATTTCCAAAATTTAGTCGGAACTTCACCTCTCGAAGAAGTTCCGTTTTAAGACAATGAAAACAGAACATCATCCAAGCTTTTCAGCAACTTCGGGAGAGTGATTGCTTGTTATGAATGGATATGGAGTTTTCCGTATTCAAGGCAAAACCATTTACTCTGCTGTGCATCCTTCAATCGAAATTGCCCATAAATCATTTCAAACTGCCATTATCGATC
>JAPOUQ010000096.1 GCA_026708585.1 Gammaproteobacteria bacterium
CGAGTTTTGGATCTTCTATATCGGTTTGTTGGATGTCCAGGTCATACACCGGTCGACTGTCAACATTGTTCAATCATTGGAGACTGCATTGTGCACAAGAATTCATTCCCCCTTCAAGTGTCATTGACAATTTGCATAACCGAACCCGATAATTTCTCAGGCGGTGAAGCGACGCAATACTTGATCTGACTAGTCTGGTCAGATATAATCACCCCCATGCAATTGATCTATTCAACTTATGAAGCCAAGGCGCGCTTTTCTGAAATTTTGCGCCACGTTCGAAGAGGCAGAGCGGTTGTAGTATCTTGTCGCGGGGAGCCGGTTGCCGAGATCCGTCCTGTACAGTCACCTCCCCTGACCATGGAAGAAAGGCTGGATGAGTTCAGACAACAAGGCATTGTTTCTGCGTCTGGTAAGTCTGGGTGGCGTTTTTCACCCATTGAGCACCGTCCCACAGCATTACAACGATTTCTGGATGAACGGAACGAATGACCGTTGCCTATGTAGACACTTCTGCATTAATTGCGGTCGCTTTTGACGAAAGCGTTGGAATGGATATGGCAGGTCGATTAATGGAAATATCCCATTTGCTTTCTTCCAACCTGCTTGAAGCCGAACTGAGATCTGCCTTTTCACGCGAAAGTGTTGACTTTCCGCCAAGCCTGTTGTCTGGTCTCAACTGGGTATTTCCAGACCGATCCCTAGAACCGGAGATAAATACCATCCTCAGACTCGATTATCTGCGGGGGGCCGACCTTTGGCATGTCGCCTCAGCACTTTATGTTGCCCGAGAGCCCGATAAGATGTGGTTCGTGACACTTGACAAGAGACAACGTTCAGTAGCTGAAACTGTTGGATTCAAGGTGTTTTGATCCGGTACGCGACAACTCTTCTTATCAGGACGAAGGCTAGTCCTTGTAAGCGAGGTAGAAATCATGATCACAATACAAGGACGATCTGGCTAAATAGCCACAGATGCAGTATTTCAACCCAAACAGACCAGAGAGGGCTCAAGATTTGACTTCATCTTGAAGGTGGAAGTCGATAAATATTATTTGGACATTCCTTGCTTGAGAAGGTCAAAGATGGTTCTGAGCAGAATTCTGCACCAGGCAGACGAATGACTATAGGCGAGTTCTATATTCTGTTGTTGGATAAAGAAAATGAATTTGACACTACAACCCCATTTGAGTGGCGAGACGATTTACGATAACTGTGATTATTTGAAATCACCAAATCTCACCATTATTTCTCGTACAATTCAAGGTTTCCTGGCTTGAAAATCCGAATCGGTGCCTGTTTCAGGAACCGCCAACGCGATCTAACTAGTCGGCATGATGTGGATCATGTTATATGGCTTAAATTTGAATCTACCACGGACACACGAGTTTGTTGTAGAAAAGTGGAGCATTTGAGTAGACAAACGACCGAGCTTTTAAAATGAGAATATCGCAATATTATTTGTCGGCAGCAATTTTTATTATGCTATCGCTGATTCCCTATGACTCTTATGCAAAAGATGTAAAGTTAGCAGAATACTTTGCTAGGAATGCTGAAACGATCTCGGTTGATATAGTTAACGATGATTGGAACCGGATTCTTGAAACCTATATCCAAGAGAGTGATGGCATTAATCTGTTCGGTTATTCGAAAGTTACCACAGATGATCGGGCTTCTTTGGATCGCTACATCGAATATCTTGCTTCTCTGGATATTTTCTCGCTGACACCGGCACAACAGTTTTCGTTATGGACGAATTTGTATAACTCGCTAACCATTGCAGTGATTCTTGATGAATATCCGGTCAAGAGTA
The DNA here is from genome assembly GCA_026708585.1 of Gammaproteobacteria bacterium. Lineage (GTDB taxonomy): Bacteria > Pseudomonadota > Gammaproteobacteria > Arenicellales > Poriferihabitantaceae > Poriferihabitans. The sequence goes on from JAPOUQ010000096.1 coordinate 1,814, forward strand.
TCCGGAATATATCTTCTAGCTTATTACAAAGAGGTCCGTGGAAGAAAAAACTCGTTATGGTCGATGGTATTGAACTCAGTCTAGATGATATTGAGCATGAAATCTTAAGACCCATCTTTGGTGATAATCGCGTGCATTATGCTGTGAATTGCGCTTCAATTGGTTGCCCTAATCTGCAGCAAACTGCATTTGTCCACGGTACCCTTGATGAGATGCTCGATAAAGCTGCCCGAGAATATATCAACCACCCGAGGGGGGTCAAAGTTAATCAGGATCGTCTGATTCTATCGAGTATTTTCAAGTGGTATGCAGATGACTTTGGTCAAGGACAACAAGGTGTGATCGATCACCTGTTGCTGTATGCAAATGATGAACTTGCTGCAGCATTAACAGGCTTCAGTCGAATTTCCAGTTATGCATATGATTGGGATTTGAACGAATATCAATGATCAATGGCCAGCATATTTCGGTCATCATTCCAGTCTTGAACGAGGAGTTGTCAATAACTTCAGTCATCCGGGATATCCCAAAACAGATTGACCGCATTCTGGTTGTTGATAATGGGTCCACCGATAAAACAAGAGAAAGGAGCCTTGATGCAGGCGCAGAAGTTATTTGTGAAACCCGAAAAGGGTATGGTAGTGCATGTCTAGCTGGAATCAAAGTGGCCGGAGCTACCGATATTACAGCATTTGTTGATGGTGATTACAGTGATTATCCAGAGGATCTTCTATCGGTAATTGAGCCTGTTGCCGAAGGGCATGCAGATCTTTCGATTGGACGTAGAGAATTTTGGTCTGACGGTAAGCCCGCTATACCCAGACACCAGATGTGGGGGAACCGAATATGTTGCTTTTTGATCAATGTCATTCACGGAGCTTCCTATCAGGACTTAGGGCCCATGCGCGCTATTCGTCGATCCAGTCTTGAGAAATTATCCATGCAAGACACCAATTACGGTTGGACGGCTGAAATGCAGATTAAGGCATTTCGTATGGGGTTACAGGTTCAGGAAATTCCAGTCCGCTACCGACAACGAACCGGACAATCCAAAATCTCTGGAACCGTTAAAGGTTCGGTCATGGCGGGTTATAAAATATTGTATTGGACTTTACGACTGATTTTGACTTCTCGTAAAACAGACCGTTCCTCCAGACAATCCTGAACGGTTGAACAGCAGATCAATCAGCAGGGCTACAAAGATTAGCGAAACCTCCAATATATAGGCTAGATAGTGGACTTCATATGCTGCGAGATTTGCACCCATTATATTGAGGCCGGTAACATATGAAAATACCATTGCAAAAGATGCAATCCAAGCCACAAATGTTGGACGAAGTACAGCAAATGGAAGCAACCACACCAGATACCAGGCATTGATGACTGGGCTCAAGAACAGAAAGATCCCAAATATCCAATCCATGCGTGGGATCGTATTGGAAGGGTCACGATTTTGTTGATGGAACCAATAAAAGTAACAAGTCCAAAACCCGACAAACAGGGATAGGCATATAAAGCGTGCGGTTCTATCGGAGTAGAAAGTTCGCAAAGCTTCAAATATTAGAGGATTAAAATTCCATTCCTTGACAAAAATACCCAGAACCAACATATCTGTATGTCCTTGAAGAACGAATGGGATGTACAACAAAAAAGCCACCAAAAAAGCCAAAATCCAGTGTTTCAGTCCTTTTCGAAAAAGAAAATAGGGCAGGGCAATCAGCGCAAAAACCTTGGCGCAACATGCGAGTGTTGCAACCCCTACGGCTAGCATTGTCTGACCCCGCTTTCGCAAAAGAAATGCGCCAAATAAGAGAGCTACACCGATAACATCGGGATGTGCTGTGAAAGCCGTTTCTTTGATGATCAGCGGGAACCAAGCATATAGCATGACATAGCGAAGAGGCGCTACTTTGGCTAGCATCCAGATCAGAATCAAATCTACTCCGGTTAAAACAACCTGAAGAAAATTGATATCAGCCGGTGATATTAGATGAGCAAGTGCAAACACATATTGGAGTACTGGTCCATAGATTGTTGGGAGATCGGGGTTGTTGACCCAGTTTAATGTGGTCTGACACTCGGGTGATAATTCACTTCCGGCAAATAAGGTATATGGAGCAATCCCATAGGGAGAACCGGTAGCCACAAATACACAACCGTCTAGCAGATATCGATGAAAGTCATCCTCGAGTATTGGGGAGCCAGCAATGGCAATTATTCTGAAGATCACAGCCCAGATGAAGACCATTCTAAAAGAGACTGACAGATTGCCGAGAGTCTGTGTGATATACACGAAAGCAACCACCATGGCGGCTAGTGTGTAGATTTGAATAAAGATGAACAAGGGCATGCCCGTATCCCGATTGGAGTAAAAGGCCATCACAGCGTAGATCATGGAGAGCAGACCGCCTGCGAGCATATGGACGATCAGGCTAGCCTTGGACTTATTCTCTTCCCACATGTTGACTTAACAGGATTTTGTTCATTCGAGGTATACGCCATTGGTTCATTTTCATTGTTTTTAAATCGGTTATATCAACAAAGAAAATCGAAAATCGCGAACTGTTTTTTAGTGGATGGCCTGTGGGTATAACGAATTTGCGAACAGGGATGGGCCCGCAATATATTGACCCCCGGGGTTGTGATAACTGCCCGCGGAGGGCCTTGATGACAGTCGCCCTGTTAAGTCGCGAAAAGACGTATCCGATATGAAATGGATAAGCTTATAAATAAATGTGAACTGCCGAGTAGATGGGGGTGTTACCACGCCTCATCTAGGCGGCAGATGTGAAATTTCCAATGCAAATGTTGTTACTCGCGAGAGAAATATGTCAATCATATGGATGATGTCTATGTCTTGAAATTGGGTGACTTCAGATCAGGCATCTGCGGGTGGCATGGGCGGCATTTCATCAAAGTTCGGAATATCTGTGCGGGTGATATCCCAGTTCTCACGTTGTTTGGTATAAACAACAACATCGGGTTCATACCAACTGTTATCATCAAGAACACCGACTGGGATAGCGACCTTGCCTGGTCGACCTGTATTGGTACCGTACATACGACTTCCACATTTCGGGCAGAAAAATCGAGTGTTTTGGTTTCCGCGATCGGTGGTTACAGTATATCCAGTTGCATTACCTTTAATGGTTACACTCTTCTCGTCAAAGAAGGCTAGAGAGAAATGACCGGTTCCGGATAGTCTTTGGCAGTCCTTGCAATGGCATTGTGAGGATAGTACTGGTTTGTCTGAAATTGAAATGGTTATTTCACCACATCGACATTGTCCAGTAGCAAATGGAGTTTGGTTCATTGCTTATTCCAAATTGAAGTATGGTTGTTATATCAAATTGTCTATTGAAAAATGCTTAATTACTATGAGTTCTCAATTTGACATTCGTTGCACCCCACTTACTTTTTATGGATGCACGGAAATATGTAAGTTGGAATGATTTTTTGTTAACACGATCTAAATTGAGCGAGGGACCTGTAGGTAGGACACAATTCAAAGATCAGAGTTTATTGCCACCTAAACAGGCGGGAGAATCCGGATAATCACCCTCCTTCTCAAACCATTCATCCGGTGTCATCGCATGAATTGACAAGGCATGAACAGGACCCTCAATTTGACTTTTCAGGAGACTGTTCACTATCCGGTGTCGTGCCACAAGATTGCGGTTCATGAATTGGTTAGACACGATAATCACTTTGAAATGGGACTCTGAACCTTTTGGCACATTGTGCATATGACTTTCATTAATTAATTGGAGATGCAATGGCTGCAATTCTTGAAGGTTGTCTCGCATTGAGGTTTCAACTGGATTTTTCGATTCCATAATCAGACACTGGTTTTCAATAATTTGACTTAAGTAAATTATAACGAAAAGGGAATGAAACGCTAACATCATGTAAAGACCCCTAATCCATGAATAGAAAACTCGAAAGTAGCCTCAATACCTTATATGGCGTGCTTATCGAAGGGTCTGTGGACTTATCCAATGGGTGATTATAGGTCAAGGGTTGAAACCCACAGTGCATATGTCTTTTGGCCCAATGTCGTGCACTGTATTTGAGGATTAAGAAAAGACCCTCATAATAGCGGTCTGAGATTCAGTGTTCTATGGTGAGAGTCGTTTGGTTTATAGCAGATCAACCTCTAATAAATTTACCAGACAAATGAGTCTGACATTCGTATGGCTACACCAATGATTTTCAAAAATCCATTGTGAATACTAAACCTATAAACCCATGTGCTTACTTGCACTCATTCGATAAATTAAGTAAATTAACCGAGATTTCTGTATAAGTTGTTAATCGAATGTTTGATAGGTCGTATCAAGACACAGATATTTCCTGATTATCACTTACGGGGAATCAATCCTTGGTTATGAATATTGAACAAAAATGAATATAAAAGGCAATAAAATGAATAACATATATATTTACCCCCCCCCCCTCAAGATTTAAATCTGTCCTGATTACCGTATTTCTGACTTTTACTCTTGGTCTTGCTGGCTGTGG
>JAPOUQ010000020.1 GCA_026708585.1 Gammaproteobacteria bacterium
GTTATAAATAAAGATTTCGATAATGGGGCTCAAAAATTCGAAACTCCTAACTCGCCAGGAATAAAGCGGCAACGGACAGCCATTTATACATATACAACAATAAATACAAAAATATACCTTTGGGACTAGTTCGGACAGCTTACAGTCATCATGGTGTATAGCAATTTCAGCAGACCAAACACTTGGTTCGTACTGGAGTTATTCCAATTTTCAGTGCACTCTGCTTTATTCAAATGAGTTGGAATAATGAATTAGTTGATCTAGTTTTTGACTGCCCTCGCCGCTATCGAGGATAGAGCAGGCAAGTTCAATGCCTTCTCCGAGAGTATTGGTTCTGTTACCCGCATAAATGGTCGCACCCGAATTCAATGCAACAATATCGTAGGCTGGCCCCTTCTTACCTTCTAGAACATTACGGGTTTTTTCCAGAGAGTCTAGTGCACTTTCTACCACCAATTCATCAATTGACGAACGCTCAAATCCAAATTGCTCTGGGACAATTTGGTATTCCTTAAGACTTCCATCTACCAATTCAGCTATGTGGGTTGGAGCAGCTATCGAAATTTCATCCAATCCGTCATCAGAACAAACTACAAGAGTATGGACGGAACCCAGTTCTGCATAGGCTTCAGCCACCGGACGAACAAGATCTTGACTGAATACACCTGCCAATTGGAATCGAGCTCCAGCAGGATTGGTTAAGGGTCCCAATACATTAAATATCGTCCTAATCCCGATTTGTTTTCTCGGGCCAATACCGTAACGCATCGCAGTATGATGCATTGGAGCGAACATAAATCCGATCCCGCATTCATCGATGCACTGACCAACTTGTTCAGCATTGATTCTTATATTTACTCCAGCTGCTTCAAGTAAATCAGCACTGCCGGATTTACCCGTTGCTGCACGGCTACCATGCTTGGCCATTGCAAGTCCAGAAACAGAAGCGATAATTGCGCTTGCTGTAGAGACATTTAAAATTCTTGCGCCATCTCCTCCGGTACCAACACAGTCCACCACTTTTTTTTGCTTGGTGATAACCTTTTCGGAAAATTCTCGCATGATTGTTGCAGCACCGGTTATTTCTTCCATAGTCTCACCCTTGATCATCATGGCTGCTAAAAATGCACCAAATTGGGCATCAGTCGCCTCACCTGACATCATAATTCGCATAACACTCTGCATCTCAAGACGACTGAGATTTTCTCCAGTCGCTACTTTTTTTATCGCTTCTTTTATCGTCATCATTTCGAAGTCAATTCTCGGTTGTTATCGGATTACTGGTTTAAATATTTCATCGGGTCAATTGGATTACCACTTTTTCTGATTTCAAAATGTAAGATTGGCCTATTGGTGCCGGTTTGACCCATACTCGCAATTTGCTGACCAGAATTGATTGCTTGACCTTCTCTCACCAAAATTTCCTTGTTGTGTGCATATGCACTAATATACTCAGATGAGTGCTTGATAATGATAAGTTTGCCATAACCGCGCAGCCCTTCTCCTGCATAGACAACCTGACCACCAGATGTGGCTCGAATTGGTGAACCTTCCGCACCTGCGATCTGGATACCTTTATTCCCCGCCTTCGGTGCGAATTTGCCGACTAGCTTGCCTTGTGCTGGCCAAGTCCACTTTCCAGTAGTTGATGCAGTGGGGGTGGGGGTCGCTACGGCTTTCTCTACCGGAGTAACAATAGCTTTGGGCTCACTGGGTTGTCTCTGTCTAGGCAAGCTGGTCAGAACAATCGGCTTGGTCTTTTCCGTACTGCCTTTCTGCTTTCTTGGATAAAGGTATATCTGATCACCAATATGGATAGTGTATGGTGATTTGATGTCATTCCACCCGGCCACCTGCTTATAATCTAATCCGAATGCCCAAGAAATACCATACAGCGTATCACCTTTCTGGACAGTATAGATCCGAGGAGTATATTGATACTTTGCTTCATCAGTAACTGGGATATCAATCAAGTTCGAGCTGGTACATCCAGTCAATAACGCCATAATCAGCAATATTGAAACAATCCACCTCATTCAAATAATCTCAATGCCAAAAAGCCAAACAAGGCAATTGCAAGTAACAACCAACCTACCTTTTCAATATGGTGATTGAGGGTCGTTTCATATTTCTCTCCTCCCCAACGAACTAAAGCAGCTACCAAAAAAAACTGAGAACCACGTCCAACCAGTGAAATCAGAAAAAAAGGAAGAATCGCCATACCCAATGTTCCTGATGCAATTGTAAAGAGTTTATATGGTATCGGGGTCAAACCTGAAAGAAAAAGTAACCAAACGCCATAATCTTGATACCAAATCTGCAATGAATCAAATTTTTGTTGTAAATCATAAAATTCTAAAATGTGAATTCCAACTTGATCAAATAACAAAGAACCGATGAAATAGCCGAATAATCCACCGATAGATGAGGTAATCGTACAAATGAGCGCCAGTCTCCAAGCTTGAAGTCGATCAGCCAGCACCATTGGTGCCAACATGAAAGAGGTCGGCACAGGGAAAAACGAGGATTCGATAAAACTGACACCAGATAACCACCAGACTGCCTTGGGATGTCTTGACCATTTCAACGTTGTTACGTACAAAGGACCAAATAACTTCATCATTCAAGCTCTGCCTTGTAGCATCGGTACAAAACGAACAGCAACATGTGTGTTTTCACGAAATCCAGTCCGAGTGCGAGTTACAACCCTTAAAGTCTGTTCAGCATTACCAACAGGTATTACCAACCTTCCACCTATTGCAAGCTGTTTGATTAGACTTTGAGGGATTTCAGATGGGGCTGCAGTAACAATAATACCATCATATGGCTGATAGGTTGTCCAGCCCTGAAACCCATCACCATTCATATATTTGATGTTTCTGTATCCAAGTTGCGTAAGTAGCCGACGTGCATCAAATTGCAACTCGCGAATTCGTTCAATCGAATAAACTTGCTTTGCAAGCTTCGACAGAATTGCACTCTGATAACCACAACCTGTACCAATTTCTAAAACTTTACCAAGATACTCCCGTTCACTGAGCAATAACTCGGTCATCATAGCAACGATATAGGGTTGAGAAATGGTCTGGTCATTGCCAATTGGAAGCGGGGTATTGTCATATGCTTTGTGCTCCAATCCTTCACTAATAAACAGATGGCGTGGTGTGTTCAACATGAGCTCAAGTACTTTTTCACTGCCAATACCTTCTCTCCTTAACCGATCGACCAACCGCTGTCTAGTCCTCTTTGAGGTCCTACCGATTCCTTGGATACGTTGCTCAGAAATTTCTCCAAAATCTTTCATATTCAATATCAAGGCAATCTTGCAAGTAAACCGGATTGCGAATTTACACTCTTTAGTGAATCCAGAATTCCGTGATGAGTCATATCGTGGGTCAACGGCGTGATCGATACTCGCTGTCTGGAAATCGCATAAAAATCTGTGCCCGGTCCATTATCCCTTGGAGCTCCGATTTTACCAATTTGGTATATTTTCAGTTCATTCTGATCTGTTTCAAGCCGAATCGGTTCTGAATGATCGCGTTTTCCACAGCAGGTGAATTCAATTCCCTGCAAGTGATCATAGGGTATATCAGGTACATTGATATTTAGTAGGCACAAATCCGAAATTGCCACATTTCGCATCCAATCGAATAACTCGACAATCACACGTGCTGCCGTATCGAAATATTCGAGGCGCTCACCAACCAGTGATACTGCGATAGACGGCAAACGTAAAAAACGACCTTCAAGGGCAGCTGCAACGGTTCCAGAATAGATGGTATCATCGCCCAGATTGCTACCATGATTGATGCCAGATACGACTAGATCAGGCACAAAATCGATCATGCCGTTCACAGCCAGATGAACACAGTCAGCAGGTGTTCCTTCAATCGAATAGTGATTTTCGCCATGACAGTGAGCTCTTATGGGCTTTCGCAATGTCAAGGCATTACTAAACCCACTACAGTTGGTGCTTGGTGCTGCAACAGCAATTTGACCGATGCTAACAAGCGCTTCCTTCAGCACCTTGAGCCCAGTTGCATCGAAACCATCATCGTTGCTAAGAAGAATCTTCATCTACATTAAATGGAAATATATTCAAGTCCGAAATATCTGGTCTAGACAGATAAACTCTTATACATATCGACTTGTTGATTACTTTTATTTCTCATGTTTTCTGAAGTTCTTCTCTACCCTGTATATCATCATTTAGATTCTAACCGAAACTAGATTTCTCTACCTCTTAACATCAAAATAACAATGTGCGATAAAAGCCACTATCTTCGAAAACAATACTCGAAAAGCAGTAAATCGTGGACGTTTGCTTTACATCCTGAGTTGCGAGAAAATCTTTTAACCTTTATTCCCAGTTCCAGACCCAAACCTAATTGACCCTCCGTTCAGGCTCATTTCTGGATTGAAAAACGCTACCGGATTGCCCCACTCGATCATCCAGCCATCAACCCCTAACAAACCCATCTTGGATTATCTTTTGATATCTTCTTTGTCTACTTCGCTTATGGAGGTTGAACTAGCGCTTTTCCATTCAGCACGATTTTGATCCAGTATTCAATAAGCGTAAAGCAATGATTGCAACCTGCCCACAACTGACAATGGATCAAACGCTGGGCATCTTGTCAACTTGTTTTTCAACAGAAGAAACAGAGTGTGATACTAACAAACCGAGACCAATCTAACTATCACAATCATGGAAAATATCATCTCCCTTCCAACCCAATCTCCAAGCGAAAGGCTATCTAGCTTCCGTATCTTTTTGAATATTGCTCGAACCGACCAGAGCGTGAAATATCAGACAATACCACCCCAGAGTGCTGAATTCAGGGAAGTAGAAAAAATACTTTGAATTTTTACCAAAAGCCCAACACATATTGTTTGAACTCCCAACCATCAACGGTACCGCGTATCAAATTCGCGGTTTACTGAATCCGTCGTTGCAGTGCTTGACGTTACTCAAGGTTGGTCATCATTATGTATATCAGTATTACAAGTTATTTTCTTGGCCCCTTATCAACAAAGGAAGCTAAGACTTGCTCTATAAGTAATCAATGATGTGACCGAATAATACCCTTCTTTCCAATATTTGAAAAAATGGCCTGTTGCACTATTTCGGCTTCGTCTCTAGAATCAAAGGGGCCGATTGAGACTACAAACAAACCATCGGTAGCATCCGATACAGATCTTGGATAGAGTTGAAGCCCGAGATTCGCGAGTTTCAGCCGCAAATTGACCGCATTGGCTTGGTTTGAAAATGCTCCAACTTGAACCAGGTATTGAATCGATGCCTGCTCTTGAACATTACTGGTAGTTTCTCCTGCCCCATCTTCCGAAAAAACTGCCGTGATGGTAACACGAGCTGTGCCCTTTCGAACAATATCGAGCTTAGTCGCTGCGGCATAAGAAAGATCAACAATCCGCTCTCTAAGGAATGGGCCACGGTCGTTGACCTTAACCACTACTTCACGCTGATTTTCGTGATTGTGAACTCGAATCCAAGTTGGCAGTGGCAATGTTGGATGAGCTGCTGTCATTGCAAACATATCATACGGTTCACCGCTTGAGGTGCGCTTACCATGAAACTTCTTGCCATACCAAGACGCGTAACCTGTTTGCTTAAATCCACGGGCTGATTTTATTGGAACATATTGCTTTCCAAACACCTCATAGGGATTATTTCCAGTGCGGGAAAGTGGTTCGTTTTGCGGAACTGCATCGGGAATTCGAGCGATATCAACACTTTCACCAGGTGGACCGTCATCTTTATAGTAACCCCCGCCGCTGCTATAAGATGCGGTTGAGGCTTTTTGAGTGGGAAATGATAAATCGCTACGACCCACTATTTCTGGTAGATTAATACCACAGCCCGAGATAAGCATAAGCGAGAGAGACATTAACAAACGAACCAAACCCGATAAGCCCGTAAAAGTAAATATATAATTAACCACTCTTCCTCTCGTTTAAGTTATTTGATTTTAATGTATGCCTCTATTTTCGTTGGCTTTAGGAACGGTTCTGATCAAGCAATAAACATTTACAATCCAATTCGCAGATGATTACAAGATCATCCTAGAAAATCAAATCCAAATTATCAGAACTTCTCAACACGAATATCGAGTAGGTCCCGCTCTTTCTTGCCAAACACCATGCCGATCAAGTGAATGGGCTCCTTACGGATTCGATATTTCTGTGCATAGCC
>JAPOUQ010000058.1 GCA_026708585.1 Gammaproteobacteria bacterium
GAAAAATCAATGACTTATAGACAGATTTGCGCCAAAATTAGTCGAAATTTATCAGTTTTTCAGACGAGTTGCGAAGGTCGGGGTAGCATTGATCTCAACTTCACTTATGCAGGTCGTCTGTCCTTCGAGCCCGTTACTTGTTACGCTTGCTTCGATTACAAACGGATTTTCTCTCTGAAGACGGGGGGTTTTTCAAATTGTGACAATACCCATCCCTCATATTCATCCGGTCAAAGTTCGCTCCAACTGATCAATCACCCTTACATCAAAAAAGGTTAGTGTTTCAAACTACTTCATTTCAACAACGCGCAAAATTGTTCTGACATAATCGTCATTCTGGCCGGTCTTCAAGCTTTGCCGTCAAACCTCCTAGCATCTTCAAACAGGATTCCATTTGCTCCACCGTTACATATTCGTCCGGTTTATGTGCTTGATCAATTGATCCGGGACCGCAAACTGCGACATTCATACCCATGGACTGATAGATCCCAGCTTCAGTACCAAACGAAACCACATCAGACTCGCTTAAACCTGTTAATTCAGCAAGAATGGCCTTTGCTTCGTTGGGTTCAGTGGGTTCAAAATCTTCAATCTCTGAAACAATTTCAAGATCAATTCGAGAACTAGGACATACCTTCTGCATCTCTGGAAGTAACACATGATTGCAAAAATGATGAAGCCTGGATTTCACATAGTCTGCATCTTCCTCACACACCGGCCGCATCTCCCATTCGACCCTTGCCTGTTCAGGAATAACATTACGAGCATTCCCACCGGTAAACCTACCCGTACTGATGGTTGTCCAAGGTGGATCATAAAGACTATTTACGGGTGCGCATTTTTCAAGTAGTTTCTTGATATGCAACAACTCGCAAACATATTGTGCTGCATATTCAATCGCATTAACCCCCGTATCCGGCAATGATCCATGACCTCCTTGACCGCAAAAATGAGTAGTGTATTCATAACAACCCTTGTGTCCATCAATAATTCGCATCGAGGTAGGCTCTCCAACTATCGCCATTTTGGGATTGACTTGTTCCTGCTTGAGACATTCAATGAGAGACTTAGCCCCAAAGCAACCAACCTCTTCGTCATAGGTGAATGCGAAATGAATAGGGCGTCGTTTAGCGGATTTCAAGAATTTGGGTGCCATCACAACTGCTGCAGCGATAAAACCTTTCATATCGCAAGCACCCCGTCCAAACAAACGGCCGCCCTCTACCTTCATTTGGAAAGGATCAGTTGTCCATGACTGATCGGTAACGGGAACAACATCACTATGCCCCGCCAGAACGATTCCCCCCTCTTCTTCCGGCCCGATGGTTGCAAATAGGTTTGCCTTATTTCCTGTCTGGTCATGATAAATGCTGACTCTTGCTTTGGCACTTTCCAGTACCTCTGCAAGAAAATTGATCATGCCCAGATTGCTGTCCGTCGAAACAGTTGGAAAACTAATTAGAGTATCCAGCATTTTGATGGTTTGCTCAAACCCACTCACGACTCAATCCTTAATAAAGAGTTTCCGCTCAATGTTACCAAAAGTCTCTGCTGGACCTTCTGGTGTGATCAAGATTGGTTCAGTAATTTCGATACCCCAATCGTTCATCCACAAGCCCGGCATAAAATGCAATGTCATACCAGACTGAAGCATGGTCTGGTCCTCGGGTCGCAGTGAGATTGTTCTCTCTCCCCAATCCGGTGGATAGCTCAGACCAATGCTGTATCCACAGCGACCAATGCGATCTATGCCCGCTTTGCTTAGTTCCTGATACAAAGCTTGCGCGATATCACAAGCACGATTTCCTGAACGAGCAGCATCAATGCCTGCGTGAATTCCATCGACCAATGCCTTCGAAGCATCCATCATTTTCTTTGGAGGTTGTCCCAGAAAAACAGTACGACAATACGGTATGTGATATCGTCGATAGCACCCGGCCAACTCGAAAAACGTTGCCTCACCAGATTTCATTGGCTCGCCATTCCAAGTGAGATGGGCGGCACTTGCATCAATTCCAGACGGGACCATTGGTACAATTGCCGGATAATCTCCCCATTCGCCATCGGCTCCATAGATTCCGGCCTTCAATATGTCGCCAACCAACTCATTTTTTGGCTTGCCAGGTCGGGCCTCATTAATCGCCAACATAAGGACTTTATCAGCAATTTTTGCTGCTCGTCGCATGAATGTGATTTCTTCTTCTGATTTCATCACTCTTTGCCAGTTCACGAGAGCCGTCGCATCTGTAAATTTTGCACTCCCAAGGCATGAAGTCAGAACTTGATGGGCCTTTGCTGAATAGTAGTAATTTTCCATCTCTATGCCGATCCGGGATGTTTTGTATCCAAGACGAACAAGATGATTTGCCAGATCTTCCATAGGATGATGGACTGTTGACATAACAAAGTGCTCTGCATAAGCCAGTATAGAGTCAGCTTCCATCCAGACTGTTCTGTGAGCGCCATTGGCATCCATGGTACGACCCCACCAGATAGGGTCACCTTCTAGTCCAAGGATAACCCCTTGATGAACATAAAATGACCATCCATCATATCCCGTTAACCAAGCCTGATTGGATGGGTCAGTAATAAAAAGAACTTCAATTTCGTGATCATTCATCGCTTGCCGAGTCAGACGAATTCTTCGATCATATTCGGCTTGTGTAAATGGCGGATTCGGGTTGGTCATGGATTGATTTTGTTTGTATAAAGAAGGCAAAAAGAAAATGAACAATACACCTTTGTTGGTATTGTAATTGCAAGGATGAAACGGGAGCAGATGTTTGAAATATTTTGCGTCAATGCTAAGTTCAATTCCAACGACAGGTTAGGACAGGATGAAACCCAATGCATATGGGTCTCGTTCATCGATTGTAATTTGGTTTTTGCTAGTAATTCGGGCCCAGCCAGTGATGGTCGGTATAATAGCTTCAAGACTTCCGATTTGAGTCTTCTTCGTTGCACAACCAGTAAAGAGACTACCGATTACACTTTCATGGATAAATTCCTCCCCAATTTTCAAATCCCCGCGGGCGATAAGTTGAGCCATTCGTGCACAGGTCCCGGTACCACAAGGTGACCGATCAATACCGCGCTCTCCATAGAACACAGCGTTACGCATAGTAGCCTTTGGGTGTTTGGGATAATCGGTCCACATCACGTGACTGACACCAGATATAGTTGTGTCTACAGGATGGATAAATTTTCCAAGTTTATTGACTCGTTTACGAACTTCCAAACTATAGCGACGAATGTCATCAACACTTATCGAGTCCAAACCGAGGTAACCCGTTTGCGGTTCGACAATAGCGTAGAAATTACCACCGAAGCTAACATCGACCTTGAGCAGCCCAAGATTGGGGATATCCACTTCATACCCAGTGGAGTGCAAAAACGCAGGGACATTTTCTAGCGTTACCGATTCAACACAGTTCCCATTTGTTTCATAACTCGCCAAGATTGTTCCGGCTGGAGTATCGAGTTTTAATAGGCCGGATGTTTTAGGGGTGATCAGACCCTTTTCAACTGCGACAGTCACAGTACCGATTGCACCGTGACCGCACATAGGTAGAGCTCCACTTACTTCGATAAACAACACGCCAAGATCATGCCCTTTATTTGTTGGCGGATATAGTATTGATCCTGACATTGCATCATGCCCACGGGGTTCATACATTAGCCCAGTGCGAATCCAATCGTATTCCGATATGAAATGCTGTCTCTTTTCACGCATGGTAGTACCATCCAAATCGGGTTGGTTAGATATCACCACACGAACTGGATTTCCGCATGTGTGAGCATCAATACAATCAAATACAGCGTGATTAGACTTGGGGTTATTCATGATATACAAACGTTATTTTGATCAATCTAGAATCTGATAAATCTCCACTTATATCAAATTACAGTTAGGCTCAGGTCTGATTCATGAGCGTAGGTTTCATTATACGAGAGAAGCCATAAATCGAAACTAAGTGTGTGCGGAGTCAGATCGTTTGTTTGAGCCTTGCCCAATTTGTGAACAGATTGCGGTCATTGTCGAATTCAGAAACATAATATTTGACTACGGTACTCCAGACAATCTCGTGATCGAATTATCTGTTGTTTATCCTGTCCACCGATGTAGCGATTGCGGTTTTGAAAACCTTGACGATCAAACTAGATGGATAAAACACAATGCGGTTATCGAGCATCTCAGATTGCTCACGCCAGAAGAAATCATTTAGGGAATTATATACTTTAATCACATTGGGCGGGGGAAATCAGTACAATGCGTGGATGCTTAAGAAATTTGCACCTATGTTTTCTTATTGGGATCAGTAATTTCGGGCTTACGTATTATAGGAATTGTTATGAAATTGATCCAATTTTTTTTAATAACTGCATTTTGAGGAGCATCGTTTATTCTTCTTATTTGGGCGTATTGGAAAGACATAAAAGGTGGCTGGTTAAAGTTTCGTGGAAAAGAACCAGTACTACAAACAAGCAAATGCATAAAAGATAAGGATTGGGAGTATCTTCAATACTGGGATGAGCCAAACCATATTGGTCCGCTTATCAATAGTTTGAATAGAGCTTTTTTCAAAAGACAGCCAAGATTAATTAGGATTGGCAACCGATTGGAGCATATACCCCATGCGAATGAAGATCATTGGTCAAACCAAAAAAATCTGAAGATAAGTCAAAAAATATTTACAAACCTGAAAATAAATTATACTTTAATCACATTTTAACAAAACAATTGTATTAACAATGATCAAAGCGTCCGGAATGAATTACAGAGAAGAGATTAGCCTAGTTGAGCTGTTCAATATGTTCCCCGACAACGAAACAGCGCGCAAGTGGTTTGAAGATCAAATGTGGCCAGATGGCCCGCTATGCCCTCACTGCAAAACGATGAATGTTCAGTCGAACATTAATCATAAAACTATGACACACCGATGCCGAGAATGTGATGACAAGCCTATGTTCAGCGTAAAAAAAGGGTCAATCATGGAAGGTTCAAATATCCCTTATCGAAAATGGGTGATTGCCATTTACTTAGTTACTACCAGCCTCAAAGGTGTATCCAGCATGAAGCTACACCGAGATTTGAAAATTAGTCAGAAATCAACTTGGTATATGTTGCATAGAATCCGAGAGGCTTATGAAACGGATAATCCATTGTATGACGGCCCTGTAGAAGTCAATGAAACATATAGTTAGTGGTAAGCGGTCTAATATGTCTAATTCCAAACGAAAAAACAAACTAGCCGAGGTGTAGTTGGAAAAACTGCAATAGTTGGAATGAAAGATCGGGAGACCAATGAAGTTACCGCATAAGCTGTTGATACCATTGATTCAAATACATTACAGGGTTTTGTAACGGATAACACTGAAGAAACCACAGAAGTTCATACCGATGGCACAACTGCTTATGATGGCCTTCATCGACCGCATGAAAGTGCCAATCACTCAGTATCTGAATATGTACGAGATCAAGCCTATACAAACGGCATAGAGTCATTTTGGGCGGGTTTGAAGCGAGGTTATCACGGGGTATATCACCACATGAGCAAGAAAGGAAGCAAGGAGAAAGCGGTATCAGCGCAAGCTGGCCCGACAGGTTACAGGATCAAATCGTAGAGATAAAACCCAATTGAAGTGGCAGAAATGTAGCAGACATTGGAACAATACTAGAGACAGCTGGCAGCATCAGGTTAGCCGTGAGATTGCTGACCGTGCGGGATTGGTGGTAATGGAAGACCGGAATACAAAAGGCATGACCCAATCCGCTAAAGGAACGGTTGATAAGCCCGCTAAGAATGTTCGACAGAAATCTGGATTGAATCGTGAAATCTTGACAACAGGTTGGTCCGGATTAGAACAGAAAGTAAGCGATAAAGCAGAGGTAATCAAGATCAATCCTGCCTAACCTTCGCAGGCGTGTAGTGCTTGTGGTCAGATCAGGAAAGAAAACCGAACATCGCAAGCGTTGTTCAAGTGTGTGGCCTGTGGCCATGCCGAAAACGCGGACATAAACGCTGCCCGCAATCTATTGGCCTCCGGGATTGGGGCATCTGCACGGGGAGGGGCGTTATCGTTAGATACCCCATTAATCCGTGAAAAGATATGTGAAGTGGCGTAATGTTACTTACTCATGTTTCGGACTTCATTTTTGCCGAAATAATCAAATAAACTATTGAAATAAGTATAAA
>JAPOUQ010000051.1 GCA_026708585.1 Gammaproteobacteria bacterium
TTGTCCAAAATCCGGAAAAATTATCAATTTCTACCCCTTTGCTGTGACACTATTTATGGCTAATGGGCAGGGTGCGGTTCTTTGCGCCGCTGCGGTTAATCCGCCAGTGGAAGTAACAACCAAATTACCAAGCCGGTTTTCAAAAGTAGCCATACATTCACCAGCTGGACAGGTATAAACAACCCCGCCAAAAGTTCTTGACGCTACTGGATCACCTGCCTTAATTGTTAGTACTCTTTGGCTACCATCCTCTTCCAAATCAACACCTGCAACCGTTGCACTGGCCGGAAGTTTCACGTCAGTCGGTGTGCTTGCGGTTGGAGCAACCGGAGTGGCTGGATCAACTGGGTCAACCGGATCAACCGGATCTGGTTCCACAGGACCCGCCGAACCTCCACCCCCGCAGCCTGCGAGTACCAGCATACCGGCCAATAGGGCCGCTATAAATATATTTTGTTTCATTGTTTCATTTCCTCTAAATCAATATGGGGTTAGAAATCGTACCGAATACCAACCAAATGGGTAACGGTTTCCGTGGTTACACCAGCGGTGGCAGTAGCGGGTTTGTCGTCTGTATCATGATCTTCCGACGCGCCTTCATACCAAAGTTGAAGACCGCCGCCCAGGTTGTAGTACAAACCGGCCATTACTTTAGAAGGTTCTTTGCCATGCCCGGCTTTTACTTCTTCGCCTTTGTTAGTCGTAACATCGGCTTGCGCAAAGCCAACCCATCCTGAAATTTGATCGGTCATACTCATGCCCACATAGGCCGCTACAAATTCCTTGTCGGCTTGTGTTGCGCCCATGCCGTTTTCTGCTTCATGGTTAGCCCATGCCAGCGATGCCCAGAATTGGCCGAGTGATACCTTCCCAGAAAGTCCAACCCGGTTGTGTTCCAGTCCATTGACGGCCGCGGTTGCTTCTTTAACTACAACGGCATCCATCGCTTCGTTAAGACCGGGCATTGCTGCCGCCATGGGGGTAACCACCAAATCCGTTTGATCATCAAGATCGAACGCAGCGGCAAACGATAGGGCTTCGGTTGCGGCTATGCTGATACCAACGCCCCCACCATGGCCGGAAAGAACCGGAACACCATCAGCGTTCAAGTTTTCAGCAGAATCGCTCAACCGCAAGTCAGCTTCCAAAGTAAGAGGCCCGACCGAATTGGAATATTTGATCGTATTCGGTGATCGGAATGGGGTTGATCCTGAAATGGGGCCAATTGTCCAGGTTGGATCCATGTGTACGCCAGTGGCGTTGTAGTAAGCGGTCCACTGATTACCCACATCAATCCGCCCGAAACCGCCGGAAAGTCCAGCCGTTGCGATACGGGTAGCGGTAACTCCGCCCGCGGCGTTATCGGTAGTGGTTGCAAACTCATAATGGCCATGTGCTTTCATGCCATTACCAAGATCGGATTCTCCTTTGAATCCTAATCGCGATCCAACGCTGACCAGATCGGTCGTTGAATCGCCCGTATCCTGAAATTGAACCGCATTGTTAACGCGGCCATAAAAGCTCGCGTCCGCTTGCGCCCCAATCGGGATCATCACCGCGGCAGAAACGACCTCTGCCGTGAAATCATTACCTCCGTAGAAAACTCAACAACCACATGATTGCCGATCGGAAGGTATTTCAGTTCTATCATTGAAGATAAGACTGTTATTGCATTCCGTGAAGTTCTCGCTTATGATCG
Organism: Gammaproteobacteria bacterium; assembly: GCA_026708585.1. Taxonomy (GTDB): domain Bacteria; phylum Pseudomonadota; class Gammaproteobacteria; order Arenicellales; family Poriferihabitantaceae; genus Poriferihabitans. The sequence goes on from JAPOUQ010000051.1 coordinate 1,700, forward strand.
GAATTACCGGTCTAGCAACCATATTGGAGTGAGATGATGACCTCCATCCTCTGAAGGTTGTATTGGACTCTGGCTTAGCGGTGATGCAATTCATCCATCGGCAGATAGGGAAGGTACTGCGATTGAGAATGGATCTCAGGATGGAGTCACAACCCCACAATGCGGAGACACTATCATTGAAGACCACAAATCTAACCTGCACTCAGTCATTTAGGACTTACTGGTTTGTAGCAGAGCATTGAAACATGTCAGATAGAAAATTACCTAAAAGTCTTGAAAAAGAACCGCTTATTGAATCTCTTTTTGAGATTCGCTTTTCGAGCGATATGCCAACATCTGATGTCTTGGCAGGTATTTTATATAGCAAGCTAGATGGTCATAAACATATTGAGAAACTCCCTGCAAACGAGATACCCACAATAATTAGGCAAAATGACCCAAACCTACAATTTGCCTTTTTGGTAAAACTCCAGCTTGAAGGATATGATGTTTTGATAGGCGACAAAAATGCGGCTGTTTCCTGTAATATGCCATATCAAGGTTGGAGTCCATTCAGATCCAAAATAAGACAGATAATAGGAATAATTAATGAGGCAGGAATCGTAAAGAGCATCCATAGATACTCGCTGAAGTATGTCGACCTCTTGGAAATGGATGCATCAAGGAAATACATAGACTTACTTGAATCAACAATATCCATTGGTCAATACAAACTTGAGGGTCAAGACTTTTCATTAAAAGTGGAAATTTCACATGAAGAATTTCTCAACATTGTTAATATTCTTTCGTTAGCACAATTGATAGTCAATAATAATGTGGTAAAAGAAGGCGTTATTATTGATATAGATACTATATTTATGATGCCAGAATCTAGTGATATTGATGATTGGCCCCAATATGTCTCAGAGGGCCTTGAATCTATTCATGCTGAAAATAAAAGACTATTTTTCAATTTACTGAAAGAGGAAACGATTGCATCCTTGAATCCAAAATATGACGTATAAATATCTTTCCCGCCAGTCCTCGGCAACTTTGGCCAATGCCCTTTTTTTGATTGGCGTCACAGCTAGTCAGTATCTGAGCTCTGTTGATACATCAGAAAAAAATGCCACAGGCTTAAAATGGAATTTATCTCAGTCTTCATATACTTATGACGGCATCTCTTCTACTACAAGTCTAGAAACTTACTCTTCCAAGAATCCTCATTTAGTAAAACCTGACGAGGATTTTGTTGAAGCTGTTTCTACCTTCTATGCAACTTTATCTTCTAGGCAGAAACCATTAGGAAAGGAATTTGAACAAGTATTGAACGAAAACCTATCAGATTTATACGGCTCATAAAGCAATTAACATGGAAGTATCAGTTGACTTGTTACGAGATCATATACCGTATTATTTGACCCAGAACCAAAAAGAAGGACTTAGAAGAGCACTTGAGGATTTCTCCCAAAAAGGCGAAAGTGCCTCATATTACACCACTCATCATCAGGGAGAGTTACTACAGGGCGACGGTTGGGATGCGCTCGAAATAGTTCAATTCAAAGATACAAGAAGAATCAGCACAAAAGGAATTTTGCTTTCGAATACTTGCGACATGGATATCGCCAATAAAAGAGAACGACCGCCAAACATTGTATTCGCCCCATTAATCAGTCTATCTCGATATAGAGAATTGCTCATAAGTCAGTGTTTACCAGTTGACGTAATTTCGTCGAAAATTGAGAGTATAAGAAGACAGGAAGTGACATCAGTTTTTTATTTGCCTAAAGGTGGAGAGTTGTTTGACGAATATATTGCCTATTTTGATGACATACATACAATACCCGTTGACTATTTTGATTGTTTAGATTGCGAGCAAAATCTTTTCACATTAAGTCAGTTTGGGTTTTATATGTTCCTGTTTAAAATATCTGTGCATTTTTGTCGTTTTCACGAAAATGTGGTAAGAGATTCAACCCAGTGATTGGAAACAGTGTTAATAACTCCGCGCTGGAGAGACACTGACTTAGGTGGATTTTCACGATGATTTATATTGTGTTATACGATAAGCCAACTAGTTTTCTGGTGTTTCTCGAATTCCTTCGCGACCAGAACAAACAGATCGTTATCATGTTTGCTATCAAGCAATATCGGTGCTCAAAGCCGGATTACTTAAACGGTTTCTAGATAATGTCTGGGTTATCCAAATAGCAAACCGCAATCTTGGTTCTTATGCTTATTTACACCGTTTCCTTATGCCTAAAATCTTCGGCTATACCCTGTAAATAACTCTGCAAATCGATCAGTACTTCGGGCTAGGACATCTGTCGCTGGCTATGAGTCAGCAAACCGAACTGCACCTACTGATTTTCGATAGCGCCCGATGGGCATCAGGCTCATGCTGGCATTACCTGTAGCCATAAATTGAGAAAAATGACGTTCAATTACAATCGATTACCCGAATTTGTGACTATCCAACACCTCTCCATCACGCACAAAATAGAAAACAAACCCTAGAATCCGAGCAAAAACTCGCTAACAAAGAAAATTAAATTCGCCTTGCTTAGATCCGAGATATACTTGCAAATTCTAGTAAGATAACAATCAATAATAACCGAATATTTGAGCGTTAATTCAGAAGTCAAGAATATAGCGAATTAAGAAAAACTGTGGATAATCTTAAGAAACATCTATTTTCTCTATATCTTGCCATGACCCATTAGAAATAAAGCACAGCAATTGCACCTCAGCATCTTCCCACGAATCACAATGACCTTCTGGAAAGATAATTTCTGCATGGTAATCATTACTGCAATATTCAGTATGAATGGGGGCATGTTCAACTATCATTTTATTCACATGTAGATCTGCCACTCGCATTTTCCACCAACCCCTGATCGTTTTGGGTGGATCGTGTTTGCCTGCTCTAGAATCTGAAAATGCTGTAGCTTGTTTTAGCGAAATAAGATCATACAAATTACTGGACAAACTTTTTTTGGAAACTGCCTGTCTCCAAAAAATGCTTTTGCTAAACTATTTATTTGGCGTTCTGTTCTTTTCAAATATTTTTCTATATTTTGATGATAAACATCGCGCCAAACGTGCTCATCTTCGCAAACTTTATCCACGATTCACTTTTTTGCAAGATCTTTCAATGCCTTCTCCATAAATGGGTCAGGAAGATCATCTGTTTGAAAATATTTTGCACGGCGGCGATTGCCATCGATAGAAGCAAAACAATGAACGACTCCACTTGGAGCACATTCAAACGAAACAGCCCCTCCTTTCCGAATTGGAGGAGAGATGGCTACGCCGCATCTTTCCGTAGGAGATATAAAATACTTAACTGGATAAATCCTAAAAATTTTTTGAAGCAAGTCCCGTGCGTTGTCTATAGCGGATTGCTCACGCGGTTCTTCTACATCGTAATCGTGGAGTTTACTGGCGATAGAATCAATATCTGTAAGTGCATCATCCAGCGCCTTTTGCTCATTATTCGTATTCAACGATGAAGTCCTAGGTGAAAAATCAGGATCATGGGAAAATGAAAAATTGATACTATTATTTTCGAGAATACAGTTTTCTGATGATTTTTCTATATTCAAATTTGAAACAGAGTTGCCATTAGGTTGAATGATCATCTCAAGCGAATCCAGAGAATTCGATGAACTTTCAATTTGGCTATTCAATTCAATATTTATCATCGACTTGTCCCCTATTTCGGCAAAGTATTAAGTTGTTGTTGTAGCCAAGAAATTATTCCTTCCAATGAGTGTCGACTGAAAATTAAATTAGCCTCCACACGCCTGATTAAGTGGATATTTCCTGTGTCTAAACCGAAGGAATCACCAAAATTTGCCTGATAAGTTTTGTTATCTTGGCTTTCGATTATTTCTGTATTAACGGAAAGTGATGGCAAGCCTGCTATTCGTTCAGAAAAAAACTGACATGAAGCACATCCTTATTTGGGCTCAAAGTCCCTTGAGCACCATCTACATATACTGGAGGCAAATCAAGGTTTTCATATTCCAAAGTGGCTTTATTACTGGTTTTTTTAGTTGATTGAGTCATAAATATCCTCCAAAGGAAAGGTAGAAAGAAAACTAATTAAGGCACTGGCTTGGACTGTGTCCCAAAAAATAATAATCCAGTTATTCCCTGGTTTTCAGTGATTTGGTTGAGCAAACAAAATTTCACGTACGAACTCTTCTTTTGTTCATATATGACAATCATCCTAAAGGGGGTCGATTCTACAAATGGGCAGGATCATACGCTAAGGAATTTTCCATTTTTCAAACACGCGAAATCGCAAATCCTACGCTATATTTCGGTCCATTCTACATTAAAACAACTCAATTCGTAAATCCTTATGGGACTTTTCTCGTCGCTATCGTGATAGATTCCAATAGCGACAGAGGTCGTTTCTGCCGCGGTGATGATCCCGCTTGGCGCTCAGGCGGATGTGAC
>JAPOUQ010000027.1 GCA_026708585.1 Gammaproteobacteria bacterium
TCGCACCGATTCGGGAAAAGGGCTATGCACAGAAATATCGAATCCGTAAGGAGCCCATTCACTTGATCGGCATGGTATTTGGCAAAAAAGAGCGGGACCTACTCGATATTCGTGTTGAGAAGTTCTGATAATTTGGATTTGATCTACTAGTATGATTTTGTAATCATCTGCGAATTGGATTGAAAATGCATACCTATCGTTTGAACCCTCCGAAGGCTAACTCAAATTGAAACATCTATCAAATCACAGAACAAAATAAGAGGGAAGAGTAGTTACTCTCAAACAATAATCACATAGTGATAAACCAGCGGCATATGTAATGGACTCGAAAAATTATAGCTTGGAATGTATTGAGAAGCAAACCGGACCCAATCCGAAACACGCGATTATTTGGTTACACGGGCTCGGAGCCGATGGCAATGATTTCGTGCCCATTGTCCCTGAGCTAAACCTTGATCATAACTACCCCGTACGCTTTATCTTTCCTCATGCCCCCCATCGATCCATCACTGTCAACGGCGGAATGGTCATGCGCGGTTGGTACGATATCGTCGGCCTGCCAATTCTAGGTGAAAGTGGATTCGAGGAAGATCGAAGCGGTATGGTGGAATCTCAACACATCGTAAACGAGCTAATTTCCAAACAAAACAATCAGGGCATACCGACTAGCAACATTATTCTTGCCGGATTTTCACAAGGCGGAGCTGTCGCCTTGTATACTGGACTACGAATGAATGAACGCTTAGCTGGAATAATCGCCCTATCCACATACTTACCTTTTGGATCAATGTTGGAGAAAGAACAGAACCCCGCAAATTCCAACACGTCAATTTTCTATGCACATGGTGTCATGGATCCGGTCATCAATATCTCAGCTGCGATGCTTAGTCGCAATATTTTGCAGGGCCTCAGTTACGAAGTAGAATGGAAAACCTATCCGATTCCACATTCTGTACATCCTGAAGAAATTCTCAGCATCGGTCAATTCATCAATAAGTCATTTTCCTGACTGATAAATTTCTCTACCCATTTCTGATTCCATTAGTTTGGAGAGGAAAGGATCGAACTACACTCGGATAGTAATATAGCAGTGTGACAGCCCGAAGCGTCATAAAACAAATCAATGCCAAAAACAATCCATGGTTGCCCAACCAGGATTGAAAAATATAGGCCATTAGCAAATACCCGGCCGTCGAGATAAGCATCGCATTTCGCATCTGTCGGGTATAGCCAACCCCAATAAAGAGACCATCTAATTGAAAGCTCATAAAGGAAAACAACGGCAACACAATCATCCAAGGCAAAAATTGTTTGGACAACTCGACAATCTCGGCAAGATTAGTAAACAAGCCAATGATAATGGGGCCACCAATAAGATAAATCAGGCTGAAGGCACAAGCGGTCAGAAATGCCCATAAAGTTGTCAATCGCACCACTCGAAGAAAACGCTTTCTTTTTTGGGAGCCATATGCGCTTCCACCTAATGCCTCTGTTGCATGAGCAAATCCATCAACACCATATGCCATGAAAGTCTGTAGATGCATCAATATGGTATTTGCCGCCAGAATCAACTCACCATATCGTGCACTTTGATCGGTAAAAAATGCAAAACAAAACATGAGACAAACTGTCCGAACAAAGATATTACTGTTGGTGGCTCCTAGATGCTTTAGGATGTTGGGATCAAAAAATTCTTGAAATGTTAGATTACGTACTGCTGACATCACCTGCTTCCTAAGCAGGTAAAACCCCAAAAGGGCTGCACTGTATTCAGCAATCAATGTTGCCCATGCAACACCTGGAACGCCGAGATTCAACACCGGCACAAACAGTAAATCCAACACCAAATTGGTCAGATTCAAAACCAATTGCAGCACCAGAGCCATACGAGTGTTGTGCAATCCGACAAATACGCCTGTGAATACAAACACACACAATGCAGCTGGAGCGCTCCATAGACGAATATTTGCATATTCTGAAGCAAGTAATTCAACTCGTTCAGAGCTATCAAGAATATAGAGTGCAAAATCAATCAGCGGCTTGCCTAATAAAATCACAGTGATTCCTGCTATCAGGCTTATTGCAATAAATCGGAGCAGATAATCACAAATTTCCTGCTCATTTTGGGATCCATATGCTCGTGCAATATATCCAGTCACACCCATCTTCAAGAACCCAAATCCCCAATATAGAAAACTGAAGATTAAAGCACCTAGTGCTACTGCGCCGATGTAGTGAGGTCCTGAGAGATGACCAACTACAGCTGTATCCACCGCACCAACGATTGGTACAGTCAAGTTGGAGACAATCATCGGTCCCGCCAAGGACCAGACTGTCCGATGCGAAATGGAACGATTCGGAACGATCAGCATGATCGGACGTTCATTGTCATAGAGATTCTTTTTTCTGAATCAATTTGCACTTGTGCTATGAAGTCAAATTGTCAAATTACAGAATTACGGATGCGGAAAACTGCTAATTGATGAATGATGCAACAGACGATGTTTTGACTTTCGTACGATGGTTAACTGATTTTGGTCAATGCCTGTGACCATATATGCATAATTTCCGGTCCTGAAAGATAAAAGGTCAAAGACAATTTCTGGAACGGCATTCGTGTACAAGTCGCGAACGCGATCGTAGCCGCCTTTTCCCATGGAAAAGCATAAACCCCACAGGATAATGCCGGGAGCGCAACCGATTGACATCCATTTGTGATAGCTAGATCCAAACTTGCTTGGTATGCATTGGCAAGCAGAACTTCTGGATCAGGATCAACCCCGTAGACTGGGCCGACCGTATGAATTACGAATTTTGCCATCAAACTCCCTGCTGGAGTGATACGAGCCTCACCAGTTGGGCACCGAATTCCGTCAACAGCTGGGCAACGCTTACAATATTCTAGCAATATCGGTCCAGCTGCTTTGTGTATTGCACCATCAACTCCCCCACCACCTAGCATCTCCTGATTGGCTGCATTGACTATCGCATCTACCCTAGCTTTGGTGATGTCTCCCATGATGAGTTCAATATGACTGACAGAATTTCTCATTACATCATAAATACTGGATGTTACTATTTTTCAATCGTGCAAAATATTCTAAAGTAATGGCCATAGACATAGTTAAATTTCTTATAAAAAAATCAAAAATAGATTGTCGAATAGCTAATTTTAGACTTACAATCGCGCAGCCTGATTGGTCAAATATATTTGTTGGGTACAATCACTATGTTTAACCTTGTGAGTTCTGTTTGGGCACTATTGCTAGGGTTCGGCCTGATTATGCTGGGCAATGGACTTCAAGGTACTTTGCTTGGTGTTCGGGCGACGATAGAAGAGTTTTCAACCTTCGTAATTGGGGTGATGATGTCGGGATATTTCATCGGCATGATCATTGGCTCCATCATCACACCAAAACTAATCAGGCGGGTAGGTCATATCCGGGTTTTTGCTGCTCTAGCATCGCTCGCTTCCATATCTGTTCTGGCTCATGGTTTGTACATCGATTTTTCGATTTGGACCCTGATGCGGATATTAACCGGAGTCTGTTTTGCCGGACTGTATGTGGTAACCGAGAGTTGGTTAAATGACCGGACCAGCAATGAAACTCGGGGGCAGATGCTATCCATATATATGCTGATAGGCACACTCGGACTCTGTGCTGGACAGTTCCTACTCAACTATCGTGATCCTATACTACTTGATTTATTTATCATTGTTTCGGTCTTCATCTCAATTGGGGTGATTCCGGTTCTCTTAACTGCACGACCCGCACCCGCTTTTGATAGTGCTGGAGTCATGTCGCTCAAGGAACTTTATACTGCATCACCTTTTGCTGTGATTAACAATATGCTGGTCGGATTGGTCCATGGAGCCATCCTCGGCTTTGGGGCAGTCTATGCATCTGAAGTATTATCGGATATCGAACTCGTACCGCTTTTTTTATCGAGTTTTCTGATCGGTAGTTTATTTTTTCAGTGGCCTATTGGATGGTTGGCTGACCGAGTTGATCGTCGTCTTGTGATCGGTGTACTCAGCATGATTTCATTTGTCTTATGTCTATTGTTGCTCCACATAACAGAAGGAACAACCTTATACTTCCTGATCATGCTATTACTAGGTGGAGCGGTTCTGCCGCTCTATTCTCTAGTCATTGCGCATGCAAACGATCGACTGGAACCAAGCCAGATTGTAGAGGCGAGTGGCTGTCTGGTATTGGTTGCCGGAATCGGTTTAAGTTTCGGTCCGGTACTGGCTGGATTCCTGATGGAACATCTTGGCAATCATGCTTTTTTTGGATTTATAGCTACAGTTTTTGTTGTGATCGTAATCTTTACAGCATGGCGAATGAAGGTGAGAGAGGCGGTCAGGCCAGCCGACCAGACTCCTATAGTGGAGCCTGGTCTTATTGGAACTCCAATTGCAGAATTTAATGCGCCGGAAGCGGACGAATATGTGGAGAATCTTACCCAAGACGTGCCGAATGCTGAAAAACAAACTCCTCCACAATCCGATAAAAGTCAATAGCTCTGCTCTGGCTCGGCGGTGGAAGTTTTGGCCGATTCCTTACCACGACAAATATAGCGCAGAATTATGTAACCGAGTATACCCGAGATCAGCGAACCCGATAGCACACCTATTCTGAGTGAAGCCTGATATGATGGATCGGTAAAAGCCAGCATACCAATGAACAGACTCATGGTAAATCCAATTCCAGCCAATGCTGATGCACCCCATAGCTGTAACCATGTCACCCCTTTCGGTAATTCACAGAATTTTAGTTTAATGATCAGAAATGAAACCCCCATAATTCCGATTTGATTTCCAAAGAACAAACCTAGCGCGATCCCGAATGGAACGGGTCCAAAAATCTCATCAGCGGTCAACCCGATCAACCGAACTCCGGCATTCGCAAAAGCAAATACCGGCATGATAATCAGCATTACGTAAGGCTGTAATGCGTGCTCCGCACGGATGAGCGGAGGGGTCTCGTCTGGATTATTGGTACGAAGAGGTATAAAGAATGCAATCGCAACTCCAGCCAAAGTTGCATGAACACCGGACTTCAAGACCGCTACCCACATTACTATACCGACAAGAATATATGGAAGCATTCGGGTAATTCCCATCAAATTGAACATCAGCAAAACGAGTCCTGCAGCACCAGCGATGAGTAATGACTGCAAAGATAACTCAGCTGTATAGAACACTGCGATAATGAGGATTACACCTAGATCGTCAATTACTGCAAGAGTCAATAGAAAAATCTTGAGGCCGATCGGGATTCGGCTGCCCAACAGAGCTAATAACCCAACTGCAAAGGCAATGTCTGTTGCCGCAGGCACTGCCCAGCCGCGAAGAGCAACAGGATCTCCCTGATTGATCACACTGTATATAACAGCGGGCATCGCCATACCACCAATCGCTGCCAAAGCGGGCAAAATGGCCTTTCGAACAGTAGAAAGATTGCCCTGTATTAATTCACGTTTGATTTCTAAACCAACCAGCAAAAAGAATAAGGCCATCAAGCCATCATTGATCCAAAGCAACAGTGGTTTATCTAGTAACAGGCCTCCAAACTGAACGACGACTGGTATTTGTAGTATCGAATGATAAAGATGAGATAAGGCGGAGTTGTCAATAATCAGAGCAAAAGCTGCAGCAATCAAGAGCAAAATACCTCCCGCTGCTTCGTGTTTGAGTAGTTCTGAAATCCGTTGTGACAAAACCTTCATGATCTAATCTCCCCTAAATGGTTGGTACTTCTTGATTGGCAGGCTGTGCTTATTGAAAATTTTTTTACCTGACATTAGAGCAAAAATAGTATGCAACCGCATAATTTTGCGATTTCATGGTTAATCCGCTTGACAATGAACTTAAGCACAACCGCACGCGAAAGACTTATCATCATAGCTGAATTACTACTACATACATGGTTCTAATTTGTACGGAATAATAGCATAACTACCCAGTAGATGGGGGTTACCCCGCATATCATCTCACACACACTTAGTTCTGAGGGGTTATATGATTTTCGTCTTGGTGCCGTGAGTCGTAATCGATTCGTTCCTCGTCACCGAAATCCAATTCGTCCTATAC
>JAPOUQ010000067.1 GCA_026708585.1 Gammaproteobacteria bacterium
AGTATTTAGAGATATTGAGTGGCTCTGGATTTGTAAACAAGGTCAGGACTGGTCGGAACAATTATTATATTAATCATGCTCTGGTTGACCTGCTTGTTAATGTGCCTCTTGCATCAACAATCGATTCTGAAGAGGTGTCCACTGATTAATTCCATTATTTGGTAGTCGATCAGCTGAAATTCTGAAATCACTGCTTTTTGTAAGGACGAAACCGGTATAAATGGTCATTATTTGATCTTCTAATCACCCCATCTACCATGAAATAATTAACGTATAATTCATACAGCAACTGACTCATTTGGCCATGATTGAAGCTAGCCAACATTACGGATGTGCCAAAAAAGATCACTGGGTATAGCACCGTTGTTGCTGAGATTTACCTAAATAACAGCATTTCTATTGGAATGGTTTTCTTTCCAGATCACTGCTCTATCTTCAATAATCATGACATGGTATGGTATGCAAAATACCAAACAACGTTTCTATAACAAGTTCTCAATAAACTTTTGATGTTCAGCCAACGTTCACTAAACTTTTTCGGATTTGTTTGTTGCACAGGATTGGTCGCGGCAGCTCTTTATTTTCAGTATGTTGATGGACTAGACCCTTGTCCACTTTGCATTTTTCAGAGGATCGCCTTCATATTGATGGGAGCGATTTTCCTGATTGCTTTTTTGCATAACCCGAAGATCACTGGCATGAAAGTTTATGGGGCACTAGCAACTGTAGTCGGATTAATTGGTATTGTTATCGCTGCTCGACATGTATGGTTGCAAAATGCACCAGAAGATCAAGTGCCGGAATGTGGACCGGGCCTAGACTTCATGATTGAAGTACTGCCATTTCGTGTAATGCTCGAAAAGGTATTGATGGGGTCGGGTGAATGTGCCGAAGTATCCTGGACCTTTTTGAGTCTATCGATGCCAACATGGAGCCTTATCTGGTTGCTAATTTTGACCGCAATCGCGGTCATGCTTGTACTCTCGAGAAAGTGAAATCGAGAACATCAAGCACTACCTTCACCTATCTCTGTCGAGAGATTAAAAACTGTAAGATCTGTCAACCACAGTTGCCTCTTTTGCCGAATCCTGTGTTTCGTGCCTCACCCGATGCACGAATCCTAATCGCTAGTCAAGCACCGGGGATTCGAGTACATCAAAGTGGCATACCATTTGATGATCCAAGTGGTAATCGATTACGTGAATGGCTTGGTGTGGACCGCAACACTTTCTATGATTCAACATTGTTTGCAATTATTCCGATGGGGTTTTGTTATCCCGGAACGGGAACTACTGGCGATCGACCTCCTCGTAAGGAATGTGCAACTACCTGGCGCAAGCCATTGCTTCGCCAACTACCCAAGATAGAGACCACACTCGCTATCGGTCAATATGCTATCCAATGGCATCTTGGCATAAAACGCAAATCGACGCTTACCGAAACCGTTAGACATTGGAGGGATTTTTTCCCAGAAATGATCCCATTACCCCATCCAAGTCCAAGAAATAATATCTGGCTTTCCAAAAACCCTTGGTTTGAAAAAGATGTTTTACCTTGGATCAAATGGCATATTCAGCAACATATCGGTTAATTATCCTACATAACCTCTATAGAGAATTTGATGAATCTCAAACAAAAAAGACGGATATACATGGGTGAATCATCATCCACGTGATCAACACTACTGGACTGAACTACCTCCAACGATCTCTAATTTACAGTAGAAATCGACTATTGGAAATTTCCGATCTGTGAAGGGTAGCAATCCAAATCTGAACCAATTCTCAGCCAAGATTTTTATTGAAAAATTGAACCGTCCGGTCCCATGAGAGTGCTGCATCATCGGCGTCATAACGAGCATTGGTCGGATTTGCGAATGCATGATCTGCCTCGTACCAGTGTACTGTCAGTTCCGACTTACCCGCGTTTTGCATGGCCATCTCAAAACTGCTCACCATGTCTTGATTAATCCAACCATCCCGCGTAGCAAAATGCCCCAGCACTGGGCTTTGCAAAGAAGCCAAGTTCTCCGCCGTTTTTCTGACATTGCCATAGTAAATTACTGTAGCATCCACCGGTGTAGCAAGTGAGGCGTTCAATGACCAACCGCCACCAAAACACCATCCCACAGTACCCACCTTGCTAGTCGAAGAAGGACTCTTTTTCAGATAATCAATCCAACTGACCAGAATGTCAGTGGCAATGTTTGGATCAACATTCTGCATCAGCGCTCGAGCACTCTCCGGTGAGTCGGCTATTTCTCCACCATATAAGTCGACCGCCAAGGCAAAATAACCCAACTTGGAAAACTCCACCGCTACCGATCGGATTTGATCATTTAGTCCCCACCATTCATGAATAAGCAGGATACAGGGTGCCTTCTTTGCGTCTGGCATCGCGAGAGCGGCCGAGACTTTCTGACCACTCTGAGTTTTGATCATTACGGTTTGAGTGCCATCAGCCATGGCCCGTGCAAGTTCAGGATAGGCCAGAACTGTGGCCAAAGGCAAGGATATCAGACCTTTCAGAAACAATCGGCGTTCAGAATTTGAAATTCTAATTGGAGGCAATTTACGTTGATTACCACAACCTTTGATATCACACATACTGGACAACTCTCAGTTATTCGTTTTATCGATTTTTCATCAGACAAATCCAAATGCTGGATTTCGCATTTAGCAAAAAAGCAAACCCTGTCGAATCTATTTCATTTCTTAAACCGAGTCTACATCAGAAAGAAGGATGCTAATATGCCGAATTCCATAAAAGTTTATGGTAAATTTCTCGAAAAAGAATTGACTACACCGAACTTGCTATACAATCAACCCTCTTGAGTAATGATGTCAACATTTAGTTACCAAAATTGATATGGAAAATATAGTCAGTGATGCAGCCGAGTGGTTACTTACTGCTCGACAAGATATGCGCGTTCAGAGTAATCTGCCGACATCTCTATATCCAGATTCTGTCTTGCAGGCATATCTTGTCCAAGAAGAATTGGTGTCGCGAATGTCAAAACTCAATGATTCTCCGGTCATTGGCTACAAATTAGCTTGTACGTTTGCCCCACTCATGAAAATGCTCGGTACCGATGGACCATTTTATGGATGTCTGATGGTGCATTCTACCTACCAAAATAACATTAAGTTGGAAGCGGAGAATTTCAGCCAGAGGATTGTCGAGCCCGAATTCCTGCTAGAGATGAGTGCTGACTTACCAGCCTCAGATGAACCATACACGGCTCAGTCGATTTTACCCTATATTGGCGACTTGTTCCCTTCGATTGAGGTAGTTGATCATCGTTACACTGACTTCACCAAAGTCGGAGTCAATGCACTCATTGCAGACAATGCAATCCATGGTGTAAGCGTGCTTGGTGAAGCAGTAAGCGATTGGAAGAGTTTTGATCTTGTGACGCATAAAGTTGACCTTTGCATCAATGGAAAGATCAAAGAAACCGGCATAGGAGAGAATGTTTTGGGTAACCCTCTAAACGCTATGGCCTGGCTGGCTAATACCCTGAAATCGCGAGGAAAGACATTAAAAAAAGGAGATCTAGTAACAACCGGAGCTACTTCACCAACTTATCAAGCTGTGGCTGGCGACCTGGTTCGCGGTGATTTCGGTCAACTAGGCGAAGTCATTCTATCTTTCACTTGATGGTTTCAAGCTCGCCGAGAATGCAAATTTTGTATCAACAATCAGATCGGATATCTTCTTAAGGAGCCACGATCCAAAATCCAATCGTATCTGACTAGGCTTCACTACTCACTTTGAGAGAGGTTTATCCGCTAACTGTTGGATCATCGTTTATTCGGATAGAACCGCATCCATAATGTCAGAAGCACTGGAACTCATAGTCCAGCTAGATTTCAGGTCTATCTGCAATCGATTACACCCATTAAACCGCATAAATGAATACAACTCATATTTGAATGCCTCAAGGAACCGTCCAGAGATATGAAATTCTGGTTCAACAATCAAATTGCGAATTAGAAAAACTCGACTCTTTCGCTCTGCTTTGCAATCCATTCTAGCCACGAGACGATTATTCCAAAGTACCGGTAAAGAGAAGTAACCATGTTTTCGCTTGACCTCAGGAATATAGCATTCAATCTGATAGTCAAAATCAAATAATGCTAGTATACGATCACGTTGAATGACAAGGTTATCAAACGGTGAGAGTAGGCGAACTCGATAGTTTCTTCTCAGTCGAATGGTACTCTCAAAAATATCCAAATTTGCATAATATAGCGTGTTCCCCACCTGAACTCTGATCAACTGTCCTGATTCTTCGCGCTCATTTAATCGTTTTTCCAGATGTGGTCGAATGGCTGATCTGAGGTAAGTCATTTGAGCGATACTCCCAAAACCATTGGCTTGCAAATAACGATCAATCAAAAAATCAGATTGTTCTTCGGGACTCGGAAATCGGGTATCAACCCAGTCTTGCAAGACGCGCTCTCTCAAGTCAAATACCTTTTGAAAACCTTCTCGACCAACGATCATCAATTCTCCTTCCCTGAATAGTGTCTCTAGTGCTGCTTTTGCTGGCTTCCACCTCCATATTCCGCGTTTGCTAGAAGTATTATCTGCAAAATCTCTGGAACGCAAAGGGCCTTCACTACGGATACGCTCCAGTACATGTTGTTTCATTTTGGGATCTACTTTGTGCCATAAATTAACGCGACCCCGAATCCTCTCCATCTCTGGCATGTACATTCGATAATCCTGCATCGGCAGATACGATGCAGCATGCGCCCAGTACTCAAAAATTTTTCCTTGATCACGGAGGATATCTAGATGAGCATGTTGATACCGATGGTTACGACTCCAAAGAATGTGATGATGGGCCCGTTCAACAACTGAAATGGTATCGATCTGAACATAGCCCAGATGCTGAATGATGGACTCGGTCGCTTCTATCGATTGTTTAGTTGAATCCAGTGGATAGAGCATCTGATGCGACACAGCTAATGAGCGTGCTGTGGATGCACTGATTCGCTCAGGCATCATGCAATACTTGATATAGATTCTTGCTTTATGACAGTTTCAGTTGCCATGACTAACCATCAATGACAGGATTTACCCCATTTCTTAAGTCGCCAATAATTGTAAGGCCAGGGTGCCAAAAATCCTGCAACAAGCATTATCGGAATAACCCACCAAGTTAGAATTGCACCTCCAGTCAGGGCAATATCTGTTAGATTCATGGCAAGTTCCATTGCAATCATCGATATAAGACTCATCCCAATGGCGGTCTTAAAAGCGACCCGAAAATTCATACCTCTTCGGATTAGAATCAGAGTCTCGAGAGCAATGCTGGTCAAAATACCATTGACCATAGCGAGTAGCATGATCAGAATCACTGGCCATGGTATACCCGTATATTGAAAAAAAGCGATTGTGCCCAGATCACCGATAGCACAACCAAGCAGACACCAAGCGGTATTATTCGCACTTCGTAACCATGTCTTGCGACATTGCCAATCAAACCCAAAAGAGGTTAAGGTAAACGACTCACTCATTTGACTATCAATCGAACCAAGGTTGATTATACACAAACTAAACGAGAGGCAAAATCTGGTATAGCTCTTCAATTATGCAACGACTCAAGTTGTTTATCCTCAAAGAAGTTCTCGGCTTTGTTGACAGTTCGGGATCACGTTCTCTCAAAACTATCTGCTTTTTGTGTTCACCTAATGAGAGAAAAATGGTTTCCCTTCTCATTTTTGTTATGTTGTTGCAATCTGAGTTGGAGTAAGGTGTGGTTCTTACCGAGCAATCATATTCCCAATCCAATTCGCAGATGATTACAAGAACATCTTAGAAGATCAAATTCAAATCATCAGAACTTCTCCACACGAATATCGAGCAAGTGAATGGGCTCCTTACGGATTCGATATTTCTGTGCATAGCCTTTTTCCCGAATCGGTGCGAGTGCACTGTCGAGCCCTTTTTC
>JAPOUQ010000063.1 GCA_026708585.1 Gammaproteobacteria bacterium
ACAAATGTTGCAATTCGAACCGCACATCATCGATCAAGAACACCTTCCTATACAGCAACCGCCTGATTGAAATCATGCAATTTGAACTCCGAAACTTGAGTTACTTAAATATATAATTCCCATTCTCAAATCTCGTTGGAAAACCGCTTTTTAACATAGTATTTGACAGAATATCGCTGATTGTAGGAGAGATTACTACCAATCAAACCATTCCTCTCGAGCTCCGGTATGATTTGGTTAACACCTTCTGTAGTCAGCTCCGTGTTGGCAAATGGACAGGACTCACAAACTACCTGCTCCATGAATATTTTCTTGCCCTTGTCATAAGCGTTTGAGAAGAAGCCCTGGCTATAATCTCCATTTCCGCCTCCTCCAGAACTCCCGCCCCCTCCTGAAGCAAATAATGCAAGTGGTGAAGCTATGAAAACAGCAAGTAATAATATTTTCAGAACTTTTTTTGTTTTAGACATTTCAAATCTCTAGGTTGGATGGTTCAAATTATAAGTAATTTTTCATCATCAAATCCTATCTTCTTAGTCATAAAAATCTGAAGATATAGTCAAAATTCAGGCACGAATAACTATGCATTGATCCGATGTTTGAGAAAATACTCCTCTTGAATCAACAACTAGTTTCGCCATATCCAAAAGCGAATAATCCAAATCGTCATGATCAGTTGCAATAATAATACAGTCACTTTGCTTGACTGTCGATTTGTTCCATTTCACAGAAACCATTGTCAATCCACATTCTGAAATGTTATTCAAATTTGATACATGGGGATCATGATAATGAATGGTTGCCCCCATATTGGAGAGAGTCCGGATTAACTCAATACCTGGCGATTCTCGAGTATCATCTATATTCTTTTTGTAAGTTACGCCTAGAATCAAGATCTTGGATCCATTGACTGATTTGCCCAGTAGATTTAGTCCATGAATGGTCTTTGCTACAACATAATCTGGCATAGAGGTATTGATTTCACCTGCCAATTCAATAAAACGGGTATGTAGCCCGTACTCACGAGCCTTCCAAGTTAGGTAAAACGGGTCAATAGGAATACAGTGCCCGCCCAGTCCCGGACCCGGGTAAAAGGCTTTGAAACCAAAAGGCTTGGTGGAAGCTGCTCGGATCACTTCAAAAATGTCGATATCCATTTTATCAGCAACGATCTTCAGCTCATTAACGAGAGCGATATTGACTGCTCGATAGGTATTTTCAAGAATCTTGGTCATTTCGGCCGCCCTAGTTGAGCTAACTGGGACGACTTGCTCAGTTATTTGCGAATAAAAATGTACACCAACATCAAGACAGGCATCGGTTATACCTCCACAAACCTTGGGTATGGAACCCGATGCGAATTCAATATTACCGGGATCCTCTCGCTCTGGTGAATACACCAAAAATAAGTCTTCACCAACGTTCAATTCCATCCGGTTGATTCTCGGTAGTAACAATTCTTCAGTCGTTCCAGGATAGGTCGTACTTTCAAGAGAAATTAACTGCCCTGCCTTTAAATAAGGTGATAATGATTCGAAAGCGTTGGTAACGAAAGATAGATTCGGTTCTCGAAAATCGCTTAATGGAGTGGGCACACAAAGAACAACAATATCTGCATTCATTACAACAGCAAAGTCATCTGTGATTTGACAACTTCCTTCGGAGATTGCTGCATGAATTCGATCAACATCAATATGCCCGATATAAGACTGACCAAGGTTGAGGGAATCAACTTTGGATAAGTCTACATCGATACCTATACAGGAATAGCCACTTTGGATGGACCCAATCAGTCTAGGCAATCCTATATAACCTAAACCAATGACACAGATTACAGCTGACCTGTCGTCGATTTTGTCTAATAGAGTCTGCTTTGCGGAATGGGATATCATGTTTTACAGGAATATGGCGTGGTCATCTGACATCTTGATATTTGGCTCGCTCAGTTTCCCTAGATATCTTGGTGAGAAGATCATGTAGTATTGAGGTTATCTTTGTTGCAACATCAAAACCAAGATAGGGATGCATCGGCAAACTAAAAATTTGTGATGATGCCTCTTCTGTATTCGGTAAATCTCCCGGCTTATACCCGAGATAGGCAAACGCTTTGGACATGTGACAAGGAGTCCGATAATATACTTGCACTGGAATTCCTTGTTCGGCAAGTGCTTCAATCATTCTCTCTCGATGTTTGGAGAGTACTGAGAATTGAGCCCATGAACTAGTTTTCCAATCTGGAATATAAGGAGTTTCGATAAGATCCTTTAGACACTGGTCATAGACACCAGCAAGCTGCCTCCTTTTTTTCAGTTCATCATCAAAGATTTCAAGCTTCGCAAGTAATACTGCTGCCTGAATTGAGTCCATGCGTGCGTTTATTCCGATTCTTACATTGTCATATTTATTCCGACCCATGCCGTGGATACGCAGGGAGAGAATTTTCTCAGCGAGTTCATCATTATCGGTAAACACAGCACCACCGTCACCATAACACCCGAGTGGTTTCGCAGGAAAAAAACTGGTTGCTGAAATATCACCTAGCGAGCAGGAAACCTGATCTCTATATGTTGCCCCAAAACTCTGTGCAGCGTCCTCAAGAACAAATAAATCATGCTCGGCTGCAATCGAATGAATTTCATGATAATCGGCAGGTAGTCCAAACAGGTTAACTGGCAATATACCTCGGGGGTTGAGCTTTTTCGATTGTTTGACTTGTTGAATTGCTTCTGCAAGCCGTTTGGGATCGAGGTTAAAAGACTGACTGTCTATATCGATGAAAACCGGTGTAGCACCAAGAAGGGCGATTGCTTCTGCGGTCGCAAAAAAAGTAAAAGAGGGTGTGAATACGGCATCACCGGGGCCAATATCATAGGCCATCAGGCCCAACAAAAGAGCATCCGTGCCACTTGAGCAAGTGATGGTATGCTTTACGTTACAGTAGTCAGAAAGTTGACGTTCGAGTTCGGTAATTTCGGGTCCCATAACATAGGCACCATGTTCCAGCACTTGGGTAATTCGTGCGTTAATTTGGGGTTTTACTCGTTCATACTGTGTCTTTAAATCAATAAATGGGATGTTCATGAGCATTCTAAACTTAGGCGAATAGGATTACTTTTGGGAATTATAACGATTCGAAATCGAATCATTGTTCCCAAATACATGTTGCAAAAATCCCTTGAACCATCGGCTTTGAATGGGGTCTGCTTTGGGAAGAAGGAGATCCTGCTCTGCGCGAGTTTGAGCGCCAGGATGGTCAAATAATGCCCATTCTGAATCTTGCCAACGCCGAAAAATATTTTCGTTGATTTCCGGATGGAATTGTAAAGCATATACATGACTACCATATTGAAAGGCTTGATTCTTACAGGTCTCACCTTCTGCGAGTAGTACCGTCCCCTCAGGCAAATCAAAGTACTGCTTGTGGGCCTGAACCACATGCATGGGTTTTGGAATTACAGTCCTGCCGTGAACCGTAGGCGTAATTTGATAATATCCGAATTCACATAATCCCTGATCATGATATCCCACATGAGAACCAAGAGTATGTGCGATTAACTGACCACCTAGACAGATACCGACCATCGCAAGGTCGGTTGCAAGTGCATGCTCGATCCACTTCAGTTCGGCTTTAAGATATGGAAATTGATCGAGTTCCGTGACATTGGCCTCTCCTCCATAGATGACCGCTCCAGCTAGATCAGTATTGGTTTCCGGTAACGGATCTCCCTTGAATGGGCAACATAATTCGAGTTGAAATCCAGCTTCCTGAAGATAGATGGTAGCGAGATCATCGCGCGGATTGTCATGGTGTTCAAGTAGAAGGATCTTCTTATCGGACATGCTAATCAATTGTTGCTTAGTTTCATAAATGATAAACGAATTGTGTGGTTGAGTGAGCTCAATAACCGTTCAGTATGAAAAAAGGATAATCGATTTTTTTGGTCAATTTATATCAGGCTTTGAGACGATGAACATTTACTTAAATTTCGAAAAAAGTTGCCTTGCAGAAAATTAGCAAAGCTGGGTGAGTATGATTTGTTGTCTGCTCCGAAAAAACTTCAAATCCATTCGGAGTGATGTCTTCAATTCAGAAAATTCAGAGTATCTAGGCTCAGGTTATGATCGATATTTGCCAGAATAAAATAACCAAGGAAAATAGTGAGTATCAATCAAGTTTCAGAGTCTATAAAATCTGGTTTGTTTGAAACATGCCCCTCAATTCGTTTTTTTAGTGACATCAAGGTCGCTTAAGAGTTTTGAAATACGAACCAGCTTGTAACTCCGACCACTGAGTTCCGTGCCAATTGAATGGTTATCTAGGGCTTGCTTGATATGACTGATTGAATTTTTTTTCCGATTGCCAAAAAGCAATTTCCATGCACTGATAATCGTTTCGCTCTTTCTTCTGTTTCGGTTCCGATAAGCCCCATTTAACAACATTTATTAAGTCTTCAGGTTCGACCTTATCTTGGATCCCACATTTGGTCATTCCATAGTTGAATATTTCATGCTCAGGACTTCTAGATTACAGTCTATAACAATAACGTTTTGACCTTCGATGTATATGTGAACACTGAATTCACTAGGCTCATCGTGTGACCGACACTGTCAAAAGAATAAAACGTGATCACATACATAACGCTAGGTTGCTTTTTATAGTTGAACATCCAACTCCTCTTGTTGGGTTTAACGATGTCGATTGCACAAAAAATATGTCAAGTTCTTTATTGAAAAAGTCTGATATTATTCCGATATAATCAAACAATCCACTTGCCAACTAATAATCAAGTCATGAATATCTGCGTCGTTTTTTTGAATAAGCCGAATGCTGGATGCTGGCAGAATGTTCGTGATAACTGGCCAAATGGGCATCACTTTATTCTTACTGATCATATGGCTTTTGTTGCATCAGAAAACATTACCACAACAGCGGAAATATCAGATAAAGTGGGGATTGGTGAAAATGGGGCGCTGGGGATTGTATTTGATTTAGGCGCATACAATGGATATAACAGAGGTGAACTCTGGGAATGGATAAACAAGGTTAGATCATGAACAACAATGTTCACTCCATCAATTCTTCTCCATCGGCACAAACATCAAGCGGGGACGGAGGTAATGGAAATGGAAAAGACATTAGCGCAAGAGTAGCGGCAATTGAATCAGAATTGAAACATCTAGCCACTAAACAGGACATTTCAGATGTTAAGACCTTAATTTTAGAAAGGGAGTCAAGCATGCAACGCTGGCTTATAGGAATTTTGCTTACAGCATTAGTTGCATTGATCATCGCCGTTGTAAGAACCTTTTCGTCCTAATAAATTTCCAGCAAGTCTGCCACCGTTACTTTCGTATATAATTTCCATAGTTTTCAAGGTGCCTGTATAGTCATCCAATGAGTGACTAAGGTTGAGTATGAACATGCACAGTGCATATCGCTTTGCGCTCAATACCACGCACTCTATTTGAGGATTAGGGTACACTGTATGAAGGCCTGAAAAATCCTTTGAATAAGTGATAATACCCAGCAACCGTTGACTTAGAAAGTTGTCTTTGTTTTAGTCAGTAGTTACGACCGAAAACAACACTTACACTCCCCTAATTATTCACTTGGTATGAACAGAAAGTCATTCCTTGATTCATCTGTATTAATGACTCCATAAAAGAATTTTCAACACCTATAATCATCCGTTATAGTGCCAACGCAAGTCCTTATGCTAACCAATAACCTATTTCTCTTTCACTGACCATTAAAATGAAACGTACATTACTGAACATCATACTCATTCTCTTTTTTGCATTTTCTTCATCCGTAATACTAGCATCAGGATCTGGTGATGGTGGTAATGGAAGTGGCGGTAATAGCGGTGGAGGCAATGGTAGTGGTAATGGCGGTGGTGCAATGCCATTAACATAAGATAATATCCTTTATTCTCCTTATTTCTATGCTCGAA
>JAPOUQ010000007.1 GCA_026708585.1 Gammaproteobacteria bacterium
TTTATACTTATTTCAATAGTTTATTTGATTATTTCGGCAAAAATGAAGTCCGAAAGTTGAGTAAGTATATCGAATTGTTTTAATTAACTTGATTCTATCCCGACTTTTAGCCTATCAGAGCTATTTACCTTGCCGTTTTTTCTGAAACAATTCCCGGTCCTTAATAGAGTCTTACTGATTGGACGGTCCGCTACCTAGCTCCTCACCCCGAAACCTTTAGAACGGCCCACAAAAACCCAAAGAGTATCGGCTGGTGAATCAAGTAGTAAGCAAGGCTGTGACGACCCAACCAGAGTAACCCTCGACCGATCCGCCCGGAAAAGGTAATACGCCCCAACGCTTCCCACCACTCTATGTCGCCTAGGATTCTGGCTCCACCAATGCCGAATAGTACCGATGCCAACCAAGGGAAGATCGGCCGGTAATCACTGGCTGTCGGCGGTACAGCCTCAAAACCAAGTATATAGCTCGCTGTCCCCTCCAGCCAGTCTGGAGGGATGGTAAAATCCATCACCACAACTACTGCCGCACTCACAAGAATTACCCATCCGGGCCAACGCAACACCCCTATTCCAAGAATGGAGCCTGCCGCAATCATGTGAAGAATACCAAAACGTATGA
This sequence comes from Gammaproteobacteria bacterium, assembly GCA_026708585.1. Classification (GTDB taxonomy): domain Bacteria; phylum Pseudomonadota; class Gammaproteobacteria; order Arenicellales; family Poriferihabitantaceae; genus Poriferihabitans. Next base: position 622 of record JAPOUQ010000007.1, read on the forward strand.
ATACATCGGGTGTTACCACAGCCGTTACAGCTGTCACACAACCAGCAGCCAATACGATAATGCCCAAACGCTTTGCCCAAGACCGCCAACGAATCCCGTGAGCATGGGCGAGATGGAGGCTGACTCCAACAAGACCCAGAAAACTACCAGCCACTAGTGCTGCAAACCAAGCCCAAAATGTCTGATGGCTTGTCCCAGGTGCAAGAAATCCAAAGAACTCGAGATTCCATGCCCCATGGACAATCGTCATTCCAAGTAGCGCAATACCCCGAAAATAATCAATCAGTTGAATGCGTGGTGACTTTTCATTGTATAGAGTTGACTTGCTTGATACGTCAGTAGGCTGACGCTTGTGGCGACCTCGATTTCGGGATTTCATGCGTTTCGACACAACCCTTTCATTGTTTTTGTATCAGCAATCTTCCAAACCAAAAGTTCTTCATCTCTAACCTCGTGTCTTAGACTCCAACTCCCGAATTATCTGGTGATGATAGTCGATACCGTCGAAACGAGACATTTCCTGTAGACCTGTTGGACTGGTAACATTTATCTCAATCAACTTATCTCCGATAATGTCAATTCCTGCAAAAAATATCCCTTCGGCCTTTAACGGTTCCTTCAGGACACCACAAATTTCTAAGTCCATAGTAGTTAGCTTTGAAGCATGTGCACTACCTCCGGCATCCATGTTGTTGAGTTCTTCACCATCAGCATGGACTCTGAGAATTGCCCCCAATGGTTCACCATCAAGCAACAGAATTCTTTTATCTCCCTCAGCAGCTTCCGGCAAATATTCCTGAACAATCATCCAGCGATGATTACCCTGAATGTGTAACTTCAGATGATCGATTGAATCACCGGCCTCAAAGAACATGATACCCTTACCCCCAAAACCGTCAATGGGCTTGATCGTGACCCGTCCATACTGCCTTGCAAAATCATCAATCTCATCAAGATTGGAAGTTACTAGAGTGTGGGGGGTCAGATCTGGGAATTTGAGCGCAGATAACTTCTCATTATAATTACGAATACCTTCCGGACAATTGATGACGTGTACAAATTCCGGTAACAATTCTAGCAACAGCGTTGTATAAAAATACCGCCTGTCAAAAGGCGGATCGGTACGAATCCAGACCGCATCAACCCCCGATATCGCGATTTTTTCTGAATGGATTATTGAGTAAGGATTTTCTTTATCGTTGTGAATTTGCAACCATTTGACACAACCAAAAAGCTGATGATGTCGAGTATGTAGGTCTCGCTGATCCAAATAGCAGATTTCATGCCCACGATCCGCGCAAGCCTTCATCAAAAAATAAGTAGTATCTTTCCATGGCTTAATTCCATCAATCGGATCCATGATGAAAGCATGTTTCATAAGACTTTCTATCGTCTTGCTCTACTTAGGACTTTGGATAACCTACGGTAGAGAGAGCCTCCGTAATTTCATCAAGAATTGCCGGATCATCGATAGTCGCTGGCATTTTCCATGGTGTGTTGTCTGCAATTTTCTTCATGGTAGCCCTTAATATTTTGCCGGATCTCGTCTTTGGCAAACGATCAACAATAATGGCCAACTTGAATGCTGCAACCGGACCGATATCACTACGAACCAACTGTATCGCTTCCGAAATAATTTCAGCAGGATCGCGGTCAACTCCAGTATTCAGAACCAGGCACCCCAAAGGCAACTCACCTTTCAGGTCATCATTTACCCCAAGCACCGCACACTCAGCGACATCGGGATGCGATGCGAGTACTTCCTCAATTGCCCCGGTTGACAATCGATGTCCCGCAACATTGATCACATCATCAGTCCTTGACATAACAAATACATAACCATCTTGATCAATGTATCCAGCATCACCCGATTCATAGTGATCCGGAAAATTACTCAAATAAGATTCAAAATATCGTTTACGTGCATTCCACAAAGTTGGAAAAGTCCCCGGTGGTAATGGCAATTTGGCCACCAAAGCGCCAATATCACCAGACTTAACAGGTTGACCACTGTCATCTAGTGCTATGAGTTGCCAACCCGGCACGGGCTTGGTTGGCGAACCATCTTTAATCGGTAACTGCTCGATGCCCACACAATTAGAACAAATCGCGGAACCGGTTTCGGTTTGCCACCAATGATCGATTACCGGTATATTCAATTTTTCACGCGCCCAAACAAGGGTATCTGGATCGGTTCTCTCTCCCGCTAGAAAAAGATACTTGAGGGAAGAAATATCGTACTTTGTTACATACTCGCCATTTGGATCCTCACGTTTAATCGCCCGAAACGCAGTAGGTGCAGTAAACAGGACCTTGACCTGATAATCGGAAATAATTCGCCAGAACACTCCGGGGTCTGGGGTACCAACAGGCTTACCCTCAAATACGATAGTTGTATTACCGTTAAATAGTGGGGCATAGACTATATAAGAATGTCCAACTACCCAACCAACATCCGATGCTGCCCAATAAACCTCCCCTGGGTTCATATCATAGATGTTCTTCATGGTCCACTTGAGTGCGACAATGCCCCCTCCGGTATCCCGGACTACCCCCTTGGGCTGACCAGTAGTTCCAGATGTGTACAAAATATATAGCGGATCGGTTGCCAAAACTGGAACACAATCGACATCTATAGCCAGCTCAATAGCATCATTCCAATCAATATCTCGCCCATCGGTCATGGATGCTTCGGCTTGGTTTCTTTGAAGAATTATGCATGTATCTGGCTTGTGCGTGGCTTTTTCGATAGCACTATCCAGCAGAGGTTTGTACTCGACTATTCTTCCAGGTTCAATGCCACATGATGAAGCCACAATCATTTTTGGTTGGCAATCGTCGATTCTGACGGCCAATTCGTTGGCTGCAAACCCCCCAAAAACTACCGAATGAACTGCTCCAATTCGAGCACACGCTAACATGCTGATTACTGCCTCGGGAATCATAGGCATATAAATTATGACTCGGTCACCCTGAACAATACCTTTAGCCTTCAAGACCCCTGCAAACCGGGAAACCTTTTTTTGAAGTTCCCGATAACTAAGCGTTTGCTGTGAATTGGTTATCGGACTTTCATGAATAATGGCAACTTGCTCACCGCGACCGTTTTCGACATGGATATCCACTGCGTTATAACAAACATTAGTCTGACCGCCCGTGAACCATCGATAATATGGCATATCAGAATCGTCTAGAACACGATCCCATTTCTTGTACCAATAAACGTTCTCTGCTGCCTCAGCCCAAAATCCCTCTGGATCCTTGCATGCCCAATCGTATATCTCGTCGAATTTCATAATTTATTCTGTTTTGTAATTAGTGAAAACTGGAGGGAAATCATCTTTCTGGTAAGCTTTAAAAGTAGATCCAAACAATTCTATTCTAATTCAAATATTATTTCGGTACGGAGATGAGATCACTATCGCTAGAACTCCAAAAAAGTCTCGAATGAACCAATTTAAATTGATGAAATAGATTTCGCCTTTCTCTACTTTACTTAATTATCAAAACCTATAAGTAAACCGATAGTAAATGTCCTTACCTATGTTTCGGATTTCAAATTGCTTGATTTCAATCTGGCGGCTGCTGTATAGGAAAGCGTTCTTGATCGGTGATGTGCGGTTTGAATTGTAGCATTTGAGTGAGATATTCTTTCATTTGTTAGTCTATCGAATTCTGAATAAAGGAGGTCTGAGTGCTGACTGCAAGCTATCGATTGCTTGACGAATAATGGCTTAAATATCTGCCATCGTTCGCGTGCATACCCGAATTGAATAATGGTATTACTCAGGTGTTCACGGAGATACCCCAGACTCGCCAATTCAACATCGCATGGTTCAATAGATTATATATGGTACTATGGTCCTTCACATGAAAGTACTACAAAGACTGATTGCAGAACAACTAGATGCTCCGAGAATTCATCCAACGCTACAGCATATGGTATAGACCAATCACGATGTTAGAGTGACCGCATCGCTTGATGATGCCGGCGCCGCGGGAAAGTGAGTAGGGAATCTTCCATTCTTCCCTGAGTGTCATCAGCAGGTTGTCAACCGGATAGTTGTTATCGTCAATCATCGGCTCAATCCAATTTGGCAACGACTCGGATTTGGCTTCATAATGCTGATTAAGGCCTCCTTTGATGGAAATATAATGATATGGATCATCGAAACATATAATTATATCCGATCAGAGGCCTTATTTTATATTTATTTCAACAACATAATTGATTATTTAGGTGAAAATGAAGTCCAATAATTAAGTTTTATCGATGAATGAAAATCAAAAACGAGAACTAGAGTCATTTCTCAAACGGACGGAAGGTGCACCGCCTCCGGTGTTTGTTGGACGGGCTGAAGTACTCGATGACGTCGCGCTTGCAGCTGAGCAGGTGTGGAAGGGTACCGGAACTGATCCGCATGGTGCAGCGAAAACGACGCGCATTATTCAGGGTGCGCCGGGAGCTGGCAAGAGCTCGATCATAAACGAGATCAAGCAAAATCCAAACAGGCTGTTTACGAAGAGTGTTGGCAAGACTCCGATGGTGGTGGCACTTAAGTCTGGCGATATTGAGGAGCCCATAGATATTCTTCAGCCGCTGGTTAAGAGTATCAATCCGTCAGCCGCTGCAGAGTTTCTATCGCAGTACAGTCAGACATCCGGTGGCGAGGTTGGGATTGGCTTCGGTCCAACCCGGGTTGGAGGCAAAGAAGAAAAGACAGTGGAACCAACAAGACTGCGTACACGCTGGGATGTATTTGGGACCTGGGTCGAACAGCACGGCGTATTTGACCGGCCGATCGTGTTGGCCATCGACGAGGCACAGCGGTTTAAACGTGATTCAGAAGATCCCCTCTCCAAGTTGTTTCAAAGTCTGCATGATGGTTGTGGTCTGCCGATAGGTATTGGTGTTGGCAGGCCTCAGCGATACCGAACACTCGGCCCGTAGGATGGATTTGACTCACATTTCTTCTTATCGGGGACACAATATCGGTTGTTTTCCGGATTCTGAAGCTGAGGAATTCATGGCAAGATCCTGTATTCATTTCGGGATTGATGTTGTCGGATATGAGGATGAAATTAAGCGATTGGCCGAGCCTTGAGATGGTTGGCCCCGCCACCTGCATATTGTTCTCAAGGCATTTGCTAGGGAAACCCTGAGAACAAGCGGTAATCTCAATAAGGTGGAATGGAAAACAATACGCGATGAGATTAAATCCGGAACAGACGGCTATTACAATTCAACTTTCGGACTTCATTTTTGCCGAAATAATCAAATAAACTATTGAAATAAGTATAAA
>JAPOUQ010000095.1 GCA_026708585.1 Gammaproteobacteria bacterium
GTTTTCATGATACATATCATTATCCACCATAGAGGCCTAACCCATGCATTATAAAACCAAATCCGAGTCGTTGCCGAAAATGATTGAGCCGATGGTCGATGACAACAATTACCCAATTGATCATCTACTATGGAAACTCTGCTAAGAGTTGAAGATTTCCACCTTACTGTCCCGAGCCGGTTTCAAGCGGTGCAGACATTCCGCTATCATGATGATGTATTGCATATGCAACCATGATTCCAACATGGTAGAGATGTTCCGATCAATCAAACCATCCACTAATATACAATTCAAAAAGAAACTGCAATTAAAGATGCTGCAGAGCAGAACACTATTCCTTTATTGTGTGTAGAATGAAAACGAACCACTCATCAACAGCGATTCATTGACAAAGGATTGTACTCATTGCCTTATAGTTGTAGTTCTCTCATCAAACGAGCATAATTATGTCGACCGACCTCTGTAGCATTCAAAATTCTGTTTTGCGGCTAGGATATATTCTCACTTTATGCTTCGTTGTTATCGCTGTCGATTACGCATCAGCATATGGAGAAAATCAGGAAGTCATTCTCCTTGAAGAATGGCCACAAACTCAAACTAGTCTCAAGATTCTAGAACTACCTCAAATCCGAGAAATACTGAAAAACTTTAACGAGTCAAAAATGGACGTGGTCGAAATTCGTTTTCCCGGCGGAGCAGAAGGTCGCCTGTGGGGAGAATCCATAGCCGAATGGTTGACCGCATTTGGTTTGCCCGGGGATCATCTCAAGGTTATTCCAGGTTCAGGAGCGGCTGATCGTGTTGTACTTGAAATTATCCAGTCTCCTTAAACTAGCCAAGCCTTCATCGCAAAGAAATGCTCTTCTTGTTGCTTCATTGATATGAGTCAAGAACCAGTAATCGACTCAAATTATCGTGGACGCTATGCTCCGAGCCCAACCGGACGCTTGCACCTCGGCAATCTCAGAACAGCCTTGTTAGCATGGCTACATGCACGTCTCTCAAAAGGACAGTTCATATTACGTATCGACGATCTTGACACACCTAGAAACAAACTCGGTTCAATTGAAGAGATTATTGCTGATCTTCAATGGCTGGGACTCGACTGGGATGAAGGACCGGATATCGGTGGCCGCTATGGTCCATATCTGCAAAGTGAACGGATCGATATCTACGACAAATTGTTTGAACAGCTAAAAGATACCCAACAAGTATTTCCATGCACTTGCTCGAGAAAAGATGTACATCTCGCACAAAGTGCCCCAAATGCGGGTCAGATTGAATCCATATATCCTGGAACCTGCCGACCGACTGGAAACTCACCAAATCTGCCTACAACTCACAGAAAACCTGTTTCATGGCGGTTTCTAACCCAAAATATCTCTATCACCTCACAAGCTGTTTTCGCACAAGCTACCACTGTTGAACTCGAAAAGACCGTTGGCGATTTTGTTATCAGACGAAAGGATGGACTGTATGCCTATCAGTTTGCTACGGTAGTGGATGATGGACTAATGGGCATCTCTGATATCGTGAGAGGGTCTGACCTAAGCGACTCGATACCACGACAACTTGCCCTTTTTGATGCGCTTGGATTTTCTCGTCCATATTTTTTACATGTCCCACTAATGAACGACGCATTCGGCAAACGGATGGCCAAACGAGATGGATCTAACTCTCTCGACAAATGGAAATCCGAGGGCCGAACGCCTGAACTATTGATTGGCAAACTGGCCTATAGTTGTAAACTCATAGAAACAGAGCGTCCTATCAGTTGTCATGAACTCCTTGATCGTCTGACTTTCGAAGATTTGCTGCGCAACATAAGTGCAGCATATAAGCCAGTGGTTGCCATTTACCCTGTCTGAAACATCGTTAGCCGGATAGTCTGATAATATATCCTTCTTTACCAAAGCTACGTTATTTCCCGCTGTCAAAAGGGCCAGTTTGCATGATCGAAAAATCCACGGAGTACATGGACTAGGTCGATCTGATCTTGAACTCCAGCCAGTTCCCGAATCGAATGCATACCTAATTGAGGAACACCGATATCAACAGTCCGAACCCCTATGCGGGTTGCTGTGATCGGACCAATGGTTGAACCACAACCTAGATCACTTCGCGTTACAAAGGATTGAACATTGATATCATTGGCCTCACAAACCACCCGCAGCAACGCTTCGCTCTCACTGTTGGTGGCATAGTTTTGATTATGATTGATCTTGATGACTGGACCGGTATTAATGAGCGGTCGATGGTCTGGCTCATGTCGATCTGCATAATTTGGATGAACCGCATGCGCATTATCTGCAGAAACCAGCATCGAATGCTGGAGAGAACGCGTCAGTATTTCATTGTCTTTACAAAGACGCGAAAGGACCGACTCCAGAAACGGGCCTGCTGCACCACTCATTGAAGCACTACCGACTTCTTCATGGTCATTCAAGACAATTAATTTGTTGACATCATTCTTTGAAGCGATCAAGGCCTCGGTCGCAGCATGACAACTTAATAAGTTATCCAATCTTGCAGAAGCAATAAATTCACCATGCAAGCCAATCAAAGCGGGCGGCTGACAATCAAACAGAGACAACTCGAACGACAGAATATGATCAATCTCTAATTCTGGATCATCTCGGACTAACCAGTTCTTCAGTATATCTGCAAAATCGTGTTGATCCTCATTCGTTCTCATCAGCACCGCAGGCAGGTGTTTCTGTCGATTGATACTTCGGTCTTCATTTGCGTTACGGTCGAGGTGGATTGCCAGTGACGGGATAAACGCGACAGGGTGATTGATTCGCAGCAATCGAGATTGAATCGATCCTGATAAAGTCTTGATATTGATTCGACCAGCCAAGCCAAGGTCTCGATCAAACCAAGGATTCAAAAGCGCTCCGCCATAGACCTCAACCGCCAACATAACGTAACCATCACGACACTGTGTAGCCTGAGGTTTGACTTTAAGACAGGGGCTATCCGTATGCGCTCCAACTATACGAAATCCAGTATCACCGCCAACCTGTTCAAGTCGCATCGCGATTAGTGATGAGTCATTTCGTGTTACATAATAATTGCCTGACTGTACAGTATTCCAAGCTTTCGCCTCCTCCAACCGCTCAAAGCCAGCGGACTCCAATCGAATAGCAATATTCTCCACAGCATGAAAAGGGGTTGGAGACTTGGCAAGAAAACCAAGAAGGTTTTTGATCTGTTCATTCATAGTCATTCAAAATACACTATTCTTGATCATGGAGTATTGAACAGGATACAACGCATAGCCAAAGATATCAGTTCTGTCGAGAGCATCCAATATGCCACATTGGCGCATAAAACTGATCATCAAGTCGTGCTGCGGTCAGTCTTCCACCCCAAACACACCCACTGTCCAGACTGATAAATCGTCCAAACTGATGGCATCCCAATGATGCCCAATGTCCAAACACTATTCTCCAACTGCTACATTTAACAGCATCATGCTCAAACCAGGGACGATAGCGTTTAGGCTGTGTGCCTGGTGGGCCTTTTTGCATAAGAGATAGATTGCCCTTTCGGTCGCAATAACGCATACGGGTGAACGAATTGACGATAAATCGGAACCGCTCTTTTCTGGACAGATTCGGATTCCACTTCGAAGGTCGATTACCATACATGCAGCCGATATAATCGATATAGTCATCACTCCGCAGAGCGGATTCAATTTCTAACGCACGTGACTGTGCCTGTTTGCGGGTCCAGCCCGGATAGAGTCCGGCATGGACCATAATGGTCTTTATCGACTTATCGCAATGCATAAACGGGCGTGTTCGTATCCAGTCTACAATTTCTCCTAAATCTGGCGACTTGAGGAGTGTGGCAAGTGTATCTCCTCTTCGTAAGTGTTGTACACCAGTCGCAACCGCAAGAAAATGTAAATCATGATTGCCAATAACGGTTATCACGCTATCACCAAAACTACGTAAGAGACGCAATGTAGCCAGTGAGTTTGGACCGCGATTAATCAAATCACCAGTTAACCAGAGCTGGTCATTAGAAGGATCGAATTGTATTCGCTCAAGAAGTTGCTCGAGAGGCATTACGCACCCTTGAATATCGCCGATCGCATAAATTGCCATTATAATCCAATATCAGAATATCGACGATCCAACCATCCAGTTATGCTCTGGCAATTGATAAATATAAGCTTTGCTATCAGGATTGTCAGCATACATGCACGGGGCATCAATCTTCTAACAACTCGTCAATCAGAGCCTCTTCGACCTGTTGGGATTCATGCGAGTTATTCTCTTGATCATGTATCAATTTTTGCCTTCGTTGTAGCCATGCCTCACGAATAAATAGATATTGATCGGGTTGTGACTCAAGTACCTTGTCGAGTGGAAGAAATTCCGCTCGTGTGGAAATTAAACGAAGAAACGCTGAGTATTCCTGTTCTGGTGATTTGAACTCATTTGTTGGATCAGTGTATGTTGAGTTTACAACAACTCCAAACGAATCCCGAATAGTGCTCGGTCCCAAAAATGGCAATACAAAATATGGACCGGATGGGATACCCCAAACCGCCATGGTCTGGCCAAAATCCTCAACATTTCTTGGCAAACCCATAGAACTCGCAATATCAAACAAACCCAAAATACCAATAGTCGTATTGACTACAAATCTTACTGTATCCCTCGCTGCCATTGCCGGCTTTCCCTGCAAAAGATTGTTGACGATGGTTGCCGGCTCACGAAGGTTGTTATAAAAATTTCGGACCCCAGTCTTGATAGGTCCTGGCAATGCCTGATCATACATCTGGGCGAGTGGCTTGATCAAGACGCGATCACCAGCCATGTTGAAATCATGCATCCAGCGATTATAGGACTCTAGGGGGTCTTCGGTCGATTTTTGATTTCCATTACTAGCGCACCCTGTGAATCCCAGTGCCAGCAAACAAACCACAAGAACCCGAAAGATCCATTCACGATGGATTGAGATCGATTGAAGAGTCCTATTTATCATCCTGCAAGCCTTTGTATTGATGTTGTTCATTACTCTCGGCAATCCATGGCACCATTAGGTAGAACCGAGATATTCATATCTGAAAGATTCGTGTGATCTTGTCATATTCATGCATCTATTGTCGCATAAATCGAAACCCATTCTCAGCAGCAGCAAAATGAGTTTGGTTTTCTAGTCATCCCGTCATTCGTAATTTTGGATCCCACAGACCGTGTTATACCCAAAATACTATTTTAAATATAGTGGATGACAGAACAGATGAATTTCCTGTCGAGATCGACACCGTCGCAGTTATAACCGTTTCTGTATTAAAAACGTAAATTGGCTATTGCGCTACCATACGATCTCGTGAACTCCGGCTGTAACCCAGACATTCTATCCCATCATGTTGCATTGAAGATAACAAATAATGAACTAAATCCTGATGATGCAGGAATCAGATCGCCAAGACATGTGAACTGGGGCATTGCAATCAAAATCTCTTCCTAGAAGCCCAGTTGTCATCATTAAGATAATTTGACACAAATTAAATATTATGTACGTTCAAGGTACCGAGTGCTTTATTGCTTGAAAAACTATCCACTCTCGCTATGTTAAGATGATCGAGGTATCAATATAACAATGAAAGCTATATGAAAACAGAACGCCGTCCGCTACCGATTGGCATTCAAACATTTTCAACCCTTCGTGAAGAAGGTTGCTACTATGTTGACAAGACCCCGCTGATTCGAGAGCTCATACGAACTGGAAGACATTACTTTCTCTCCCGCCCCCGCCGTTTTGGTAAGAGTCTTCTGGTGAGTACATTGA
>JAPOUQ010000083.1 GCA_026708585.1 Gammaproteobacteria bacterium
GGGCATATTTATGGACCAGAGATAGACCAAATAGGATTTTGACCTAGATCAGATAACGCAAAAATGTTAAAGATCGGTTAATCAAATGCAGATGATCTGCAAGGCCGAACGTGATGGCATCAATGGCTGCAATATCACCGGTTCCGGCACGAATCATCGCCAAACTGTTCAGGTGGGATCCGCTTCTCTTCACCTCGCAAAAGAATCGTGGTCCTGTTGCAACTCGGCTGACTTCATATCGAAACACATTCATTCCGCTGTTTGAATCATGGGTATTGACGATGGCTCTGGCTTTTTCAAATTCTTCAAGGGATTCTCTTGGGTCGCTGGCTCTTGCCACAATCCAACTTGAGTAGTCGATCCCGGAGCAACCTTCAATCGTAAATTCAGGGACTGTAATCACTTGATGCGTTTTCAGGAAGTCCTTCCAGAACGGATAGCCACAGGTGTGACCAATATAGAGATTTGATTTTTGAAAGTCGGCTGCAGTACTGCTATAACGTATTTCCAAAGTTCCGACGGCTGGGAGCGAGAGCGATTGGCTTAGAGGCATCAATACCTGTTGCCAGGAATTGCGAAGGGCGGGGGAGAACGTGTACATACCACACAGAATGATACGGTTAGTCATAACAGATTTTTGTCTTGAAATTACTTATGTATGCAGTGTTTTGCTACTTGATGAAGATACAACTAATGATTATTACTTTTGCTAACACTCGTTTTTTCTAAGTCTTGGCCTCTTCCCAGATTTCACCAACAGATCGCTTGCTGTAAACCTTATACCTTACGCTCTCTTTGGTCTTGATCAAGGCAGTTCGAACAGTCCGAACTCTTTAGGTGTTTCCTGTTCCAATATCTGACGCTCCCGAATCTATTCATGCAGGACTACTTTTTCGTGACTATAGCGTCCCGTTTCGACTTGTTCCTTGATCCAGAGAACCTGTTGGTCAGTTATAGAGTTATTCCTTTTTTTATCATGACATGACGATTTTTTCGGGATTGTCCTTGGTTGCTACCTAGTGAAATATTCTACTTCTGTTCTTGATGATTTGCGTTCATCTTTCATTTCCAAAATCCATAAGTAGAAAGCCCGAAAATATCCTCGATGTCTTGTATGGGAACGTTTTTGTTGAGTCTGTAGACTCACCGAATGGGCAATGATAAATCGAGGGTTGAAACCCGTATTGCCTATGTTTTTTGACCAATTTCGAGCACTTGATTTAAGGATTATTTGATTTCTCATATCGACTAGTTCCCAGTTGATATAGAGAGGGTCAGGGGTTGTTGAAGCGGTATTTTTCTACTTGCTGAGCAGTTCCATGATACCCTACCTTTCAGTCCAAGATAGGTCAATTGAGTGGGCGTACAGTTAACAATAGAAGAGCAGGTCGAAGAGATCGTTTACGCCTTGTAAGAGATAGAAAACCTGCAAATGCCGAAGGAGCAAGCATTGAGAATCTTAAAACGGTTGGAGCGAATGTACGAATAATCGCTTACCCCATATTTTTACTCCCGTGTAAAATCTTCTTGTTGGTAAGGCTAAGTCGAACTGTTTATTCGCTCAAATATCTTTAGCACCAAAATAAGTGGATTGGAGCGACCATAGGGGGGATGTTGGAATCTGGTCAACTGAATCTAAGCCGAAAACCAGAACAGCACAACCTTGCAATCCAACTATGCAATAACAGACACCGTATGCTATTCCCTCGATTCGACGATAACGTATCTTTGGCGATACAAATCTCATTTTTCAGTACTACTACCTCCATGATCGATATAAGTTATACTCCTCAAACTGATCTTGCAACAAAGCAATCAACTGGATGCTTTACAATCAGTTTGCAAACCGCTCCGACAAGCGCAAACTATCTTTGTGGCTGAAGCTCTTGGTGTTAGCTGAAAACAACGCAATGATTGTGTTGGAATGTGCCTCATGATTGTTCGATAGCACAACTTGGAGGGCGTTTGCAGAGTCAGGGAGAATCAGAATTGTTCCCTACAGTGAAAACGGTTCATGCGCAACACAAGGCAGAGTACAGTAGTTGTTTCTGGTATGTCGAGAATGCCTTGAAGTCAGGTAGGATTCGGCTAGCAATCTATCCGAGAATGGTGATACCAGCCACCACAATGCCCAACACTGAAATGATGAGTCGATTATCCCGCTTGGCCAAGTCGGTTCTCAATCGTTCGAAAGCCGCATTCACGCGCTTGGTTGAAGTTTCAGTTATCGCATGTTTTGTGTTCATCTTCTCCTACAGAACGGCAATCTCTTTCGCTCGTTCTTGATTCTGTTCATTCAGTTTCTGGATCTGTTTTTCTAAATCCTGTTTTGATGTTTCTGGCATGAGTCTATCTTATCCTAGCTATATCGAAATTTTCAAGTCAAATGTAGCGATATTGAATGGGTTATAACAACTGTTCCAAACAACCAATGGTTGGAGTAGAAATCGGATCCACAATCATCACCCCATGCCATCATAATTTGATGAATTACGATTTCCCTTATCTATAATTAAAAACATGAAAGTACCCCAAAATCTTGTATAGAATAGTTTCTATGAGACTAGGGCGTTTCACTCGAAGAATGATTCTATCTTGGGTATAAATATAATATATTCAATTTATTACGAAAAAAATAGAGAACTCTATTCAAGAATTAGGTGAATGATTTCGAGAGAATTTTGAGTATTATTTGACAGAAAATCGATATAATTTCGCAGTCGTCATCCCATCGGTGATTCCATACATATAATGGTAAGAAGATCACGTCGTCAGACTGGCAGTCTATCTCGGGGGATAGAACAACTCCCATTCTCTGCAATTACCAATCCTTATCCTCCAATCGAATTAGTGAGTGAAGATGAATTGCAAGCACTGCACGATAACTCGATGCGTATCCTTGAGGAAATCGGACTGGAAATTTTGAGTGATAAAGCAAAAGAGTTGATGCTCTCCCACGGTGCCGAGATTGATCCGAAATCTGGTTATGTAACCTTCGATAGAAATCTAATTGTAGATGCGATTTCGACCATTCCTGAAACCTTCCTTCTCCATGCCCGTAATCAAAAGTTCAACCGGATTTACGGGCAAAATCATATCAACTTCACTACGGTAGCTAGTGCTCCGAATTGCTCAGATCTTGACCATGGGCGACGCAGTGGTAACTTTGATGATTATTGCAAATTCCTGAAGCTTGGGCAGACTTTCAATGTGATCAGCTGTTTTTCCGGCTATCCAGTAGAACCGACTGACTTGCCTCCTCACACCCGCCACCTTGATGCCTATCAGGCATTCATAAAATTGACGGAAAAAGCTTGGCCAGTTTACTGTTTGGGTAATGACCGGGTTGAGGATGCAATTGAGATGATTTGTATGGCCAGAGCCATCAATCATGAACAGCTGAAACAGGAACCCAGTATTATTACCGTGGTCAATTCGAATTCTCCACTCAAAGTCGATGTTCCAATGATGGAAGGGTTAATGACAATGGCTGAATTCGGACAGCCTGTGGTGGTCACACCATTTACCTTGGCAGGGGCAATGAGTCCCGTAACCCTGGCTGGAGCCCTGAGCCAGCAAAATGCAGAAGCACTTGGAGTACTGGCTGTAACCCAGATGGTGAATCCCGGAGCCCCTGCAATGTATGGTGGGTTTACCTCGAATGTGGATATGAAATCTGGGTCGCCAGCGTTCGGAACACCGGAATATGCAAAAGCTGTCATGATTGGAGGGCAGTTCGCCCGAAAATATCGAATTCCTTATCGAACTTCAAACGTAAATGCAGCAAACTGCGTGGATGCACAAGCAGCCTGGGAATCTGGAATGTCTCTTTGGGCATCAGTTATGGCACACGGCAATATGATCAAGCATGGAGCGGGTTGGTTGGAAGGTGGGCTTTGTGCCTCATTTGAAAAGTTCATGGTCGATATTGAAATGGTGCAGATGATGTCTGAGTTTCTCAAGCCGGTTCAGATCAGTGAATCGGAACTAGCATTTGAAGCCATTCGGGAAGTTGGAGCGGGCGGGCATTTCTTTGGTACAGCTCATACGATCGAACGCTATCAGAGTGCCTTCTATCACCCGTTATGCTCCGATTGGAGCAATTTTGAAAGTTGGACTGAAAGCGGACGGATTCAAACTGCTGAACGTGCGAACCAACTATATAAAGATGCTCTTGATGAGTATCAGACACCGCCACTGAATGAAGCAATAGGCGAATCGATTGACGACTATGTGAGTATTCGCAAGCAACAACTGAAACCGTCTTGGTAGTGCTTGGCCTCAATGAACAGTTATCAATTAAACCAGTAAACGAAATAGGAGAGAATCATGGTTAAAGATGTTCAGGCAGTAATTATTGGAGGAGGCGTGGTCGGCTGTAGCGTACTTTACCATCTGACTAAATTAGGCTGGAAGGATATCATGTTGCTCGAGCGCTCTTCTCTAACCTCAGGCTCAACATGGCATGCAGCAGGTGGATTTCATACCTTGAATGCCGATACCAACATTGCCTCTCTCCAAGGCTATACCATTGGCCTTTACGATGAACTCGAAGAGATTTCGGGACAAAGCTGTGGGTTGCATCATGTCGGTGGATTGACGCTTGCGGATAGCTCGGACCGTATGGATTTTTTGAAAGCCGAGCAGGCCAAATTCCGATATATGGGGCTTGAAACGCATCTTGTTACTCCAAAGGAAATCGAGGATTTATCACCGATAACCAATATCGATGGAATTATTGGTGCTCTATATGATCCACTTGACGGACATCTCGATCCGTCAGGCACCACACACGCCTATGCTAAAGCAGCTCAAATACAAGGTGCAGAAATATCGATTAACAATCGGGTTTTGGCTACGAATCCAAAGGCAGATGGAAGTTGGGAAGTGATAACAGAAAAAGGCAAAATCACAGCCGAGCATGTTGTGAATGCGGCAGGACTCTGGGCTAGGGAAGTTGGAGCCATGGCCGGAGTCTATCTCCCATTACACCCCATGGAGCATCAATATATTGTTAGCGATCGAATTGAAGAGATAGCCAGTTCACCAAAAGAATTATGTCATGTTATTGATCCAAGCGCTGAAAGTTATCTCCGCCAAGAAGGGCAGGGAATTGTAATCGGCTTCTACGAACAGGATTGTACACTCTGGGCCGTTGACGGATCACCCTGGAACTTTGGTCATGAATTGCTACCGGACGATCTTGATCGAATTGATCATTCAATGCAACAAGCCTTTCACCGATTTCCAATATTGAAAAGTGCTGGAATAAAATCGATCATCAACGGTCCGTTTACGTTTACACCTGATGGCAATCCTCTGGTAGGTCCTGTGCCTGGATTAGCAAACTATTGGTCAGCTTGTGCGGTAATGGCCGGATTTAGCCAAGGAGGGGGTGTTGGTTTAAGTCTAGCAGAGTGGATGGTTAACGGAGAACCTTCAAGAGATATTTTTGCCATGGATGTTGCACGTTTTGGAACTTATTGTACTGAACCCTATACCCGACAAAAGGTTCGAGAATATTACCAAAGGCGATTTTCAGTTCCATATCCGAATGAAGAATTGCCAGTCGCTCGCCCATTTCGAACAACCCCCGCCTATAGTATTTGGCAATCAAAAAATGCTGTGTTCGGTTCTGTTTATGGCATGGAAGTGGTAAATTATTTTGCTAAACAAGGTGATTCACCGTATGAGATCCCATGTTTTCGAAGATCAAATGCTTTTGATGTCGTAGGTGAAGAATGCCGAGCTGTACGCAATGCAGTCGGTATTAATGAGATCCATAATTTCAGTAAGTTTGAAATAACGGGTGAGAATTGTGAGGCTTGGATTTCCAAGATCATGGCTGGGCGAATTCCCGACATAGGAAAAATCTCTCTCTCTCCAATGTTAAGTCCCCAAGGTCGACTTATTGGTGATTTTACCGTTTCAAGGTTGAAAGATAGCCGCTTTCAGCTGCATGCGTCATATGTCGCACAAAGTTTTCATATGCGATGGTTTGAGACGAACCTACCCGATCAAGGAGTGCAAATCCGTAATATTTCGGATGATTTAATTGGCTTCCATATAGCAGGACCTCAGTCTCGAAAATTACTCTCACAAGTCTGCAATGAAGATGTTTCAAACGAATCATTTCCTTTCATGTCTGTTCGGTCATTGCAAGTTGGTCCATTCACTGCCATCGTATTTCGAGTTTCCTATACTGGTGATTTAGGGTATGAAATTTATGTTCCTCGGGATCATCAAGTGGGGTTGTTTCGTTTGCTAGAAGCAGCAGGACAACCACTTGGTCTCAGACCATTTGGTATGCGTGCCATGATGAGCCTACGATTAGAGAAGTCATTTGGATCATGGTTGAGAGAGTACCGCCCAGACTATAGTCCGATGGAAACTGGCTTAAACCGGTTTATCGATTACAAAAGAGACATTGATTTTATTGGTAAGCAGGCAGCTCTCCATGAACGAGACAACCCACCGGACCGGAAACTTTGTACCTTGATTGTTGATACTGAAGATACAGATGCAGTGGGTGATGAGCCGATATTTTTCCACGACGATGTGGTTGGATTCGTAACCTCGGGTGGATATGCCCATTTTTGCCAGAAAAGTGTTGCAATCGGATTTTTACCGACTGGATTGATTGATTCTGAAAACCATTTTGCGATCGAACTACTAGGCAAAAAGTGCCCAGCTGTGATTCAAACACCGGCATTGTTTGATCCGGTTGGCAGTAGAATGAGAGGATAGTCGATTAAACATTGTAATCGGGCAGTCCGAAACGGGTAGGATCGAAATCATTTAGTCCATCTAAAATCTGCTCTGCACCTTGATAGCGAGATTTGTCCATATTGGGATCGGGTATGGCAATCACCCGCATGCCCGCAGCTTTGCCAGCTGCTAACCCTGATGGCGCATCTTCAAAAACCAGGGTTCGACTCGCCTTGATTCCAAGCTTTGAAGCAGCAATAAGAAAAATATCGGGTGAAGGTTTACCGCGTCTAACGGATGGATCATCTGAGGTTATCACTACCTCAAACAAATCGATCCAAGAATGGTGGCGTTGTACTTTGATTTTATATAGTTCCAGACTTGAACTGGTCGCTATGGCGATTGGTATCTTGTGTTGATGGAAATGTCGGACGATTCTTTCAGCCCCGGATAATGGGTTGCACTCGGGAAGATACTTTCGCAATAGTTCTTCTCTCTCTTCAAGATATTCCTCTGGACTCATTGGAATGCCCAAAGTTTCTACTAGATGCCTAGATGAATCAATCGCTGGACGTCCTATCATATTGGCTTTTACAGACCAATCAAAAGTTTTTCCGTACCGGGAAACGATTTCCTGTGAGACTCGTGTGTAGATCAATTCTGTGTTCAGTAAAAGGCCGTCAAGGTCAAATAACACTCCATCTACTGGATTTGAATTGGATAATGTTGAAAGCATTTTCGCTTGTTCAGTTGTAGGGTAGATAAAAGGAAAACCACAAATCGAGCCCAGCTGATATCACAAGCAGTGTACTTTTCCTATTAAACCGAGCAAATTTATTTTCATGATCGTTTCTATCGGTCATCAAACCAGAGCGGTTTCATAACCAACCCCAATATTTTACCTGTTATAAAAGAGTTGCAATGATCTAAATCGTGGATACAATATGTAACCCTTACAAATTCATTGAGTTCTGGGCCTCTGGCTTATGCTCGATAATTTTGTTGATCATTTCAATTGTTCAGAATGTAATCTGAAATTAATCAATATACACATAAAATGGCATTGACTGCTCAAGATAAAGCTGCCGTAATGATCAATCATCGGCGTGGCGATGCAGATACCGGATCGCCAGAAGTACAGATAGCCTTGATCACGGCAAGAATTCAAGATTTGTCTAGTCACTTCAAAATCCATCCCCACGATAACCATTCAAGGCGAGGCTTACTAAAGTTGGTAAATCAGCGTCGCAAGATGCTGGATTATCTTCGTAAAACTGATCTAGAACGTTATCGATCACTGATCAAAAAACTGGGTTTACGAAAGTAACCCAATAACTTATCACTTTTTGAGAAAAAACTTTGAATAAAATTATTAAGACCTTTCAATATGGTCAGCACGAGGTTCGACTGGAAACTGGTGTAATTGCTAGACAAGCACAAGGTGCGGTTATAGCAAGTATGGGTGATACTGTGGTTATGTCCACGGTTGTTGGTCGAAAAGAGCAATCACCCGGACAGGATTTCTTCCCACTCACTGTAGATTATGAAGAGCGCTCATATTCAGCCGGAAAGATTCCAGGCGGCTTCTTTAAACGGGAGGGTAGACCCTCTGAAAATGCTATTCTGACTTGCCGATTGATTGATCGACCTATCCGTCCTCTATTCCCTGATGGATTTTTGAACGAGGTTCAGATTATCGTAACTGTGTTGTCGCTGGATCCAGAGATCAATCCTGATATTGTTGCTATGCTGGGTACTTCTGCTGCCTTGGAAATATCTGGCATTCCGTTTGATGGCCCGATTGCTGCTACTCGGGTTGGTTATGTGAATGGGGAATATGTCTTGAACCCTAATCGATCGATCGTACAAACAAAGTCAGATTTGGATTTGGTAGTGGCTGGGACCCAAAATGCTGTATTGATGGTTGAATCAGAAGCGAATATTCTGTCTGAGGAAGTTATGCTTGGTGCAGTTATGTTTGGGCATCGTGAAGGATTAACTGCAATTCAGGCTATACAGGAGTTAGGTCAAGAGGCGGGCAAAGAACCATGGGATTGGCAACCTGCTCAAAAAGACGAAAGCATCGCAGATCAGGTCAAGCAATTTGCTGAAGCTGGAATTGCTGAAGCCTATGCAATCGCCGACAAAACAGAGCGACTGGCAGCTTTATCTGGAGTTAAAGACCGAGTATTAAATGAAATCGGCGACCCCGAAACGGATCAACCTTCTGCAACTGACTTGCTCAATGCATTTAAATCTTTAGAGAAGAAACATGTTCGGCAGTTGATTTTGTCTGGAAATTCTAGAATTGATGGAAGGAATACTGAAACGGTACGACCGATCACTATCGAAACCGGAATTCTGCCAAGGACTCATGGGTCTGTAGTGTTCACCCGAGGAGAGACCCAAGCAATAGTAGTCGTTACTTTAGGTACAGACCGAGATGCGCAACTGATCGATGCTCTTGAAGGAGATTATCGAGATAGCTTCATGTTGCACTATAACTTTCCACCTTACTGTGTTGGAGAAACGGGTCGAGTAGGTTCTCCAAAACGTCGTGAAATTGGTCATGGACGATTGGCCAAGCGAGGAATCAAGGCTGTATTGCCCAGTCAAGAAGATTTTCCTTATACAATCCGTGTTGTTTCAGAAATTACTGAGTCAAATGGCTCAAGTTCCATGGCTACGGTTTGTGGAACTTCGCTCGCATTGATGCAGGCAGGTGTTAATACCAAGGGAGCAGTTGCAGGAGTTGCTATGGGACTAATTAAAGAGGGAGATGAATTTGCGGTATTGACCGACATTTTAGGAGATGAGGATCATCTCGGGGATATGGATTTTAAGGTTGCTGGCACCGCAGATGGGATTACCGCTCTTCAGATGGACATAAAAATTGATGGTATAACAGAAGAGATTATGTCTAAAGCGTTAGATCAGGCTAAATCGGGACGGATGCATATTCTAGGAGAAATGAATAAGGCCATTGATTCTGTTGGTGAGATGTCGGATTACGCTCCTCGCATTATGACAATTCGCATTAAACCCGAAAAAATCCGTGATGTCATTGGCAAAGGTGGTGCCGTGATTCGGTCAATCTGCGAGGAGACAAATGTGAATATTGATATTGATGATGATGGCACGGTCAAATTGGCCTCAACAGACAATGCAGCTGCTCAGGAAGCAATCAAGCGAATTGAGCAAATCACAGCCGATGTCGAAGTCAATCAAATCTATGAAGGAAAGGTAGTTCGGATTATGGGTTACGGTGCCTATGTGAACATTCTACCCGGTCGTGATGGATTGGTTCATATTTCACAAATATCGAATAAACGCGTAAATGAGGTGAGTGATGTGCTTTCAGAAGGTGATATTGTTCGCGTCAAGGTGCTCGAAATCGATAAGCAAGGTAAGGTAAGACTTAGCATGAAGGTCCTAGAATCCTGAAATTTGTAGAGAGAGTATTTATTTTTATCTGACCAAATAAGGCGCTAATCGGGTAAACTTCCAGCATGCACAGTCGGCAAATGGAAGATGAATCCTGAAGTTGGGCAAGTTAGCGTCGAAAAATTTCACTCAATAGGGCAAACCCTTCGCAACTCTAGGGAAAGTCAGAAACTTTCAAGAACAGATGTTGCAAATTCGCTCAAACTGGGACAAGGCTTTATAGCTGCTCTGGAAAATGACCAATATGATTTGTTGCCTGGACATACCTATATCAGAGGCTACATCCGCTCTTATTGTGCGTTATTGAAACTTAACTCCGATGACTTGCTGGATAAATTAGAACTTGGACCAGAAACCAATATCGGTATTGCTTCCACAACCAATCTCAATGTGCCTGCCCAACGTGCCACCAGCCCAAGGAGGTCCAATCGGTATCGCTGGTTAATCTGGATAATATTCACGATCATCGCGATTAGTCTTGGGGGTTTGTATACGACTTTTCAATTTTTGGATCAATCCAGAATTTCAATACCCAATTTGCTTGAATCAAAATTAATTGGGCAGGAAGAGCAGACCGACAATGGAGTGGAGCCGGTTGATGAAAAGTCCGATTCGTCTCAACCAATTCGTATTGAAGGACTGGCTATACCGGTCGAATAAAAGGAAATGATAGCCAATCCTAATCATTGTCTCGAAAAATCATCTTCACTCTCATCGCTTATCTTTCTCTGAATTTTTCAGGTATTTCCACTTATCCGAACTTCTCGGACTCGAGTGCATCATCATCCTTGCAACCTGTTTTGGTGTTGCATTCAGACATTCAAAGTACTTATTGTATCTGGATTGTTTGCTCTTGATCTGTTTTCATTCATTTGATTTCACTCGGAAGTTTTTTATTTCTGTTTTAATGTCTTCTAGGTCTAACTGCACCCACTCGTGGTTATGAGGAAAGGTCTCATGAATGTGCTTTTCCAGTTTCCGAAAGTCAGGAGTTTCCAGTTTGAATTTAATTTTATACGCTCTTTCTAGATCTGATGATTGATAAGCAGCAAGTCGTTTTTTTTAAGCAATATCCATACCTTAAGCATCTTGACTCCACATTTATGATATCGATTTCAGTTAGTTTATAGAGTTAAAGTATTTTTCGGAGCTTCAATCGGAATTTGCACAACCATACGCATGCCCGGCTGATTACTTTCAGGTTCAATTGAGCCTTTGTGTAAGTTGATAATGGCTTTCGTCATGCTCAGTCCAAGACCGCTCCCTGGGCTATTTCGGCTTTGGTCGAGTCGATAAAAGCGAACAAAAATTCCTTCTTTTTCTGATTCGGGAATGCCGGGTCCAGTATCAGCGATGATTATTGTGACTTGATCATCAGATAGGTTAAGAGAGACAGAAATCTTGCCATGGTCAGGTGTATATTTAATGGCATTTTCCAAAATATTTGCAAACGCCTGAAATAAGAGATTTCGGTCGCCATATGCTTTGACATCGGCCTCAATGTCAGCTTTGAGGGTTTGTTGTTTTTCTTCTGCCAGAGGTTCATAGAAATCCACAATATCCTTGATGAGTGAACTGATTTCAATTTCACAGAACCCTGCCTCAACATGTCCAGCTTCGATTTTCGCAATTCTTAGCAGGGCATTAAATGTCGCGAGCAGTGAGTCGGCTGCTTCAATAGATTTTTCAAGGCTTTCGGCTAGTTCAGAGTCTGATTCAGATTTATTGAGACTTTCTTCAAGTTTATGTCGTAAGCGTGAAAGGGGAGTTCGAAGGTCATGTGCTATATTGTCGGATACTCGACGGATATCTTCCATCAAGGTTTCAATCCGATCAAGCATTACGTTTAAGTTTGCTGCCACCAAATCAAGATCATCAGCCTCTTTACTCAGTGGTACACGCTCAGACATATTGCCAGACATAATGCTGGTTGTTGTTTGGTTTATTCTGGCTATTTTTTTTGTGGCTTTTCGACCAAGTAATGTACCACCCAAAGCACTCAGAAGAATCATGACTACAATTCCCCATGCGATCGCAGCCTGAATGCTTTGTTTGATATCGACTAGGGGTTGAACAATTTTGCCGACCAATAGTCCATAAGGACGTTCTGGGTCTCCGGGTTTGGGTAATTTGAAGATTTTGGCTTGCGCCAAGTAGGATTCATCACTGGGCAGATCAGATTTAAGGGAAAATTCGATCCATTTCCCTTTTTCTTTTGCACTGGAAGGCCATTTGACTATATTTCCAACAATGGGTGTAGCGTTGTGGTTAACTAATAGGTAAATGGTATTGTCTGCTTGTCCGTATCGTTCGACTCGAAAAAGGATGACTCTCTGGAGTCCTTCTATACCTTCTTTATCGTAATGTTCCGCGAGACCTTGAATTTCTGCGTTGACAGCATCCTCTAGCTGTTGTTGCATGTATGCGGTTGAGAATAGATATAAGAAATAAAAAATGATCAGTGTAGATATGCTGAAGATAACGATATACAGGGCAGTCAGCTTGGATGCATAACTTTTAAACGGCTTGTTAACATTTAGCATCGCTCAATGTCCATCCAACTCCTCTGATGGTCAATAACATTTGGTCATCGAAGTCCTTGTCAATTTTGCTGCGCAAGCGACTGACGTGTACATCCACCACATTGGTTTGAGGATCAAATTTGTAGTCCCAGACATGGAGTAATAGCATTTCGCGCGTTACAATCTGATTGCTATGGCGCATGAAGCATTCCAAGAGGCTAAATGAACGTGGTTCGAGTTCGATCAATTTCTCATTACGCCAAACTTCGCGAGTCAACAGATCCATTTTCAGATTACCGACTACCAAAGTCGTTTCTTGGGTTTGCGAATGATTTCGCCGGTTGAGTGCATGGATTCGAGCTAGCAATTCAGAAAATGCAAAGGGTTTGGTAAGGTAATCATCGCCACCTGCATTCAATCCCAAGACTCGATTGTCCGTATCGCCAAGAGAACTCAGGATCAAAGTCGGTGTCTGATTGCCTTGCTCGCGTAATCGTCTGATTAAATCCAGTCCGTCCATTCCTGGTAGCATCCTATCAACGATAAGCACGTCATAGTTTCCACTCATCGCTATTTCAACACCTTCATCACCACGCAACGCATGGTCAGCCTGATGACCATTTTCGATCAGATTGTTAATGATGTGGGTGGCAATTTCTTCGTTATCTTCAATGATCAGAATATGCATAGGTACGAGTAGATTTTTATGCAGTAACTGTCATGTTTTTCACACCTGTTTGCAAGACAGCGACTCCTAGTGTTAAACAAACCAGTATTATACAAACTCAATTTGTAGAGTGTATGTTTTGAGTAATCAGATTCTGGCAAGAGCTGAAACTTCATATATTGCTGGTATATTTTGACATATTATCAGTGGTTGATGGTTGCTAGACAGCATATTTCTGTTTCGAAACTACATTTTCAACAATAGATTTCAGCAATTGTTCACTAGTGAGAGATTTGCATTAATGCCGAGCTCGGTATTATCTATCGGGCCATTCGTCCCAAGACCAACACGCGGCAATGTCGCACTCCCTGATGTAGGGTGTGGACTCTACGGTCAATACTTCGAGCCATTTATCATCCGTCTCCTGCGGATTCATCTCAGCCGCCTTCTCAAGCGCCGCTTCGATGAAGGATGTTCGTGTGGGGTGATTAGCGAGTATGGTCAAGACTCACTTCAGCGTCCATTGAAACGTCACCGTAAAAATTCCTTAGCGTATGATTCTGCCCCTTTCCCGATCCGATCCGCATATAACTATTTTGGTGCCGATGCTGGGGGAGGATACTTAAGAATAAATTCACATCTCCTCTTGTGCCCGCTCATGGGCGGCTTTAATGGCTTTCGTCAAATCGCCCACCGTCGTAGAGGGTCGCCCATGTGGGTCACCTTCATCTTCCCGACGACGAAGTAGCACCTGTCCCCGTTTTCCTGCAAGGGGAACTCGATCCACCATTTCTTCGCAGTCTAGCACCTTTGCTCATGACCTCTTGTATTCGGTCCGCAAACGCTGCAATTCCTGTTGTATTTAATGGCAGTTATCCGGTCGATCATAATCCTGCTCATGTAAGATCAACCAGACTTCAAAGCATGGATTTTATCTTGCAACCCCAATTCCGTTGGTCTCACAAAGATTGACTGCTTCTTGATATCTCTCATGTTCATCCCGATCAAACACAACCCAAACCTGATCTCGTTTTTCAAACAGATTCTGCTTCCGACTGCTACCTCGCGCCAATCCTTCTGATTTAGCAAATTTCAATGCTTTTTCAGCGATTGTGATCGGGCCACCCACACCATCATGGCTTTCGATTGAAACCAGAGCATCTCTATAAAATTTCCGTATGGCGGAAAAATTTGCAGGCCCTGTATTTTCACCTTCACAAAATAGGGTGAACAGAACCTTGGGCTCTTTGCTCGACCCTCGTCGACCGATTCTGCCCGTTTGACGCTTTGCTACTTTAATGGGACTCAAGCAATTCAGCTACAGGATCATCGTTTGGTACCGCGCCGAACCGTCCTTGCAGATATCCTAGGACTGTCGAAAAAATTCCCATTAAATTTGTATCATGGGTTGTCGCAATAAGTTGCGTACCATTTTTGTTCACCAATGGCGAACAAAATAGTCGCAGAATGGCCTCACTTGCATATGTATGCAGACTGGCATCTAGCGATATAATTGTATTATAGAATTTAAGCCTATAACTTATAACTGCGTGTTTTTAAAATTCGATATTGGTAAATCCTAGCATACTATGAACCAAATTCATTCCATCGCCAAAAGTATACTATGTATGCTTAGCATTCTGGTAGTAGTATCGTGTAGTGGTACATCTCCGAAAGACAGTGCCCCAAGCACCAGACAAAACCCCAAAGAAGCCGATGCGAACAAACAACCAGCTGAATTTCGTGGTGTGGTCATCAATCAGGCCGGAGGTCAGCTCTACCAACCAACCTCAACACAATCGTTGGACTTGCCCCCCAGAGTGATCAGTTCAGATAATGAGAATTCAATTGGGAATGAAGACAGCGGGTCGGTAGGTTATACAGTTTTGCCGATCATTGATGGAGCACGGATTGTCAGTGAAGGGAATCGACAATGGGTAGAAGTTGATACACATAAGAATGCGGCGTGGGAAATCATGGAGGAATTCTGGAAAAACAGCGGTATAGGTCTTGTAGAAAATAATCCCGAAACGGGGATGATGGAAACTGAATGGATACAGAGCCCCAAAGATGTGACAGAAGCGAGATCAGTAGCCATGCGATTTGCCAGATCATTGGTAACCTCACTCACTCAACGAGAAACAGTTTTGCATCAATTTCGCATTCATTTCGAACAACCAAAAGCAAATAATACTCATATTCATGTATCTCATCGATGGGTTGCCAGAAAGGAAAGAGAAAAAGCCAGAAAGGTTAGTGAATTTAAATGGACTGAATTGCCCTCTGACCGAGAACGCGTTGCAGATTTTCTTCAAAACATAGTTCTACTTTTTGATTAGTCAGCTATCTCCCCTTGATGCTCAAATATCGATCTCATATCCTCGATAAGATCGTCCAAGGGTGGTTAGGAAATCCAATATCGAATGTTGAGTTAACACGATAGAGAATAAACGACAATTTTCTTCAAAAGAGGAGATAAATAGTTGGTAATTTATCCAACACTTTGTACCACAGGCTAAATGATGGATATGCTGGAAATTTATTCCGATTCTTGATTTATCTGTTCTATCAAGTTTTCAAGTATCTTGCGACACTTCTTCATGCAATGCTCATCCCACTGCTTCATGACCGCTCGACGTTTGCGGAGTAAATCTGATCGGAAATACGAGGCTTCAACACCCTGAACACTATGAGCTAAGGCTTGTTCAGCTAGTTCCCTGCTTACACCTTTTTCAGCCGCCCAATCCCTGAATGAAGATCGCAACCCATGAATTGTCGTTTGTTTTCCGTAACCAACATAGCGAATTAAGTGACTGAAGGAATTTTCACCAAGCGGATTCCTTGGGCATCTTGTAGACGGAAAAAGGTAACCGGACCCATCCTTGAGAGGTTTGACGATTTCAAGAATCAATATCATTCCCTCAGTGATCGGTACACGGTGTTCCTTATTCGCTTTCATGCGCGAGCTTGGAATTTTCCATATTCGATTTTTCAAATTGATTTCCGTCCATTTTGCATTTCGTGCTTCACTTGATCGACATGCAGTCAAAGTAAGCCAGCAAATGGCAGCCATGGCAGCCATATTGACGTCGGCTTTCCATACCGCTTCAAGCATTCTGGGAACTCGTGAGTAGGGGAGAGCACGATGATGAGATTTTTTGGGATTTTGTTTCGGCAATGCACCATCAATTGCTTCACCAGCCAAGTTGCTATCGATATAACCATAAGCCATTGCTAGTTTGAATACAGCACTCATTCTTTGTCGTGTTTTTCTTGCTAGATTGGGTTTGTCGATCCAAAGCGGCACCAGAATATTCAGGACATCCTCTCGACTTACCTCATCAATCGGGGTATTGCCGATTACCGAAGTAACATATTTATCCATACCTTCCTTCCAGTTCTTGCCGGTTTTGGGATTTCGCCATGTTACTTTCAAATTATCAAGAGTTTCTTCCTGAATTTGAGCAAACGAAGGTAGTAGATTATCGCGTTTTTTTGTTTGTTTAAGTGTACTTCTTCCGGTAATTGGATTACCTCCTGCTAACACTTCTGCACGATTGCATATCGCTTTTTCCTTTGCTTCAGTAAGTGAGGTTGCTGGCCATCCACCTAAACCAATATCACAACGTTTTCCTTGGATCATAATCCTTTGTACGAATTGTTTACTACCTCCCGGTGCTACCCGAAGATAAAGACCAAGTGCTACTCGATACATGCCAGGTTGGTTTATTGCATTTAGTTGGTTCGATTTCAATAATCTCAAAATAATTGCCTCTAAAATTTATACAACATATATCCCACATTACGAGCATCCCCTGAAGGTTGAATGAACAAGAGAAATTTATGATGATTTCACAAATAAAGGAAAATTATTTTGCTATTTTGGAAATAGAATATTTGTATTTTTGTTATCGAATAAAATGAACTGAAACACCAAAAGGAGTATCTGTTGCGGTTTGTTCGAGAGTTTTAGTCCGAGTTCCGTTCGGTAAACAGGGTTGATCTTCAACATTCACCCGAGATATGAGCTCCCTCGTTCAATAGGGTGCAAGATTTTGTGTTATCATCGCTACAGGCTCCGATGGGGATACGGTACTCTGGGCAATAGTCCACCATCGTACTAACAATCATGACAGCTTCCAAGCGATTGCTGTAGATCCATTCGTAGCCAAACTCCTAACTGATAATTGGCAGCTATACGAAACTTGAACACGTGATCTGTCACTATGCTCTATTCCTTGCTAGGATTTACTCTACAATTTAGCCATGAACAAAAATAATATAGACGATTTGCGAATTGCAAAAATCCAGCATGTAATCAATCCCAATGATATCTATCTGGAAATTCCGATTTCAGAAAAATCTGCCGAGTTAACTCTCGCAACCCGAAAAGGTATTCAAGACATCTTAAATGGCAAGGATGATCGACTCCTTATCGTATCAGGCCCTTGCTCTATCCACGATCCTAAGGCTGCTCTGGATTACGCAAACAAGCTCCTTGAGATGAAAAACAGACTCAAACAAGATCTGCTGATTGTGATGCGAGTCTATTTCGAAAAACCTCGGACTACTGTCGGTTGGAAAGGACTGATCAATGACCCAGACCTAGATAACAGTTTCAATATAAATAAAGGTCTAAGATTAGCTCGTCAACTGTTACTTGATTTAAATGAGTTAGGTATACCTGCCGGTACTGAATATCTTGATATCATTACCCCCCAGTATGTCGCAGATCTTATTTCATGGGGAGCGATAGGAGCACGTACAACAGAAAGCCAGGTACACCGGGAGGTGGTCTCTGGCTTGTCCTGCCCGGTTGGCCTAAAGAACGGTACGAATGGAAATCTCGATATCGCAGTTGATGGCATCCGAGCGGCGTGTCATCCTCATCATTTTCTCTCTTTGACCAAAGATGGTCACTCGGCAATTTTCACTACCACCGGAAACAGCGATTGTCATATTATCCTTCGAGGAGGCCGAGAACCAAATTTCGATGCCCAGAGTGTTCATAACACTTGCTCAAAACTAGAGGCAGCCGGCCTGCGACCCCAAGTGATGATCGATTTCAGTCACGCGAATAGCAAAAAGATTCCAGATAATCAGATAGCTGTTGCTAAAGATGTTGCAAAACAGATTTCAAATGGAGACAAACGTATCATCGGGGTAATGATTGAAAGTCATCTTGTAGCAGGTCGCCAAGATGTTGAAAATGGTGTCGCGCTACAATATGGGCAAAGTATCACTGATGCCTGTATCAGCTTTGAACAGACAAAAGATATCCTGAATGACTTGGCTGAAGCTGTTCAGGTTCGCAGAAACGCGGGAATTTCTTCATGATCAGACCACATCAATCAGAACAACTTAAACCGTTAATCATACAAGATCGCGCTGAACGAGATCAGGCAACTAGGGAAGCTGAAAAACTACCCTCTGCTATGGTCAGTTCCGCTAGTGTAGCGAATGCAGTAATGCTGGGTGGTGGTTATTTTACACCCCTACCCGGCTTTATGAATAAAGCAGATGCACTGTCTGTATCCAAAACTCTTCATACTCAATCCGGTCTGTTTTGGCCTATCCCAGTACTCTGTAGAACCGAGAGTATCAGTGGACTAAAAGCTGGATATCCTATAGCACTTAAGGATTCAAACCTGCCAGACAGTCCGGTTATTGCGATCATTGACAATGTCAAAATCGAAACAATTGGCAAATCCGAAGTTCAAGAAATATGCAAACAAGTTTATCGTACCTCTGATGCTGATCATCCTGGAGTCAAAGATTTTCTCGATCAAGGTAATGTGATTCTTTCAGGTCCTACACGCGTGCTGAATTTTAGTTATTTCGAAAAGGAGTTTCCTGATACTTTCCGAACCGCGGTTCAGATAAGGAAATCAATTTCGAACCTAGGCTGGGAGAAGGTGGTCGCCTTTCAAACTCGTAATCCAATGCATAGAGCACATGAGGAACTTTGCCGGACAGCCATGAAACGGGTCGAAGCGGATGGTTGTATCATTCATATGTTACTGGGCAAATTAAAATCTGGAGACATTCCAGCAGATATTCGTGATGCCGCAATTCGTGCGATGGTTGATGGTTATTTTGAACCAAACCAAATCATGATAACCGGCTATGGGTTTGACATGCTATATGCTGGACCACGTGAAGCGGTGCTACATGCGATCTTCAGACAAAATATGGGCGCCACCCATTTCATCATTGGTCGTGATCATGCAGGGGTTGGTGATTACTATGGGGCATTTGATGCACAAGCGATTTTTGATGAAGAAGTACCTAAAGATGCATTAGATATTGAAATATTCCGAGCAGATCACACCGCATGGTCAAAGAAACTAAACAAAGTGGTCATGATGCGTGAAGCACCGAACCATCAAATTTCGGACTTTTTACTCATATCCGGAACCAAATTGCGAGAAATGCTTTCTCAAGGAGAGGTGCCTCCACCAGAAATATCCCGACCTGAAGTTGCAAAGATTTTGATCGATCACTACAAAAATATCACTTGATGAATCTCCTCCGTATCTCCCCGTTATGATTTTTAGTCATTTTTCGTACAAACCATTATGAGTTCCACTAAACATTGCAGAGTACTCGTACTCGGTTCTGGCCCTGCAGGTTATACCGCTGCTGTATATGCAGCAAGATCAAACTTGAGCCCTGTACTTGTTACAGGAGTTCAACAAGGCGGTCAACTTATGATAACGACTGATGTCGATAACTGGCCTGGTGATAATCTTGGGGTGCAGGGACCTGAACTCATGGAACGAATGAAGCTTCACGCAGAACGGTTTGGGACCGATATTATTTTTGATCATATCAATAAAGTTGATTTATCCAATCGACCATTTCAACTCAGTGGAGACCAAAATGCATACACTACGGATGCCCTTATCATTGCGACCGGAGCTTCTGCAAAATATCTCGGGCTTCCATCAGAAGAAGCTTTCATGGGCAGAGGAGTCTCAGCATGTGCTACCTGCGATGGATTTTTCTACCGTGATCAAGAAGTAGCCGTTATTGGTGGTGGTAATACTGCTGTAGAGGAAGCCATCTACCTTTCGGGATTGGCTTCCAAAGTTACACTTGTACATCGTCGTGATGAATTGCGTGCTGAAGCAATCATGGTAGATCACCTAATGCAAAGATCTATGGAAAATGGTGGGAATATCGAGATCAAGTGGAATCATGTTCTGCATCAAGTTATCGGTGACGACTCTGGAGTAACTGGAGTTTGTCTTGAACATGTTATTTCCAAACAAAAAACAGAGATGCATTTGGCAGGTGTATTTATTGCTATTGGGCATACCCCCAACACTGAATTGTTCCAAACACAACTCAAGATGAAGAACCAATACATCGTTACTATCGGGGGGGTAGATGGTAATTCAACCTGTACCAGCATCAATGGTGTTTTTGCAGCGGGTGATGTTATGGACTCCGTCTACCGGCAAGCGGTTACCTCCGCCGGCACCGGGTGCATGGCTGCCCTGGATGCTGATCGATTTCTAAAACATCAATAAGCAATGTCAATCTATGGCGATGAAGACAAGAGGGCTTGGTTGGAAGAAATAGAGTCCGTTGAACCTCTCCACTCCAGCGAGAATTTCTCAAGAAAGCAGAATACTTCTCCTAATATTTCGAGTTCGCGACAAATACCCTCTGAAAAGCGAACGCCCCCCTTAGCGAAATCCGGAGATTTACCGTCTGGTCTAATAAGGCGAAAGGATGGAAATCCGATGGTTAATATCACGCCAACTACCGGTCCAGTACGATATGCTCGAAGCGGGATTCAGAAAAAAATAATCGATAAATTAAAACAAGGGCAGCCCCAATTTGAAGCGAAACTCGATCTTCATGGCTATAACCGGGTCAAAGCGAGCCAAGAGTTAGAACTATTCTTCCTTAAAAGTATTCGGTCCGGTTATCGCTGTGTACTGGTTATTCACGGTAAGGGGTATCACTCTCATGATCAGGCGGTCTTGAGAATGTTCACGATGGACTGGCTCAAGGAAATTAATTCCGTACTCGCTTTCTGCACCGCAAAACAGGATGATGGTGGAACCGGTGCCGTATATGTTCTGCTCAAAAAATCTCAGTAGACATGGATTCACCGTCAAATAGACTTCAAGATTTTCCTGAAGGTTAGGTTGATGCGAGGCTCCACAAATCGTCGCGTTCTCGGAATTGAATGCTTCCACTTTCTCTGGCAAGCTCCCTGCATAATGAATAGCGAGCCATCCTCAAGGTTAACACTAAATGATTTTTCAGGATTACCATATCGAGGGTGAAATACCATTCGACGGGTTCCACCAAAACTTGCTGATGCGATCACAGGTTCAGGCCCCAATTCTTTTTCATCATCGCTGTGACGGCCCATCGTATCGTCTCCATTCCGATACAAGTTTAACAATACGCTGTTAAACGATTGACTCAGTACTTGTTCAATCTGGGTTCGGATATCAGTCAAGATCGGAATCCACCGTAAAGGAGTATGCGTACATCCGGAATATCTGTACTGTGAGTCCTTATCTCCATACCACGCTGTTAATCTTGGCGTCAGATGTTCTTGGTTAAAGACTCTGACAGTATGTTGTTTCCAGGCAATTTGGCTGTTCAGGGTCTCATAAATATTTGTGGTTTGTCCGCTTTCGAAGAATCTTCGGAAAAGTACGCATTCATTGGATATAACAATGAGCCTCTCTGTCATGCAAAAATCTTGCCCGGATTCATTATTGAGTGTGGATCAAGAGCTTGCTTAATCATCTGCATCGGTTTGACCGCATCCCCATGTTCTGTTTTCAGAAATTCGAGCTTTCCATATCCAATACCATGCTCTCCTGTACAGGTTCCGTCTAATTCAAGAGCACGGGAAACCATCCTTGTATGCAAGGCCTCTGCTGCTTGCACCTCAGTCGGATTTTCATGATCAACCAATAACAGAAGATGGAAATTTCCATCTCCAACATGTCCGACGATCGGAGCCAATATGCCCGATTCATCAATATCTTTACGGGTTTCATTTATACATTCCGCAAGTTTCGATACCGGTACACAAACATCTGTTGCCCAGATTTTTCCGTTCGGGCGAAGTTGCTTTGATGCGTAGGCAACATCGTGTCTAGCTCTCCACATCCGATTTCGATCTTCCATGTTTTTTACCCAAACAAATCCATTGCCACCATGTTCTTTTACGATATCGCCGGTTACTTCCACTTGCTCCTTAACTCCCAGTTCTGAACCATGAAATTCAAAAAACAAAGTAGGTGCAATCTCAAAGTTAGTTTTTGAATATTGATTGACAGCTCGGATTGTATGTTCATCAAGCAACTCGACTCTGGCTACAGGAATTCCACATTTATGCATATCGATTACAGAATTGACCGCTCCTTCCATGGTTGGATAAGTGCAGGTTGCGGAAAGAATCGATTCCGGAATAGGGTGAAGTTTGATCGTCAACTCAGTGAACACCCCCAAAGTTCCTTCTGAACCGATCATCAATCTGGTTAAGTCGTAGCCAGCTGCAGATTTTGGTGCCCGCTTTGCCGTTCGGATCAGGCTACCATCAGCCATCACTACTTCAATATTGATTACATTCTCCCGCATAGAACCATATAGTACTGCATTGGTTCCAGAAGCTCGGGTAGCTACCATTCCTCCGATTGTTGCATCAGCACCGGGGTCAATGGGGAAAAATAAACCCGATCCTTTCAGATATTCATTGAGTTGTCTGCGTGTTACGCCCGGTTCAACAACCACATGGAAATCATCCTGATAAATATGGATGACTTTGTTCATTTTTACTGTATCAATACAGACACCACCTTGTATAGCAAGACAATTTCCTTCAAGAGAAGTTCCAGCACCACGAGGAACAATAGGGATTTTGTGTTTGGCACACCAAATAACAATCTGCTGTATTTCTTCGGCAGATTCAGGCTGAACAACCGCATGAGGGCTCCTTGCTACATGAAAGGACTCATCTCGGCGGTACGGCTCTCTTCCTGATTCAGAAGTAATTACGGGATTACCAGAAATTTCCGATAATTCTGCAACTAGTGATGTTATATCAATATCCGATAACGGTAGATTCATAGTGCTGCTTAGTGATCTGATTTTATTGATTAGTCGAACTCTATTTTGTTTGTTCTTACCTAAATTGTCTTTTAAGAACCCTGCACAAGGCGGACTCATCAAAGAAATATCGACAAACTACTTGGTTATTTACTAGAACAACCGGAATTTGCTCAGAGTACTGATCATACCACTCTGGATGATCAATTATATCTCTTAGTTGCAAACAAATATTTTTCTCAAATCTATGATCTTGTATGAATTTCTGTAATTCTGCAAGAACTAGATCGCATAAATCACAGTCATCTTTATAGAAAAGCACGACTTCAATCACAGTTCTGGATTATTAAACGATTGCTGGCTGGGTAATTCCGGTCACCTAGCATTTGAAAAAACTCGACTTCATTAAGCAAAGGTACTTCTAAACTTCTGGCTTTTTCCGCTTTTGATCCAGCTTGTTCACCTGCGATTACGTAATCGGTGCGTTTCGATACGCTACCGGTTACCTTAGCTCCAGCCTGCTTTAATCGTGATTTTGCTTGATCCCGAGTAATACTCAAAGTACCCGTTAATACAACAATCTTATCTCGAAAGGGACTTGTGGGTTCGGATGAATCATTAAACTCGTTTGTTACAGTGTCTATATGATCTACCTTATGCCAGCTTATTCCGAGCTCTAGCAAGTCTTGAATCACTTCCTGATTATGCTTCTGATCAAAAAATACAATAATGGCTTTTGATACAATCGGACCGATATCGGGTATGCCAACCAACTGCTCTTCGTTCGCATTCATTAAACTATCGAAATTTTCAAATGTCTCAGCAAGGAGTTCTGCGGTGGTTTCACCAACCTGAGGTATACCCAGTGAATAGATGAAGCGAGAGAAGGTTGTAGTCCGACTTTTATCGATTGCCTCAATCAGGTTGGTTGCAGACTTCTCCGCTTTTCTTTCTAACTTTGTTAGAGTCTCTACATCGAGTCGATACAGATCTGCTACTGTATCAATTAACCCTTCGGAAACTAACTGTTCAACCAATTTCTCGCCCATTCCATCAATATCCATAGCTTTTCTGCTTGCAAAATGGATGATACTTCTGATCTTTTGGGCATGACAGTAGAGTCCTCCACTGCAACGGGCAATAATTTCTTCCCCTTCATAAACAATTTTTGAATTGCATACAGGGCATAGCTGTGGGAATGTATATTCGATCGTTTCATCCGGTCGTTTGGATTGAATGACAGAAACAATCTCTGGAATAACGTCGCCTGCTCGCCGGACTATTACAAAATCTCCAACACGAATATCAAGACGCCAGATTTCATTTCGGTTATGCAGAGTTGCATTTGATACTGTGACACCACCAACAAAGACTGGTGTTAATCGGGCTACTGGCGTTACTACACCAGTTCTGCCCACTTGGATGTTGATTGCTTCAACCTGAGTTGTTGCTTCTTGTGCGGGAAACTTATAGGCAATAGCCCAACGAGGTGCTTTCGCAGTAAACCCCAATTGTTCTTGCCAATCCAGATTGGCCACCTTGAAGACAACTCCATCCATCTCGAACGGATAGTCATCTCGTTTCGAAAGCATTTTTCCATAATATTCAAGGCAACCTTGAACACCTTGGACTGTTTCAATTTGGTCACTAACCGGTAGTCCAAGTGTTTGAATATAT
Source organism: Gammaproteobacteria bacterium (assembly GCA_026708585.1). Taxonomy (GTDB): domain Bacteria; phylum Pseudomonadota; class Gammaproteobacteria; order Arenicellales; family Poriferihabitantaceae; genus Poriferihabitans. Next base: position 25,105 of record JAPOUQ010000083.1, read on the forward strand.
CCAAGAGCATCTGCATGAGTTGTAAATTTTGGATTTTCGGAGAGTGCGCCAATTGCATAACAAAATATTTTTAGAGGACGACTTGCAGTAATTGTAGGGTCCAGTTGACGAAGACTTCCTGCGGCTGCGTTACGCGGATTGGCAAACAGTTTTTGGTTGGACCGTTTTTGCGCTTCGTTTAAATTATCGAAATCTTGACGCAACATGATTACTTCGCCGCGTACTTCAAGTTTTTGAGGTACAAAGTTGCCTTGAATCAGTGTTTTTTCCTTTAGTACAGATCGTATATTTTGGGTGATATTCTCGCCTTGATTCCCATCACCTCGAGTTGCTGCCTGAACCAACCAACCCTTTTCATAGCGAAGACTGACAGCCAGACCATCAAATTTGGGTTCGGCAATGTAATCGATAGGTTTTTCAGAATGGACCCCTTCACGAATTCTACGGTCAAAATCTTGTATTTCCTGTTCACTGAAGGCATTGCCCAAAGATTTCATGGGGGTAGAGTGGGTGACCGTATTAAATCCTCGAGATGACTTTGCTCCAACAAGATTGGTTGGTGAACTTGTCGAAGCATATTCGGGGTGTTTGAGCTCCAGGTCCTCTAGCTCCCTATACATTGAATCGTAATCCTGATCAGGAATTTCAGGATCGTCAAGAACATAATATCGGTGATTGTGATAATCAATTTGCTCTCTCAAAAAGATAATTCGCTGAAATAGTTGTGAATCTGCGACTTGAATCATCTGGTATTGATCCTCTCATCAAATCTGTAGAATTTCAGTCAATGTGAATAATCATAAATCCCTTTTCCTCAGGAGAAAAACAGCGTTCATCGAGATAAATACAGTTGCAAGGAGGCGTTAGTCAATCAGACACAAAAATCTCGGATTCAAATATTCGCAATATGGTATTGTCACCGCTCTTTAAACCACAAATTGCCATTTCTCTGGACTGTTTTTCAATTTTTGCACGAATTTCCGATGTCATCGATACTGTTAGCTCATCTCCTTCGGGAGTCATTGCTTTTGCTCCAATACGACCTGCAAAACTCTTTGCTGTACTTACCATTTCAGAGAATACTGACCCTGGAGCCTGATGGAAAATGGGTCGAAAGAAAAATACTAAACCTTGGGAATTTAGAGTAACCATATTGTCAAAATCAAATGTTCCTTCATTCGACATATTCGCTACTCCATATAAAATCATTTGTTTCTTTTGAATTCTTTTGGTGCGCACATAATAGTTTGTTTTATAGGGTTCAAGACCTATTTGATTTGCGCAGAACTCAATTTCTTGTCCATGTATTTTGTGACCTTCTCTATCTGGTACCACAAAAACCATATTAGTTGAATCAAACAGTTTGACACAATTCGAAAGTGCCAATGATTGTTTGAATGCACTTTCTAGAGGAGCCATGAAGATTAGATCTTTCTCCAACTTTTTTGAAAACTGGGTGATTCCATCGGTAAATTTATTTAGTTCATTTCGTGAGATAGCGCCAGATGAATCAACCAACTGTAAACTGACAATTAATGTTACAAAACGATCTTGATCCGGTTGATGTAAGACATTAACCCATTCATGGTCAATCGTACGCATACCATAGAGTTGGGTAGGGTTTTTTAACGTACCAAATAATTTTCTATACAGGGTTTCTAGAGTGTCTTTGTCGAACTCAGAACCACCTTGGAACTTGACCCAGTAATCAATCTGACCTAGTCGATTGAATCCTTGAATTTCAGGGTATTCAAAACGTGCCTGAGTAATCTCTTCAAGATTTTCGCTGATGTCTCTATTCGGGGGTTCAAATTCACCATATTCTCCAATGATGTGTGTTGAACAGGCCTCAGGTTCATCGATCTCATGGTCGTATTCAAAATCAAATTGTCCTTCATCTTGGTCCGTGTCCAAATTCGATTCTGGTTTGCGGAAACGATTAAATATTTCGAATCGTTTCGATGATTTTCGTTTCTTGGCTTCTTCTTTCTGAGGCAGTTCTATTTCTTGTTCCGATGAGTCTGAGAGATCAATAGCCATCTCCTCTGAATTCTCCTTTTCGTGCAAATTATTGCTATAAACAGATGCAGTAGTCATCTCGGGTTTATCTTCATCAGAATATTCTGTTGAGGAGTCCGATAGATATGGGTTGTTTGTATCATCTAATCGATCGTTTGCTATTGTTTCATCCGTCATATCATCAACGATCTCTGCCAAGTCGATTTGCTCAACTAGTACTGGTGTATCCGATTCATCCTCATCAGGGTTGTTGATCTCGAAATCATGAATTGGTTGGTGATCTTCTGACGGATACAATTCTATATTGTCAGTGTGTTCATTTTCACTATGCTGCAAATTAATCGATTCATATTCAGGAACTTCGAATGGATTATCGGAACTGATTTCATCTGATTCAATACCCGTCAGATAATCAGGAACATCCAGATTGGTCTGATATTCCTCACTAGCCATATCAGATCTCGATATACTCTCAAACTCATTTGTTACTATAGGTTCGTTTTTTGAATCGGCAATACTTCTATCTCGAAATCTGGAATATAAATATATCCCCATCACTGTGGCTAAGCCAAGAGCCATCAGGGCAACCTGTAGGTTGATTTCTAGACCCGTCTGCATGTATAAACCAAATTGGTATTCCGAATCAAAACACAGATATTTATGAGTATTGTTTCAAAAAATGTTCTACAAAGGATTATTTATATCCTTGATTCTTAGGTGTTGTTAGTAATTATCTTATATTTTTTGTTGTTTCTACTTGATTAGCTTACAGCCATTTCGACAGCTTGACCAACATCAACGGAAACGATCCTTGAAACTCCTGACTCCTCCATTGTAACACCCAGTAATCGGTCCATGGACTCCATCGTTATTTTATTATGCGTGACTACGATTAATTGACTATTGTTAGCGAGTCTTTTCAGAGTTTCACAATAACGGCTCACGTTTGCATCATCCAATGGAGCATCTACCTCATCCAGCATACAGAAGGGAGCGGGATTCAGTTCAAACAAAGCAAATAATAGAGCGACTGCTGTAAGCGCTTTCTCTCCACCAGAAAGCAAATGAATATGGCTGTTTCGTTTACCGGGTGGTCTTGCCATAACAGTTATGCCAGCAGTCAATAAATCATCTGTAATTAAGAAAAGTTCGGCTTTACCACCTCCAAACAATTCGGGAAAAAAACGATTAAATCCTGCATTGATCTTGTCGAACGTTTCCTTGAATCGGGTACGGGATTCTCGATCAATCTTTTTGATAACACTCTCTAGAGTAGACAATGCCTCAGTCAAGTCAGCATGTTGGCTGACCAAGTAGCTCTCCCGTTCACTGAGTTCCTCAAACTCTTGGATAGCTACAAGGTTGACAGGGCCGATCTTTTCAATTTTCGTTCTTAACTTCTCTAATTTACTCTCGCACTCGTCAAGGTTTACCTCCTCATCTAATTTTGATTTGATCAGTTCAATCGAGAAATCATTTTCTTGCATCACTTGAATATGTTGGTCATGAAGTACACGGGCTTCTTGTTTTTTCATATCCTGTTGAGTCAAGGCTTCTCGGCAGTGTTCCACCCGGGTGTTCATCTCCTTTTGCAGATTTAGTGCGGTATAGACATTTTGATCGATTTCAGAAATCTGGTTTTTTGCATCTGCAAGTTTGCTTCCTGAAATCGATTTTCGTTCGAGTAATTCTTCCAAAGAACCTTTTAGTTGTTCGGCTCTAGTTTTTCGGGTGGCCTCTGCAAAGGTTAATTCATCAAGACGATCAAGCGCACCTTCATGATCTTTTTTCAGTCTTTCAAGTCGTTCATCGGCCCTGCCTAATTCAGATTGTAACTGCTGCGACTTCAACTGGGTTTCATGAAATTCTTCCCGGGCTAGATTCAGTTCTGATAATTTCCTTGTTGCTATTTCGTCCAGGCTCTGGTTTTTTTCGAGAAATTCTTGTTGTTGTTTTCTCATATCTTCAACATTATGCTGAGATTTAGCAAGTAATTCTTGGGCTTGCTTTAGTTCTTCCTGGGTTACTTTAACCTTCTCATTAAGACTTTGTTTTCGATCCTGAAGCGACTGGATCCGGTTTAGTAATTCTTGCCATGCTGTTTCTTCTCTGCCGATCTGGCCGTGTAGTTTGGAACTGCTAGAGCGTAGCTCAGCAAGCTTGGTACGATGCTCAATCGTGGTTTCATCTTGGATTTGACGACGTACTTGAAGTTCTTCTATTTGTAATCGAACATTGTGGATCTGCTCATCGATTCGTTTGGTTTTGGTATGTAGTTGGGATAATTCTTCACGTCGAACCAACATACCCGTTTTTTGCGAATCAGATTTGGAAAAGCTGATCCAGTTTGCGCCTACTAACGCTCCATCACGAGTTACAAAAACCTCCCGATCTTTCAAATCTTCTATACGAGTTAACGCATCTTCAATCGATGTTGCAGTACGAACGCCAACTAGTAAATCCTGAAGCAATTCTTTTCCATGATTGATATGTTCAAGTAGGTTATCTGGTTGAACCTTTTTTTTGATTTCGTTTTTGGGGGCGCCTAGGATTAATGATAAATTCGCATCGGGCCTGTCCTGTAGAGATTCATTTGTTACGGTGTCGACATAGATTGCAGATAGTAAACTTCCTAGTATTCGATCGACAGCAGGTTCCCAGCCATCCTCAATGGATAGAATTTCAAAAAGCTTCTTGCGGTCTCTAATTTTCATCGAATCCAACCAGCTCTGTATCGCCTGATCATCTTCAGCAAAATAGGCAGCTTGAATTTCTTCGAGTGATTTTACTCTAGAGTTTAATTCATGACTTTGATTTGTGTGTAGGGTGAGTTCATCCCGTTTCAATTCAATTTCTTGAATAATTCGATTTAGCTCTGCTTCGCTTTGGTGGAGTTCAGATTCACACTCCTGATGAATTTTTTCATGGTCACTTAGTTTTTCCTTCAAAATTGTTAACTCATCATCTCCTAGCTGATTATTTGTCTCATCAATAGCCTTTTCGATTGAATTTTGTTCATTGTTTAGCTCATTGATTCGATATTCAAGATAATCGATTCTCGATTGATGGACTTGTACTTCCTGTCTTGGGGCATATTGTTTTTCGTTAAATTCGTGAACCTTTGTGGCCCAATCGCGTAAATCTTGATCTGCTTTAGCGTATTCAGATTGTATTTTGTCTAATTGTGATTGCTTATACTCCATGATTGGCTGCAGTTCGGATCGATCTTTTTCGATCTGTTTGCGATGTTGATCTACTTCTGTGATTAGTTCGGAGCGTTCGATTTGCTCCATTTCAATTTGTTTGGTTTCTGAAATATTGGTTGTTTTATTTTGTTCGAGAAAATCGAGCTTTTGTTCGATCTCTGCAATTTCAGCACTGAGTGGATAGAATTCTTCCTGCAAACTATCGTAATGATCCCGAGACTTTGTTTGAAAATCTTGCAGTTTTGTAACTTCTGCTTCGACCTTACGAAGTTCGGCAATTTCCGACTCTAGTAGATTACGTTTGCTTTCACTTGAACGGGTCTCGGACAACAACTGGTTCTCAAGTTGAATTAGTTGAAGAACGTTGTATTGCCCCTCAACATCACGTTCTTCACTTTTCAAATCCTTGAATCGCTGAGCTTGGTTTGATTGGCGTTTTAAGCGACTCAGTTGTGTGGATATTTCTTGACGAATATCATCAACTCGTTCAAGATTTGTCCGGGTATGTTCAATCCGATTTTCTGTCTCACGACGTTTTTCCTTGTATTTTGATATACCAGCGGCATCTTCGATAAATGACCTTATTTCTTCCGGTTTTGCTTCAACGATTCGGCTAACCATGCCCTGTTCAATAACCGAATAAGAACGGGGGCCAAGACCGGTTCCCCGAAACAGGTCAAGAACATCTTTCCGTCGTGACTTGATGTTGTTAATTAAGTAATCAGAGGCACCATCTCTAGTCAGTATTCGCTTAACTGAGATTTCTGAAAATCTCGCGAATTTTCCCGGCGACTTACCTGCACTGTTATCAAATACCAGTTCGACTGATGCTTTACTAATTGGCTTACGAGATGTTGATCCATTGAAGATAACATCGGACATGCTGTCACCTCGGAGCAGTTTTGCCGAAGTTTCCCCCATAACCCAACGCACAGCATCGATTACATTGGACTTACCACATCCATTGGGACCGACAACACCAACCAGATTTCCTGGAAGTCGGATATCAGTTGAATCTACAAACGACTTAAAACCAGCAATGAGGATTTTCTTCAGTCGCATAAATTGAACGATGTCATATTGATCGATACGTTGATGTTGCTGGTGAATTTTTGACTACCATTTTTGCTGGCTGTCGTAGAACTATGGATTTCCTATTTGTTATTCCAGAATTATACTGAATCTTTTCTCAACACAAAAAACTTAATTAATGTCTGCCAGAAACGGACTACCTTGAGATAATCCCCCGTTGCTATAAAGTCTGGTGCTGATCTGATCCTGTAGCGAAATATTTTACAAGTGGAGAAATAAATTTCATTCGAACGCCCATACCACGAGCGTCAATATATTCATATTCGCGAAGTCCAGAAACCATCACACCATTACATGTTGAAAGTAGCCCAGCAACAATCACTTTTTCCACGGTCATTGAGTTTCTAGGGCTCTAGGGCTCATAACGAACAGAAGATCAGCGTGCCTTTATTACTTTGGTCAAGTCTAGTCGCAATGAATGACTGTATAGAATGATTTCCATCTTCTCTTCTTCGTGTTGATTGAGCATGCAGAAAATCTCCGGTTTAATGTGAATTTTGGATGCATTTCTTGGATGCCTGCACATAGGTAATTCTCAGATTCACTGGGCTTGATGAAAGTGCAGTATACATGCTGTTAAATTTCGTTCATGATGTTTAGAATACACATTCTCAATTTAGTTGAATTCCATTGCTTCAAATGTATGCCGAGGTGGCGGAATTGGTAGACGCGCTAGCTTCAGGTGCTAGTGGGCATATGCTCGTGAAGGTTCAAGTCCTTTCCTCGGTACCACACATTGCATGACAGGGAATTTCCTTCTATCTGTCCTTAATTCAAACAAATCCAACAGAGATAAAGTAGAACGAATATCATTTCTTCAAGCACTGCCATGTGTTCCACAGTCGAATAGTTGAGTTCCCAAACTATTAGTCCAAAAGGGGACTATAGATAGAACCAGTAGGTTAATAGACTATGATCAAACAGGATAGGTTTTCAATATCTTATGAAAGGGTATTGAAAGATATGCAAACTTGATATCAAGATTGTAAGGATAATGCGCCCTCATGTTCCAATAGCCAGCGCTGACGGTCGGTTCCTCCGGCATAGCCGGATAGCTGGCCATCTTGGTTGATGACCCGATGGCAGGGAATCATGATTGAAATTGGATTGTTGGCATTTGCGCTACCGACTGCACGAGCAGCTCGAGGTTTACCTATTTCAGTCGCAAGCCTACTGTAGGAGCGTGACTCTCCTGCAGGGATTCGTTGCAAAGCATCCCAAACAGCTTTCTGGAAAAGGGTGCCGGAGGGATCGATTTTTATTTCTTTGAATACATCCAGCTCGCCCGCAAAATAGGCATCAAAAGAGGTTTGGATTGGTTGAGGACAAGGTACTTCCCTTAAGGAGTAGTTCACGTATCGCTTTTTCAGGTGATGACTACACCGCTGTATGTTTTCTTCAAAGTCGAGAAAAACCAGCGTATCCAAATCCATCACAATGCGGATATTGCCAATCGGTCCTGGGTAAATTGAGCTATTGAGAATTTTCATTATCTTCTGATTTGAATTGAGCTTTTTCTTTGAAGTTGATGATTGATCACCAATGAGCGACCTGCTGATGAAGATCACAAAGTGCCTTTGTACAAGGGGAACCTTGAACAGACGTTCACTACTTTTTCTTGGACTGCTTGTTCAACGGATACATCTCCAAGGTTGTCTAGAATGTCACAAATCCAGCCAGCTACATCCCGTGCTTCCTCGATGCCAAATCCCCGTGTTGTGATTGCTGGGGTACCCATACGCAAGCCACTGGTCACAAATGGTGAACGAGGGTCATTTGGAACGGAATTCTTGTTGAGTGTAATATTCGCTCGTCCACATGCAGCATCTCCATCCTTACCGGTGATATCCTTATCAATCAGGTCAAGCAGAAATAGGTGATTATCTGTTCCTCCTGATACAATTTTGTAGTCTCGTGCCTGAAATCCCTCAACCATCGCTTTGGCGTTATCAAGGGTGTTTTGCTGATAGGTGATAAATGATGGGTCCAGAGCTTCCTGAAACGCCATGGCTTTGGCCGCAATCGCATGCATTAGAGGTCCACCCTGGGTTCCGGGAAAAACAAGCGAGTTCAATTTTCGGGTTATTTCTTCATCGGCTCTGGCTAGAATCATTCCTCCACGAGCCCCTCTTAATGTCTTGTGAGTGGTGGTGGTAGTGACATCCGCAATTGGGACTGGGTTGGGGTATAGACCTGCGGCTATTAAACCAGCAACATGAGCCATATCTACAAATAGATAGGCTCCAACCTGATCTGCAATTTTGCGAAAGCGTTCCCAATCCATGATTCGTGAGTAGGCTGAGAACCCGGCCACGATCATTTTTGGGCGATGTTCCATTGCTAAATCTTCAACTTGATCATAGTCAACTCGGCCGGTTTCAGAATCTAGACCGTATTGAACGGCATGATAGATTTTTCCAGAAAAATTAACCGTTGCTCCATGAGTCAAGTGTCCGCCATGTGCCAAACTCATGCCCAGTATTGTATCTCCAGGTTCCAAAAGAGCCATGTACACTGCTGCATTTGCAGAAGAGCCTGAGTGTGGTTGGACATTGGCAAAGTCTGCGTGAAACAGAGTTTTGGCACGTTCGATAGCTAGTGATTCTGCTACATCAACGTATTCGCAACCGCCGTAATATCGCTTGCCTGGATATCCTTCAGCATATTTGTTAGTCAATACGGATCCTTGGATTGACAATACACGAGGGCTGACGAAATTTTCCGAGGCAATTAGCTCGATATGGTTTTCCTGACGGCTTTTTTCATTCTCTAGTGCGTCCCAGAGTTCTGGGTCAAGTTGTTCGATGGTTGTATTCTTGTCAAACATAGATATGTCCATGCAAAAAGATTAATAAAAACGAGGGGAATATAGGATTGTATTCGATAAGTCCAATGCCAAGGATTGATACTTTTGTTCTATTGTCCGATACTTGGTATTTGAGTCGGATTCTCTACGAGCCCACCCTGATCAAGTAGATAGGTACGAAAAGATGGGATCGGGCACACAAATCGATCCACTGATTCCTCGTGCAATGCTCCCCTGTGTACTAGATGAACAAAAAATTCCTTTGCAGTCATTCCTTCTGGGAAAAGATAAGTAGATGGATTTTCCCAGCATTCATTGATTAATTTTAGAATATCTTCGCGCCTGTTTCTGACCTCCAATTCAGCCATCACCTTCACTGTCAGACTCCCGGCTTCCCTCATCTTGGACGAATACTGATGACCATAATATCCGTCTCTGCCAGTTTTGATCTCAATGCCGATTCTTTCCCATTCGGCCTGACTGAGATCACCGCCTGTTCTCAGGGCCTCTTTGCTAAATGCCTTGAGAGCAATATGCAGGTGGCGGGGCCAGCCATCACAAGGCTCGGCTAGCCGTTCGATCTCCTGCTCAAATCCCGTAACATCAATCCCGAAATGAGTACAGGATCTAGCCATGAACTCCTTGGCCTCATGTTCCGGAAAGCACCCGATGT
>JAPOUQ010000087.1 GCA_026708585.1 Gammaproteobacteria bacterium
TTATGGATATGATAACAGCCCTCCATTGCGCCAATTGCGGGCCATTGTACCCCCCTCCCCCTCAGTTTTTCAAGCCTTTTTTAGTTAATGAAGTATATCGATTTTTTCTGAATGATTGTGAAATGTATTCAATATATTCGTCGGCTAAACGCTCTCAGTTTCCGAATGTACATTCACTGCTTTTGTTAGAATGCTAATATGAATCGCTACGTCCAATGCATTAAAAATCTACTTCGTATCTGCTCGTCCCAAATCGGGGGCGAACAGATACAACATTCTTAACTATAGCATTGACTAAGAAAAAATATGTTAAACCGATATTGAAAAAGAATTGTGGAAATAGCCAGATGTAGGAAACTCCATTTTGTAGGATAATACGCACATGAACATATTAGGAAAAACAATGTCTAGATACGCTTTGACATTTGGATGTGCATTCATGCTGTTCCTTATCAACGCAACTGCTATGCCTGTGTCTCAGGCGCAACAAACGTTGGTAACAGTCGATCCCGTCATGCGACAAAATTTTACCAATACTATTCCTATTTTAGGTAGGTTGGTAACTGTTCAAGCAGGTTCAGTAGCTGCACAGATAGCAGGGGCTGTCAGAGAAATCCATGTCCGTGTTGGGGATAGAGTAAAACAGCGTCAAACCATAGTAACCATCAGCGATCGTTCAGCACGTCTTCGGAAACAACTTCTTGAAGTCCAACGGAAGGAGGTAGAAGCCAGAATAGCTGTGGTTGAAGCGCAACTGAAACTAGCAAAACAAGAGGTGAATCGACTGAGTAAGCTAGCAACTTCTGCAGCGATTAGCCAATCACAAATCGATGATGCGATCCAACAACAGAATATCGTTTCCGCACGCGTCTTGGAAGCAAAAGCAGCTTTGAATAGTGCTGATGCTCAAATTAAATTGATTGATTTGGAGTTGGCTTATACTCGAGTCATCGCTCCCTATGATGGAACCGTCATCGAAAAGTTCACCGAAGTAGGAAGCTATCTCCAACAAGGGCAACCAGTAATTCGACTCGTTGCTGATGGCGATCTAGAACTCGAAGCCGATGTTCCAGCTGACCGTTTGGGGGGGTTGACTGCTGGCAGAGTGGTGCAAATATCTTTCGACGATGGAAGCCAACATCAAGCCAATGTCAGGGCGATTGTGCCGGAAGAGAATCCAAGAACCAGAACCAGGAGAGTCCGTTTCTCACTGGATTTGGCAGATGATCCGATGGCTTTAGCGGTCGATCAGGGTGTTACCGTATTTATACCTGCTGGGGCAGAACGAGAGATCCGTTCTGTACATAAAGATGCTGTCATACATGGGGGACAAGGTAGTATCGTATATGTGGTGGAGGAAGGATTCGCCAAACTACGGCCTGTTCAGCTTGGATCTTCGATTGGTAATCGATTGGAAGTAATCCAAGGATTGGCTGAAGGTGATCTGGTAGTGATACGTGGCAATGAACGACTTCGACCCGATCAACCTGTTTCATTTGGGGAGAATTCTTCCTGATACTGTTCGGTATTATCCGGTGCAACTCATACAAGGTTCAATCAAGCGACCCATCGCGGTAATCGCTGCTGTATTGCTAGTCGTTCTGTTTGGATTGGTTGCACTTACCACAATACCCATCCAACTAGCGCCGGATGTGAATCGCCCTGTAATAACCGTTACTACAAACTGGTTTGGAGCAGCCCCGGCCGAGGTAGAACGCGAAATACTCATTCCACAACAGGATGAACTAGCGGGAATAGAAGGACTTACCGATATGACGGGTAATGCCAATTCAGGTCGGGCACGAATAACCCTTGAATTTAAGATTGGAACAAACATGGATCGTGCTCTATTACTGGTCTCGAATCGACTTGACCGTGTTCCGGAATACCCAGATGAAGCAGATCAACCAACACTTGATGCAGCTGGTAGCGAAGACAATGCAATCGCATGGCTTATTTTCACAAGACAACCCGGAAATGATCGGCCGATACATGAATATGGTGATTACATAAAAGATAATGTTCAGGAAAGACTTGAACGTATCCCCGGTGTTGGTCGAGTCAATTTTTTTGGTGAAAGTGAAAGACAAATTCACGTCATCATCGAACCCTCTATACTGGCGAGTTACGGTCTAACAATTGCAGATATTCGTCGTTCCTTGCTCTTATCAAATGTCTCACTAGGAGCTGGTGATATCAATGAGGGAAAACGACGATATGTTGTTCGCACCGAGGGAGAACTCCAGTCCCTTGACGCAGTCCGCCGAGTTTTAATCAGTAAGGCTGGAGATGATGTGAATGTGCGCACTGCTCTTGGTGACATTGCCACAATTCAATTCGGATATCAGGAACCAACCGCTTCTATCCGGCAACTTGGCAGAGCAGCGCTCGCTATGAATGCCACCCGACAAACCGGTTCGAATGTAATCGAAACCATGGCCGGTATTCGTGAAGCTGTCGAAGAACTGAATGATTCAGTCATACCAGAAGCTGGCCTTCAATTGCAACAGGTCTATGACGAAACAATTTATATCAATTCGGCAATAGATCTAGTGAAGCAAAATATTTGGGTAGGCGGAGTGCTTGCGATCGTCATTCTGCTCCTATTTCTTCGCTCCTTTCGTGCAACCCTCATCGTCTCTCTGGCAATTCCGGTTTCTGTCATCGGAGCATTTGTTGCGATGGCTGCCATGGGACGCTCGTTGAATGTGATTTCTCTGGCAGGAATCGCATTTGCGGTTGGAATGGTCGTAGACGCCGCAATTGTGGTTCTTGAAAATATTTTCCGTCACAAAGAAGAAGGATACAGCAACAAAGAATCTGCATATCGTGGTGCGAGTCAAGTCTGGGGAGCAGTGCTTGTCTCAGCTTTGACTACCGTGATGGTTTTTATCCCCATACTGGTTATGGAACTAGAAGCAGGTCAACTATTTCGAGATATTGCAGTAGCAATTTCAGTCGCTGTCGTTCTCTCTCTAATTGTATCGATTACCGTTATCCCCGCTCTATCAAGCAAATTGCTGTCAAATAAGATCAGTGAGAATGGGAGGCCGAAACGGTTACGGCTGTTTCTAGTTGATTCGCTAGCTGAGCTTTTTTCGTCAGCGATCATCGCTTTTGCTAATCTTGTCGTAAAGAGTCGGGTTGTTGCTTTGCTCATTGCCGTCAGCGTTACCTCGGGCGCTATTTACTTTAGTTATCAATATCTGCCGAAACTGGAGTATTTACCAGAGGGAAATCGAAATTTATTATTCGGAATCGTGATCCCACCACCTGGATATAACCTAGATACAACGACCGAAATTGCCAATGGTATTGAACAGGAAATTAGCCACCTGTGGGTTACTAACAATAAGCAATCGGATGACACGAACACACAGAAACCATCGGCATGGGGGCAACTCGCTTTGCTTGCCAATCGCGCTTGGATTAATCTGACAAAGGACAATCAATCAGATCAGTCATCTGCCGAGATTGCACCACCATTAATTAATCGATTCTTCTTTGTTGCAACTCAATCTCGAACCTTCATTGGTGCAATTGCCGAAGATCCATCTAGAGTTACTGAATTAAAACCAATTTTAAGTGCGCCGGTATTTCGAGAGCCCGGTACATTTGGATTTATTACCCAACCTTCAATTTTTGGCCGCGGAATTGGTGGTGGACGAAAAATTGACCTCGATATTTCTGGTCATAGCCTTGAAACTGCCTTGGAAGTAGCAAATCGTGCGTTTTTCAAAATTGTCCAATTGTTTCCAAGAGACCAAGGTCATGAATGGAGACCTGTACCAGGTCTTGAACTTGGTGTGCCCGAAGTCAGAGTAATTCCTGATCGTATCCGGCTAAACGAGAGTGGAATCAGTGCACAAGATCTTGCTTTGACCATTGATACGTTTAATGATGGCTTACGGGCGACCCAGTCAACAGTAGATGGTCAAATGACAGACATACTGATTAAGGGAGGCATAGAAGGTGTCGATAATACACAAGGAATCGGTAATCTGCCAATTGTCACAGCTACTGGACAGGTCATACCTGTCAGCTCGGTCGCGGATGTGATCCTAACCGCAGGGCCTACACAGATTCGACATCGGGAGCGCTTGCGAACGGTGACACTTGAGGTTCGACCGAAGGCAGAATTGCCATTAGAGGCGGCGATTGAAACCATACGTACAGAGGTTATTGATACTTTGATTGCAGAGGGTCTCCCGCCGGGTGTTCGTCTTCGAATCTCGGGAACTGCTGACAAATTGGATCAGACTCGCGCCGCGATGGCAGTCAATTTGACACTTGCCTTGGTTATTGTTTTTTTGGTAATGGCGGTGTTATTTGAGAGTTTCGTCTATCCACTGATCATAATGATATCGGTTCCGATTGCTGCTGCTGGCGGTGTTGCCGGTTTAGCGTTACTCAACCTGTATACTTATCAGGCACTGGATATGTTGACTATGCTTGGATTTGTTATTCTGGTTGGAATTGTAGTCAATAACGCGATATTGCTTGTACACCAAACTTTGTATCTGACCCGTGTTGAAGGTATGACACCAGAACAAGCGATTCCAATCGCCACACAAAATCGTATTCGACCAATATTTATGTCCACATTAACATCGGTTTTTGGGATGCTTCCATTAGTATTTTTCCCGGGTGCTGGGTCAGAACTTTACCGGGGTTTGGGATCGGTAGTGGTCGGTGGTCTCTCCTTATCAGCTATCATCACCCTGTTACTCGTACCACCGATGATGTCGCTTTTGGTCGCTCCCCTAGAATCCCGACGTACTCGCCGTCTTGCCACAACAAAACTAGCTGAAGCCTAATCTCTTTACTCTACGGATGATCGAGAACCGCATGATTGTTTGTTCCTCTCGATAATGTATGCGAGGCTAGATAGAAACCGGTTGACATGATCGTAAATATAGCGGCCATTAAGAAAGCAAGAGCAAGGTCAATTTCACCCACAAACCCAGCAACTAATGCTCCCAAAGCCCCAACACCATCAAGGACTGCAAATACGATACCGAGTGTTGTTGATTCGGATTGTTGCGATAACTCTACCGCTGTTGCCAGAATGATCGGTCTAATAGCTGTCAATAGCGAAACAGCACAGATCAACGAAAACATGAATGGAAGAAATGACTCAAACCAAGCTGCACTTGCTGCAAATAGGGTTGAAAATAAAAAGGTAATTATAATCGGCTGAGATCGGCCAATTCGATCCGACAATTTGCCCATAACTGGTTGAATCAAGGTTCCGATAACCAGCATTGAGGCGAATAATACAGATGAGTTGAAGACACTCATCTCGTACCGTTGTTGGAGTGTCAATGGAGTCATCGACAACATCGCGAATAGAGACATGTTGTAGAGCACCATCATGCCAATCAACATCAACCCTCGATTTGTAAACCAGATCTGCAAGACTTTTGAAAGTTTGCCCTTTTGACTTGTTTGTCGAGATATCGATGAAATTTTTGGCCCCATAATAAAGAACTCAAGTTTCGGAGTTCAAATTGCATGATTTCAATCAGGCGGTTCCTGTATAG
>JAPOUQ010000062.1 GCA_026708585.1 Gammaproteobacteria bacterium
GTTTCTCGGTACCGAGCCAGTGGTAGCCGTTATACCAGATACGAATCTTGTCCCGGTCCAGTCCCTCCAGCTCCGGAGCAAATACCGTATCGAGATCATGATCGGTATATCCGCAAATGGTTGCATACCTTGGAGATAAACTGATATTGGTAAGATTATTGAGGCCCGAAGAAAAACTGGTCTTGGAAAACATCGTGATGCCGATCACAAACACAAAGCGAATATGATCTTCCGAACTCTTGATGATGCTATAGATTTCTCTCAGACAATCCCGATTCGCTCGGGCCTTCTCATCATCTTCCAGTACATCCAGAACCGGCTTGTCATATTCGTCAACCAATACCACTACCTGTTGGCCGGTTGCTTGATGCAAAATATACAAGACATTCTCCAGTCGCTCGGGGGCAGTTCGCACCAAGGGAAAAGATTTTAAATCGAATTCCTACTTAACTTTGTATAACTGGTTGAGTACATGATTCTCTAGATGCTCCGTTGTACTGACTTTCTCATCCAAGGCACACGAACAACGGGATACTTGATCACCAATCCCAGTGCGGGTGGATATCTAAACCTTGGAAAAGTGTTTCATTCCCTTCAAACAGCTCCTGTAAAGTATCAACAAGCAGGCTCTTTCCGAAGCGACGAGGACAAGAAAGAAAGTAAAAATCACCCTCTTCAATCATTTGCCGAATCAGAGGCGTCTTATCGACTAAATAACAACCATTCTCCCGAAGTCGACTAAATATTTCAATACCAATCCGAAGTCGATTGGTTTTTGGCTGAACTGATGCTCTCATAATTCGACTATTAACATTGAAAGGGGAATGTGATCGCTTGCACTATCTTATCCCGGAAAACCTAAATCCCACATGCATTCACTATTGAGGGAGTTACTCCTATCGTAAATTACGCATAATTCAGTGCTTATCTTTTATCTTTGACAGCGAAGTTTTGTATTCAAACTACTACGGCGGAATTACATCGACTAGCACACAGCGGAGTAATCGTTTGATACTGCAGGCTTCCCGGAAGAAGAAATAAATATCGAAACCGGGAAACCTGGATAGTAGTCGCAAAAATTCGCGCGGAGGTCAATCACGAGAGCCTAAAACCTTCCGAGGTTCATGACCTTATCCCAAGCCTTGACGAAATCTTGGACAAATTGCTCTTGTGCATCTGAACAAGCATAATGTTCCGCGATTGCTCGGAGCTGGGAGTTTGAGCCAAAGATCAGATCAACGCGAGATGCTGTCCACTTTAGCTCATTATTGCTTCGGTCGCGTCCTTCAAAAGAATCACATTCTTCAGAAGTGGGTGTCCACTTGGTGTTCATATCAAGCAGGTTAACAAAAAAGTCATTGCTCAATACTCCAGCACGGTCTGTCAGTATACCTTCTTGAGAAAGACCTGAATTCGCATTAAGTGTACGCATGCCACCAACGAGTACAGTCATTTCTGGAGCGGATAGGTTCATCAACTGTGCCTTATCAATGAGTAACTCTTCGGCAGAAACGGTATGAGGCCCTTTTAGATAGTTCCGAAATCCATCTGCAGTCGGCTCAAGCACCGCGAATGACTCAACATCAGTTTGCTCTGCTGATGCATCCATACGTCCGGGCTTGAACGGCACAGAGATTGAATGTCCGGCTTTTTTTGCGGCATCTTCGATTGCTACGCAACCTCCAAGAACAATTAGATCCGCCAAGGAAATTCGTTTTCCGGATGTGGCACCATTATTAAATTCCTGTTGGATGGCCTCAAGAGACTCTAGTGTCTTATTCAGTTCATTTGGTTGATTCGCTTCCCATTGATTTTGAGGTGCAAGTCTAATACGCGCGCCATTAGTACCGCCGCGCATATCAGAATTGCGATAGGTAGCAGCAGATGCCCAAGCCGTCGAAATTAATTGTGACATGGAAATTCCTGAATCACGAATACTTTGCTTGATTACCTCCACATCCTGATCGTTGACTAATTCGTGGTCAACGGAAGGAATCGGATCTTGCCAAATCAAGTCCTCTTCCGGTACTTCAGGGCCTAGATATCGAGACTTTGGACCCATATCACGATGGGTTAGCTTGAACCAAGCGCGAGCAAAAGCATCGGCAAATTCATCTGGATTATCGTGGAAACGTCTTGAAATGGGTTCATACGCTGGATCCATTCGCATGGCCATATCTGCGGTAGTCATTATTGGTGCATGGCGTTTGGCCGAATCGTGTGCATCTGGAACCAGATCAGATGCATTACCATTAGCTGGTACCCACTGATTTGCACCTGCTGGGCTCTTGGTCAATTCCCAATCGTAGCCGAACAAATTATCAAAATAACCCATATCCCATTGGATTGGGTTCGCAGTCCAAGCCCCCTCAATACCACTTGTTATAGCATCGCCACCAATGCCAGAACCGTGAGTATTAGACCAACCTAGTCCTTGTTGTTCAATATTTGCTCCTTCAGGTTCGGCTCCAACGAGAGCCGCATCCCCTGCGCCATGACATTTACCGAACGTATGTCCGCCAGCAGTCAAGGCTACAGTTTCCTCGTCATTCATAGCCATTCGTCCGAAAGTTTCGCGGACGTCTACTCCGGAGGCAACGGGGTCGGGGTTGCCGTTTGGTCCTTCAGGATTTACATAGATCAATCCCATCTGAACAGCACCTAGCGGGTTATCCAAATCTCTCTCACCGGTATAGCGATTATCGCCAAGCCATTCAGTTTCAGTACCCCAGAAAATATCGTCCTCTGATTTCCAGACATCTTCGCGACCACCTCCGAATCCAAAGGTTTTGAATCCCATGGATTCAAGAGCGCAGTTTCCAGCGAGGATTAACAAATCCGCCCAGGAAATTTTTCGACCATATTTTTGTTTGACTGGCCATAGCAAGCGGCGTGCTTTATCGAGGTTGCCATTATCTGGCCAACTGTTTAGAGGAGCAAAGCGCTGGTTTCCTGTACCGGCTCCTCCGCGTCCGTCGCCGATGCGATAGGTCCCTGCAGCATGCCAAGCCATTCGAATGAACAGTGGTCCGTAGTGGCCGTAATCAGCTGGCCACCAGTCTTGAGATGCGGTCATCAGTTCATAGAGATCATTTTTCAGTTCCTGATATTTAAGACTAGCAAACTCTTGTGCATAATTAAATCCGTTGATAACAGGATTCGACTCTGGCGAATGTTGGTGAAGGATATCAATGTTCAATTGATTCGGCCACCATTCCCTGTTGGTTGTGCCACTGCTTGAACTAGCGGCTGTATTGGTATCAATTTTTCCGTCCTTCATGGGACATTTGCTCATTTCATTCATCGGATAGCCTCTGTATATGTTTTATTCGTTTCGAATGATTTGTCTATATAAATAATCGAATGACTCGCCCATAATCGGTTTCGAGTAGTTTACTGTTTGTGGTATTGGATTTTACTTTGAACTTGGAAGCAATTCCAGAGTTCAGCTGGCAGAGCAAGTGGATTAAAGCAAACAAGCCAACGCCTAGTTGGTAGAAAACTATAGATCATTTTGCGATTCGGTTATTGTTATTTTACCTTGGAAAGACACATTTATTTGTAAAGTAAATTTGGTTTTTACTTTGCACCATCACTCATAAAATTCGTATACAAAATAAGGAGAATCCATATTCTCTTCTACATTCCCACCACACTCTGATACAGTCATAGTCAATAAATTGGTGAGCAAGTACAAAGTGTTGTACCTATGAATTGAACTGATGATTTTTATGTGGTTGTCTATCAGCAAATATTCGATCTTCCATATAGAATTCACATTTACGTTTGTAACTGCTGTCATTAAAATAACTGACTTTAAAATAATTCACTATCTCAAAAAGTAAACACTAATCGTTATGGAGATTTAAATTATGGGCTCGTACCAACATTATGAATTTGTAGCCATTGATCACCTGCTCGAAGACAGCGATCTTAGAGAGTTACGTAAGGTATCAAGTCGGGCTGAAATCTCCAGAAATCGTTTTATGAATGTCTACCATTATGGTGATTTCCAAGGTAATGAAACTACCTTTATGAAAAAGTGGTTTGATATTCATTTGTATCTTTCCAATTGGGGAAGGCAATTAATGATTAAATTGCCCAAACATGCTGTTGAAAATTCGAAGTTAATCCCTTGCTTGGAGCGATGTGGGCTTAATATGGAAATTCTAGAAGATGAAACACTGAGTTTCGAGATTATCGATGACGACAAAAACATCATCATTGATATTTACTTATGGATAGAGGAGAGCTGGATTGAAGATGGTGAAGGATGGCTACCTGCACTAATGCCTTTGAGATCGGATTTGATTTCCGGTGATCTACGTCTTTTGTATCTCGTTTGGTTGTTGTGCGTTGAATACGAGTTGGTTTCAGATGATGCAACAGAACCAATTGCTGGTATTGGTTCTCTTAGCCCTGCCCTTGAGACATTGGTAGAATTCTTTGAAATTAACCAAGACTTGGTTCAGGCAGCCGCTGAACGAGAGCCATATCCGGAAAGTAATCAAGATGATTTTGCAAAAGATGTCATTGACAACATGACTGACGATGAAAAGTCATCCTTGCTTCTTCGATTGTATGAAGGCGATCTGCAAGCGTCAGCAATACTGCGTCAACGGGTACGAAATGCTACTTCTACACAATTTCCTGACGACCCAAATGAATACCGGTCGGCAGATGAGTTACGCCAGCGGGCTCAAGAAATCGAACGGGAACGATCTGACAAAACGAATAAAAGACGGCGGAGATAAACTCAAATGACGAGGAAAGTTCGATTACGGAGCAAAAGTGTGTCCCATTATTACTGATTACAGGAGCGATATATCCGGAATATATTTGACCAAATTTCACGCAACAAGGCACAGCATATTTTCAGAGTTGTTATAAACGAATCAACCTCTTAACGCACCTCTTGCTCCGGAGACTAATTCTCCAGTTCACAATGATAATTATTTTTTACAATCAGATAACCATAACATACCAAGTAAGTTCCTGTTAACAGGATTTCTGAGATAAATAAATATATGTACATTCAATATCTTTCGCAGAGTGTAAAACTTAGTTGACGCAGTCGAATCAACGTGTTATGGAAAGAAATATTGAACCTCTCCAATCCTCCAAATTAAGATTTTATCGTTTTTTGGTAAAGAAATCTTTGCGAGGCTTATCAAAGGGCGGCCGGAGAGAAATGCTGGGCTGGCCTCCATTTGCTGTCTTTGTTGGAGATTTTATTGGCAATCAAATAAGTTATCAGGGATGGTTTGAAGACAAATACATTAGTTTTTTAGAGCATTATGTCTTTCCCAAAATTAATCCAAGTTTGATCGCACTAGATATCGGAGCTAATATTGGTAATCACAGCAATCGCTTCGCAAATTACTTTTCAAAAGTTCATGCCTTCGAGCCAAATAAGAGAGTCTATTATCTTCTAAAGGCAAATGCGATGCTTACTATCTCATGTTTCGGACTTCATTTTTGCCGAAATAATCAAATAAACTATTGAAATAAGTATAAA
>JAPOUQ010000102.1 GCA_026708585.1 Gammaproteobacteria bacterium
TTTATACTTATTTCAATAGTTTATTTGATTATTTCGGCAAAAATGAAGTCCGAAAGTTGAGTTATATTATTCGTTTTCGTATCTATGCTTAAATAAAACCTGATAGGGTAATGATATCGCCCATTCTTGGTAATCAAATCGCTTGGTACAGAGTCGTTTGCGATTGTAGTAACCTCAGAGTGAGATTTGGACATCTCCCCATTTTAGAGATGGGGTGAACTTTTTTGAACTTTGATTTTTGTGCTATGTAAAGAAAAAACTCATTAATTGTGCAATTCTGTAAAATAGGATTGAGTAGAAACAAAAAGGAGTTATCGAAGTTTACCGAAAGAAATTTTGGAAAGTGTATACTGCAACTAGCGAAAAGTGAGAAGCACCCATTTTTCTTTTCGCAGAAAATCAAAGTGTGGTTTGACACGAATGATCAACAAGTCAATAGAGAGCGAGTAGCCTCCTTATAACAAAACAATGTCACTAAACCCCGATCAAATCCAGCAACTTGCTAGACTAGTTCGCCTTCAGTTCACGGAAAGCGAAGCAGATGATTTTTCAGAACAACTTAACGACATCATCTGTTTGGTTGAACAGATGAATCAGGTTGATACAGATTATATTGAACCCATGTCCCATCCTCAGGACATGAGGCTTCGGTTGCGAACAGATACCGTTACCGAACAAGATCGTCATGAGGAGTTCCAATCTGAAGCACCTGTCACCAATTCAGGACTTTATCTCGTCCCACGAGTAGTCGAATAAAAGGATGGAATGCCGAACTGTTTTAGAGCATGCGCAAGCTCTAAAGGAGAAAGACTACTCAAGCGTTGAACTGACTCATGCGCTACTTGAGAAATCGCAATCCTGTGCGAACCTAAATGCATTCATCACTCTAACTTCTGAACAAGCACTGAAACAAGCGAGACAAGCGGACAAATTGATTGGTAAAGGCGAGGGAGGCCCCCTTACTGGCATCCCCCTAGTGCATAAAGATCTGTTCTGCACCAAGGGAGTTCGTACAACATGTGGGTCCCGCATTTTGGATAATTTCATCTCACCGTATGATGCGACTTTGGTTGGAAAGCTGCAACAGTCTGGAATGGTTATGCTAGGAAAGGTAAACATGGATGAATTTGCTATGGGATCGTCAACCGAGAACAGCTACTATGGTCCCACCCTTAATCCATGGAATCATGAGAGGGTACCAGGAGGTAGTTCAGGGGGGTCTGCCGCAGTCGTTGCTGCCAGGATTACACCAGTTGCAACAGGTACAGATACTGGTGGGTCAATCCGGCAGCCGGCAGCATTATGCGGATTAAGCGGGATCAAACCTAGCTATGGCAGGGTATCCCGATATGGAATGGTTGCCTTTGCTTCTTCACTGGATCAAGGTGGTGTTATGGCTCTGACAGCGGAAGACTGTTCATACATACTTCAAGCAATGAGTGGTTTCGACGAGAAGGACTCCACCTCTATCAATCAACCAGTGCCTGATTACATCGACGGGCTTTCGGAGTCTATATCTGGAAAGGTAATCGGTTTACCGAAAGAGTTTTTTTCTGATGGGGTAGATAAAGAAGTCATTCAAGCCACCCTTGATTCGATCACTCTACTTGAAAAATTGGGTGCGAAAACGATTGATATTGATCTCCCCAACAGTGCTGCAGGTATTCCCTGTTACTATGTGCTAGCGCCTGCCGAAGCGTCTTCCAACCTCTCTCGCTTTGATGGCGTTCGTTATGGACATCGGGCATCCGAATACACCGATATCAATGAAATGTATGAAGCAACCCGAACCGAAGGATTCGGCCCCGAAGTGAAACGTCGATTATTGATAGGTGCTTATGTTTTGTCTGTCGGATATTTTGAGGCCTACTATATCAAAGCACAAAAACTTCGCCGTTTGATTGCTGATGATTTCTCCAGAGCTTTCAAAAAATGTGATCTCATCGTCGGCCCCACTACTCCAACAACTGCTTTTCCAATCGGCCTGAAAACCAATGACCCAGTACAAATGTATTTGAATGATATCTTCACCAACTCGGCCAATCTGGCCGGACTTCCGGCAATGTCTATTCCCTCCGGTTTTGACGCGCAGGGTCTGCCGATTGGCTTGCATTTGATCGGAAGATACCTGGATGAAGCTACCATTCTCAATGTTGCTCATCAGTATCAATTAAATACGGATTGGCATCAACGTATTCCTACAGGATACACATGACACAGTGGGAACCAGTAATCGGGCTTGAAGTTCATGTCCAGCTGATGACCAACAGTAAGTTGTTCAGCGGAGCGTCGATCACTTATGGTGCCGAAGCAAATCGTCAGGCTTGTGCGGTGAGTATCGCCTTACCTGGCGTTCTTCCAGTTATGAATCTTGAAGCCGCCAAACTAGCAGTACGTTTTGGACTAGCCATCGGAGCCAAGGTCGAGAAGCGCTCTGTTTTTGAGAGAAAGAATTACTTTTATCCAGATTTACCGAAGGGCTATCAGATCAGCCAATACAAGCATCCGATTGTGAGTGGCGGAAACCTAAAAATCGAAACTGAGACGGGTGAGAAAGTAATCGGAATTACTCGGGCGCACCTAGAAGAGGATGCAGGAAAATCAGTACATGAAAATTTTCAAGGGATGACTGGAATTGATTTAAATCGTGCCGGTACACCACTCCTTGAAATCGTTTCCGAGCCAGATATGCGCTCAGCCGAAGAAGCCGTCATATATTTGAAAAAACTACATGCATTGGTCCGATATTTTGATGTTTCGGATGGAAATATGCAGGAGGGTTCATTCCGATGTGATGCGAATGTATCTGTGCGACCCAAAGGCTCTCAAGAATATGGAACACGCACTGAGTTGAAAAATATCAATTCGTTTCGATTTGTAGAAAAGGCCATACAATTGGAGATTGAACGGCAAATTGATATTCTAGAAGATGGTGGAGTAGTCGTTCAGGAGACCCGCTTATATGACTCTGAGCACAATGAGACACGCGCAATGCGGAGCAAGGAAGATGCTCAAGACTATCGATATTTCCCGGATCCAGACTTACCTGAGATGATTCTGGATGATGAATTCATTGAAGAGATTCGAGCTTCATTACCTGAGTTTCCGGATCACCGAAAATCAAGATATGAACAGGAATTCTCTCTATCCTCATTCGATTCCGAGAAGCTTCTTCGGGATCGGGATACTGCAGATTTTTTTGAACGGGTAAATGAACATTCGAAAAGTGACCCGAAGACCATAGCGAACTGGATCAATGGAGAATTGGCGGCTCTGCTGAATGAGCGAAATACTGCAATTGCCGACTCCCCAGTTGACAGTGATCGATTTGCTACTCTATTGGATCGTATAGCCGATAAGACTCTATCTGGAAAAATGGCGAAGGAAGTGCTGGTGCATCTGGCCAATGACAAATCCGATGTTGATGCCATTATTGAGAAAAAGGGGTTCAAGCAAATCACAGATGGCAGTGAAATCGAACGATTGGTTGGAGGAGTACTTGACGCAAATTCCTCTCAAGTCCAGCAATATCGAGAGGGGAATCAAAAAGTGTTTGGATTTCTCATGGGTCAGGTGATGAAAGCCGCAGACGGTAAAGCTGACCCAAAACAGGTTAACCAAATATTACGCAATCTACTTGAGTGAACCAACTTCAGCTGGTTTATAATCTGGTTGCGGGCCCGTAGCTCAGTTGGATAGAGTATCTGGCTTCGAACCAGGTGGTCGGGGGTTCGAATCCCTCCGGGCCCGCCATGACTCTAGCTCGCTCACAATGACTAATGATTTCTTAGTGCATTCCTAGTTTTTGAGAAAACAGTTTGTGGTAATTTGCAATTTGCTCAATCCTACCAAAACAAAAATTCTGCTTTAGACCGGTTTATAGAAGCAGATCCCGCCTGACCAATCTTTCAGCAACTCGCCAGTGCGTTGACTCTACGACATCTTTTTTTGGGCCAGAAAACTGTTTTATTCGCATTAACCTATTTACACACCATGAATCATCTCTTCACGGAAGAAACTATTTTCCTGATTTTTTCCTAGAGTTAAAAATCAAAAAACAATTTCGCCGCTCTTGCTATGGTAGAAACATAGACCATAGCAGCAAAAATAGAATCTGGTGGGCAAGCCCCTCCGGAATCGCCTTCTCAAATTCTCTTGTATAATTTCGAAAATTGGACTTATATAAAAAACATTGCTTGGTAGATCGCATACGAATTCAGAATACCCTTAGGGATGCCGAATTCAGAATTTTGAATTTGGACATCTTGCTCAATTTGATCATTCTATCTTTTCGCTAGATATGATCAGAGCCAGAGACAGGTGATGAACATTGAACAGAAAACACGTCTAGAATCTTTCATAAGACAAACAGAAGGAGCTCCACCACCAGTGTTTGTTGGAAGGAAAGAACTACTAGATGATCTTGTCCATGCAACGGATCAGGTTTGGCAAGGTACCGGAATAAGTGAAAACGGTATAGCCAAATCTACTCGGATCATCCATGGCGCACCAGGCCCTGGAAAGAGTTCAATTTTGTTAAAACTTCTGAATAGGTCTCTTGCACAAACTCATACTAACTTTGCTGCCCGCATGGTGTTGGTGAACAGTAGTTTGTTGGAGGAGGATATATCCATCGTCCTCGACTGACTATTTCATGCCGGAAGGGCAAAGCAGAACGAGTGGATCGAAGCTACTAGAAATGTTTGGACAAAAAGCAAGCAAGATATCCAGTCGGTCAGTGTTGCAGGTACAAGCTTGGATATTGGACACAAAAAAATCGAAGGAATCGGTGCCCTCATCCGCAAGATGCCAAGTAACAAATGGGAACGACCGATCTTACTAGCGATTGACGAAGCACAGAATTTACCTGCTGATAGAAATTCTCCGCATTGGATTTTCCTTCGATCATTGCATGATGGCGAAGCCGGGTTGCCGATCACTCTAGTGCTAGCAGGACTTGGCAACACCAAGTCCTGAATCGCAGACATGGGCCTTATGCGTATCTCTCCAAATCAACAGCACAGTATAAAGTGTTTTACGAATGAGGAGACTGCAAAATTGATGCCCAAGTCCTGCGCCTGTTTTGGAATCAATTTTTCAGATGCTGATAATCTGGAAATGGACAGGTTAGTACAAAATTGCGATGGTTGGCCGAGACATCTACATCACTCCTTGCAAGCATTGGGTGTTGAGGCTCTACGTGTCGATGGAAATCTGAGTAGAGTGGAGTGGGACAACATACATACAGAAGCTGAATACCGAAGAGATGGTTACTATATGGATCAGTATTCGGACAAAATGCGAGATGCCAAGAATATCACTATTGCTGTGATGACTGATCTAGCCCGACCTTCGCAACTCGTCTGAAAACCTGATAAATTTCGACTAATTTTGGCGCAAATCTGTCTATAAGTCATTGATTTTTTGTTCTTGGGGGCCTGAAAACCGGTTGTGTTGCCGACTTTTGACTTGAAAATGGGG
>JAPOUQ010000025.1 GCA_026708585.1 Gammaproteobacteria bacterium
TCCACCGAAAATCGGTGGATGAATGCACTTGTAGTGCCACTCGATTTTTTTAATTACAAATTATCAATAGGTTGGAACACTACATGTTAAACTTCGGCTTGCGTCGCTTGTGGACGATGTTGTCACATCTTCAAGGTGAAACGCTAAATTCTGTCCGGATTGCTCGTAGTCTCGGGCTTGACGTGCGTACAGTGAATCAGTACCTTGATTTTCTGATTGATCTGCTTTTGGTCAGGCTTCTGCCGCCCTATTACACAAATGTCGGCAAGCGTCTAGTTAAGTCTCCAAAAGTCTATATACGCGATAGCGGAGTTCTTCATTCGCTGCTCGGCTTGGATTGCCTAGACGTTGTTTTGGGACATCCCGTTGTCGGCGGCAGCTGGGAAGGGTTTGTCATTGAAACGCTGGTGTCTGCTGCTCCAGAGAGGGCAAGCGCCTGGTTCTACAGAACTGCTGCCGGTGCTGAGGTCGATCTGGTGATGGAACTGCCTGGCGGTGATCTGTGGGCCATTGAAATAAAGCGCTCATCCGCACCGAAGGTAGAGAAGGGATTTCATCATGCTCTTCAGGATTTGAGTCCGACCCGTGCATTCATAGTAGGTTCCAATACTGACCGCTACTTAAAAACCAATGATATCGAAGTCATCGGTTTAGTCGACTTAGCAAAACTTCTCCGTGAAGCCACATGAATTCATAGTTTTGCAACGCATGCATTGCCGATGCAGACCCAGCAAATGAGGGAGCGACTAGTATTTTCCAGCTAACTTTGCATGATTTAGGGTTAACTTGGGGGATAAAGACACATAATCGCCTGCATAATGGTCTTCGTAGTGAATGATCTCATGGCAAGAAGTCCAATTGATTGAGTGGTTCGTTTGTATTTTTGCCATAATCATTCATGATTATCTTCTTAGCAGTTAGTCAAACTACCAGCCTTTATCGAGATAGGTTTGAAGTATTATAAAATGCAAAGGAGGGTAATTTATCAAGCGAATATTTCTTATATTTAATTTTATATCTCATTACCAGTGCTTGATGCCTATTTCTCCACCAAGGCTCTGCGGACACGATGCCAATGCTCTGGTTTAGCCGGCAGACCCAATCTTATCCAATCGGGATAATCTTGAAAGAAACGAGCCCATATTCGCTGTTGAATCAATTGCTTTTTTATCTCGTTCATTCTATCTGTCTTATAAGTGCGAAACAAAAGGGTGCCGCCCACAAGTTTCAATCCACTTTGATTCGCTAATTGATCGAGCTTAGCTGATTCATAATTGATTCGTTTAAGTGTTTTTGTTCTCCACTCACGATCAGCAAGAGCAATTGACGCAACCGAAATAGCTGGCCCAGAGACTGGCCAAGGTCCTGCAAGTTGTCTAAGATTATCAATGTTGTTCTTGCCTGATAGAGCAAACCCTAGACGGAGCCCTGCTAGACCATAGAATTTTCCGAAGGAGCGAAGGACTATTATTGATTCGGATTGATCAGTGATAAGTGGAGCAACGGAAAGTTCGGGATATAGATCACAGAAACTTTCATCCACGAGAAGTATCCCAATCGATGATGAGATATTGAGAAGTTCAAGAGGTTGATGATGTCTCCCATCAGGATTGTTCGGATTGACAACGACACCGACATCTGCACCGTTAAGCTCTTCAAGGGTCGATACATTTTCTACCTTCCAGCCTGAATTTTTAAAGGCGGTGGCATGTTCAGAATAAGTGGGACTGAGAACTCGAACGAGTCCTTGTGAGCGCAGGAGGGGAATCATCTGAATGGCAGTTTGTGCTCCGGATATCGCGACCGTCAGCAAGTCAGATACGCCATAAGCGATGCCCGCTATTCTTTCTAAATTTCCGATCTCATGAGCAGTAGGCAAACACGACCAAGCTCGTTCAGGGATATTGCCGAAGGAATAAGGATATGGATTTATTCCCGTCGAAAGATCAATCCAGTCCTCATATGTGCCTCCGTAAAGGCGCACGGCTAGATCAAGATTTCCACCGTGTTCATCCATGATTAAATTGTTGGAAATATCCTTCTCACTTCAACGATTCCGAGTAGTTATAGTAATAAAGTGTCCTTTGGGAAAATTGAACCCTAAATACGATCAGACAACAGTAGATATTCTGGCTGAAAAATTCATTACAGATAATGATTCTCTCACCATATCAAAAGGACCCAA
This sequence comes from Gammaproteobacteria bacterium, assembly GCA_026708585.1. Lineage (GTDB taxonomy): Bacteria > Pseudomonadota > Gammaproteobacteria > Arenicellales > Poriferihabitantaceae > Poriferihabitans. Next base: position 2,186 of record JAPOUQ010000025.1, read on the forward strand.
TGAGAATTATCTTAAAACGTTAAAGTTCATCAACTCGAATCATTAGAGTATTCTCGCCTAGCAACAACAAACTTCATGGTGAGATAGCAATGTTTCACTCTCTATTCCCTGGGGAAGCAACAGCCTTCAAAACATGGCAGTTATAATAAGATGATCGCAATATAAAGGGACAAGAAAAGATCATTGAAGTCGAATTCTAAACCATTATACTTAATATAATCAGAATTATAGCGATTCCAACCAATACTTTTTTGTAAAGACTTAAAGCAACTAGAATCGAATTCAAATCAGGATCTGGCGCCATCTCATTGAGGTATGGATGATCTTCAGTACCTTGGTCATAAATTCGTGGTCCAGACAGCCGAATTCCAAGTGCTCCAGCCATCGCTGATTCAGGCCAGCCGGCATTCGGAGAGCAATGAGCGCGAGCATCATTGATCATACAAAGAAAGGCTTCTTTGGGTTTTGTAGAAACAACTGCGATAAGCATTCCGGTCAACCTAGCGGGAAAATAATTCATAAGATCATCTAACTTAGCAGATGCCCAACCAAATGATTGATATTTCTGGTTTTGATGTCCAATCATTGAATCGAGTGTATTGACTGTTTTATACATAAGTAGGCCAGGAAGTCCAAATATCGCCCCCCAAAATATCGGTGCGACAATCCCATCAGAGGTATTTTCAGCCAAACTTTCCAGTGCTGCTCGGGAAATTCCCGATTGATCGAGAACAGATGTGTCGCGTCCGACTATTTTCGCTACTGACTCTCTTGCAAGTTCAAGGCTATCCAAAGACAGAGTGTTAACCACTGCATCGACATGATGATATAACGAACGTGCCGCCATCATGGGCCAACAGAGTACGGCACCGAGTATGAAACCCGTTAGAGTTTGGGGCAGATTGTCTTGGATTAATATCGCAGGAATCAGAACAATAGCAAGAATGATGAGCAAGCATAGGCATCCTGTTAGGCGACGAAACTTCTCTGAGTATGAACTGCGGTTCAATATGCGATCAAGGTAGGAAATTAGGTGGCCAATCCATGAAACTGGATGGCCGATCCTAGCATAGAGTCTTTGTGGCCATCCGAAAATAGTATCAATAACGAGAGCCAACAGCATCATGGAGAAGTACACGTCTAACCTAGCCTCTGAAATAATGGCAGGTCACACATATACTCAATGTGCTACGAAGCTATTTCAAACATTTCTGGATCCATGTTCACAAGGGTATCAGCGCCATTTTGGATGATGTTCTGGTAGAGCTGAACCTTGGGCATGTCATGATCAAAGAAGAATTGTGCAGTTGTAATCTTGTTTGTATAAAAACGATCGCCGGTATGAATTTTGGAAAGTGAAATGTTTGCAGCTTTGAGCATATGCCATCCACAAAATATTAATCCCCAAAGTTTGAGATAAGCATCACAGACAGCAGCGGGTTTATTTGGGCTGTTTAGGTTGAGTTTTAGAATATGTTCAACGGAAGATTCCACAACGCGAGTAGCATCGTTCATGACATCCGTTAATCCCTGTAATTTTGGATCATTAATACGATTGATATCATTCCGAATATGTTGGATAATTTTGTTTACTCCCTTACCTTGGTCACGAATGGTTTTGCGAGAAACTAAATCTAGCGCCTGAATACCACTGGTTCCCTCGTATATCGGCGTGATGCGTTGATCTCGATAAAATTGAGCGGCGCCAGTCTCTTCAATGAACCCCATACCGCCATGAACCTGAAGAGCTAGCGAAACATTTTCTAGCCCAAAATCGGTCATATTCGCTTTGACGATCGGTGTCAGAATTTCAGTCATCAACTGATTAAATTCACGGATTTCTGGATCTGGATGTTTGACGCTTTTATCAATTGAAGCTCCGAGTAGTAAACCAACTGAGCGGAGTCCTTCAATACGACTCTTTTGCACCATCAGCATACGTTTTACATCCGGATGGTTAATGATTGAAACAGGGCCATTACCCTTCTCTGGATTTGTACCTTGCAAACGTTCTTTTGCATAAGCGACAGAGTGTTGGTAGGCGCGCTCGGAGACGCCATTTGCCTCAACCCCCACTGCGAGCCTTGCAAGATTCATCATTGTGAACATGTATTGCATTCCCTTGTTGGCTTCACCAACCAAATACCCAATCGCTCCTTTCGGATCTCGGTATTTCCCGGTTCCATAACCAATCACAGCAGTAGGACTTGCATGAATTCCAAGCTTATGTTCCAGAGAAATTGTTTCAACATCATTGCGAGCTTTCCAATTTCCATTCTCATCTGGCAAATACTTAGGGACAATAAACAGTGAGATCCCTTTGATTCCTTCAGGTGCATCAGGCATACGTGCTAGCACAAGATGAATGATATTTTCGGTGAGATCATGATCACCATAGGTAATAAAAATCTTTTGTCCTTGAATTCGATAGTGATCATCATTTGGTATTGCCGTGGTCTTGATCATGGCCAAATCGGACCCTGCATGTGATTCAGTCAAATTCATAGTGCCAGTCCAGGTCCCTTGCACGAGATTGGGCAGGTAAGTTTTTTTCTGCTCATCAGAGCCATGCAATTCGATCGCCTCAACCGCAGCTTGGGTTAGGAGAGGGCAGAGTGCAAATGACATATTCGCCGAATGCCATATTTCGAGAATCGCAGTAGCAATTAACCATGGTAAGCCTTGACCACCACGTTCAGGCCTAAAGGGTAACCCATTCCAGCCCCCGTCAACAAAGGTTTGATAAGCCTCTTTCCATCCCTCTGCGGTCAATACACGATCATTTTCCAGTCGTACCCCTTGTCGATCACCAATTTTATTGAGAGGATCCAATACTTCTTCAGCCACTTTTCCAGCCTCCTCAATAACCGACTGAATCAGTTCAGAATTAATTTCCTCGTTGCCTGGGAGAGCCATAACATCCTCTAGGTCAGACAAATGCTGGATAGCGAACATAAGATCTCGGGTGGGGGTTTTGTAGTAACTCATCGATGTAGTTTTTTATCTTCAGTGTAACTATTCACATCTTAATGGGTCTAGTAGTAGCAAAAATTTCTGTACTGCTGATATTAAAGGATGCTTTTTGTTCTATGCATTCATTTGTAATTATAACGTTCACTCAATTCCGTACAGTGTGCAATTCAGATCAGTTAAAACATTAAAGCAGTTCAACCCGAATATCTAGTAGGTTTCGATCTTCCTCTCCAAACACCATTCCGATCAGGTGGATGGGTTGATCAAGGT
>JAPOUQ010000073.1 GCA_026708585.1 Gammaproteobacteria bacterium
AATCATACCCTAGTCTACGAGGTCTAGTCTGAAATGATAGGCTCAGGGTCACTAGGCTGGGCCTAGAATCGATGTGTTGAAATTGGGTGTTCCATTTGGCCAGAACCTCCATCTCGCTACATTATTTTATGCGTTCAATGATGCCATCGAGCTCATCAAGGGAATGATAGTGAATAATGAGTCTTCCCTTATTTTTGCCATGCTTAATATCGACTTTTGCACCAATTTTTGTGGACAGACTTTCTACTGTATTCATTACATCCCGACTTAGTTTCTGTGTCTTTTCTGACTTGCCCGAATCAGTTTCTCCAGCCAACAAACGCTTGACTAAGGCTTCCGTCTGCCGGACCGACAGTCTGTTCTCAACAATCATTATGGCCGCTTGTTTTTGCTGAGGTTTTGGTAATACCAAAAGGGATCGAGCATGACCCATCTCCAACTTACCATCCCGAAGAAGCTCTAGAGATTTATCCTCAAGACTAAGTAGTCTGATCAAATTAGTGACATGAGATCTTGAACATCCAACCACACCAGCTACCTCATCGTGTGTCAGTTTAAACTCATCAAGCAAGAGTTTAAAGCCTTTTGCCATTTCCAGTACATTGAGATCCTGACGCTGGATATTTTCAACCAGTGCTGCCGCCATCGCAGCCTGATCATCAATCTCGCGTATAACAACCGGAACTCTATCAAGACCAGCAAGCTGCGCCCCTCTCCAGCGCCGTTCTCCGGCAACGATCTCGTATTCATGATCCGAGATTTGCCGAACCAGCAATGGCTGCAAAATTCCCTGTGCACGAATCGATTCCGCTAATTCTTCAAGCTCCTGAGTGTCAAAATTCTTTCGTGGCTGATATTTTCCCGGGGCAACTTGTGAGATCGATAATTCTCTGAGACGATCTGACCGTACTACCGAACTACCCGCCATTCGCTCCTGATCTTGACCCGTCTGAGTGGTGGTTTTTATATCATCAAGCAGGGCACCTAGACCTCGTCCGAGGCGACTCTTTTTCTCAGCCATCAGCCAGAACCCCCGTGTATTTGAGCCATCACTTGGGGAGTTTTTCTCAATACTTCACTAGCTAATGCCACATACGCTTTGGAGCCTGAACACTTCCGGTCATAGTCCAGAATCGGCTGACCATAACTTGGAGCTTCAGCCAAGCGAACATTCCTCGGAATAACAGTTCTATATAGGTTGTTTGGAAAATGCTCGTCGAGTTGCTCCGAGACCTCGATTGAGAGGCGATTACGGACATCATACATGGTTCGAACTAGACCTGCGATTTGTAAATTCGGATTCAATTTTTCGCGAACCAGTTCGATCGTCTTGATTAGGTTTGTAAGACCTTCCAGTGCATAATACTCGCACTGCACCGGCACTAGAACTTCATTCGCAGCAGCTAGTGCATTGATAGTCAGTATATTTAGTGTTGGTGCACAGTCAATAAGGATGAATGCATAGTCTTTATCAATTTCACCAAGCGGATACTTCAATCGAAACTCCTTATCAGCAAAAGTCCCCAACTCAACCTGGGCACCCACCAAGTCTGTGTGAGATGGTACAACATCAAAACCATGGTCAGTCTGACATAAAGCATCGTTAATTTTCTCTGTACCTAACAATACCTGATAGATACTGATCTCAAGCTGATTGATTCCGATTCCACTACCACCAGAAGCATTGCCCTGGGGATCCATATCAACGAGCAATACGTTGTAACCTGCATGATTCAGTGTGGATGCAAGATTGACTGCCGTGGTGGTTTTTCCCACGCCGCCTTTCTGATTGGTAATAGCAATAATTCGCGACATATTAGAACTCTATCACAACCAGATTTCGATCTGCATTCAAGTATGGCACGTCTAATTCTACAATGGATATGTCCTGATCCCGATCAAGAATCAGATCCTGAATTTCGGATTCAGGGTTTTTTCCCTTCATTACCAAGAGCCGTGTGCTAGGATGACCAAGAGATTGAACTTGCCCTAGTACTCGCTGAATGGAGCCAACCGCACGCGCTGTCAGGGTATGCACAGTCTCGACTGGGCGGTAGTTCTCAATTCTCTCATGAATAACGCTGACATTACTCAATTCAAGCTGGGTTTTCACATGACCAAGAAACTCGGTTTTCTTTTTGTTACTGTCGAGGAGGACAATTTCAATACCGGTATGTGTAATAGCAATAGGAACTCCCGGAAATCCTCCGCCGCTACCGATATCGAGTAATCTTGATCCTCGAACATACGGGAGAATAGCGAGAGAATCGAGTATATGCCGAACCACCATTTGTTCGAAATCGAGTATCGACGTTAAATTCACTCGCTGATTCCATTTGGCGATGTACTCAATGTGCATTTCTAATGCTCGCAACTGCGATTTCGACAGATCTAGACCAAGATGACTACATCCCTTAGTTAGTAAGCGTGATACGGATGATTTTTGTGATCCCATCAAACAGTTATACCAAGTCATCATGTAATTGAATATGAAATTTTGTTGCATTTACAATACTTCGTAGACATAGGCCGTGGTTAGAATCTCGGGCTCTCCTGTCGGCATTGCTGGATATTCTTCCGATTGATAAATTTGCTTCCATATTCCACTCTTTTCATACTCTCGTAAAGCCGCTGGATAAGCAGGATCAACTTCTTCATCGGTCCGAATATTGACAATGATTTTGCCTTGAGTTCGGGTTACTCGGATGATCTCCAAGAATGAATGAGGTGGTGCATGACCCGGAGTTATCGCTCCAGTGGTAATGACATTTGCAAATGAATTGTCAGGAAAGTCCAGTTCCTGACCGAGTATCATTGAGTAGAGTTCACAATAAAAGCCTTTTGACCTTGCTACATCCAGCATTCCTTTCGACATGTCAATCCCTACGATATCCGAATATCCAGCTAGATGGAGTAACTCACCCTGTAATCCTGTACCGCAACCTGCATCCAGAATTCGGCCTTGGTCCTGACCAACAAAGCGTGCGAAAACAGTAGCTGCGACGAATGGGAACCGAGCACCCCAAGAGAGTACATCCTGTTCGTATTGATGGGCCCATCGATCGTATGCATTTGCAGACTGTTCATTTGACGTTGCATTGTAGACGTCTTGAATTATTTTGTGCGCTTTATTTGGCATCTAAGAAATGTGTTCGAATTGTTCATTGTTCGTAAACGCGAATAGTAGCAAATTGAGGAGTCGCTGAATCCACGTCTGGTAAAAGTTCCGGCAATGAGTTAGTTCAATCGCTCTCAACCAAATGGGTCGACTCTGATACAGTTTCTGAAACACCAGACTGCGATGATGGAGATTCTGTAGCAACCAAATATTCGCCTGGACAGTGATCGTCTACTATTTCAACTTGTACAGGGCCGAAGTATATCCAGATGAAACATATTCGCTATGGGTTATATAAATTCAGAGAATATTACTCGGTCCGGTTTGTTTTCAAGATAATTTTCCAACGAGAAATAGCAAGATCCTTCGACCTTATGGAGTTTGATTGTTTCATCAGATGGAACAGATACCACATTGCTAATCGATTGCACATGTCATCTTTTGCAAATTGCCCGTGTGCTCAAGGTTGTGGATATACTGTATCGTAGCATGATGTATTCTCAAACTTGGATGTCAACCCGAATATGCCCTGTTTTTATAGGGTCTATGTCAACCCTATGTGCAACTCCTGTTTTCCTAATTCCCTGTTGAATGATCAATTTCTCTTGCTCATAAGTACTACCAACTGTAAGGTATTTCTATCAAAATGAATGCTCTTTGGCAAACCTCGAAAGGCTATTCCAATATAACGAATTTTTGTCTCCAAGAATCTGAACATCCAACTTTGTCAATTTATACTGCGATAATCTATCCTCCTATGGATTCTCCCACTTATTGGGCGTTTTTCGAGTCTAGTTTACGATTATGAAATAACTTCATCTAGCATTGCCAGACCTAAGTTTGGCAATGTTTTGTGTACTGTCAGCAAAAACTTTACGGGGCAAGGGACGAAACCATTGATCTTGAGGACTTGAGGCCAATATACTTGTTCCAAAATCAATCAAAAAACTTATGATTGCCTCTGGGGTTCTGGATGGATTCTAGGTCTACTAGCCAAATCGCTATCGCTATCTTGCAGTAGTTTTTATATTTCCATGTTCTATCGTTAGTGAGTACAACACCGATTCCTACAGACAATCCAGTAACGAGCAATGGACTGACTAGTCAATCGATTGCCTGGTTATCGTCAACACACCCAACCAACATCAAACCAGACGAAGTGCATCTCTGTTTGTTATGCACGAATGATTTGCTGAGCTCTCTAAAGAAGATAGATTTTGCAGAGATGTTGAGTCTTGAAGAGCAAGAAAAAGCCGCCAAGCTACGTAATGCCGAAAGACGATCTCTTTATAATGCGGGTCGGATTGGATTGCGAATGCTAATCCATGCATATACCGATTGTCCGATCCAAGAAATCCAGTTTGCCTACGGTACAAATGGAAAACCCGAACTCGTTGAAGGATCGGGTCAACTTCAGTTCAATTATTCCGTTTCATCGGGTCACGTGCTGTATGCTTTTTCAATAACCCGAGAATTGGGTGTAGATCTTGAAATTCATCCCAGAAATGTAAATGTCAAGGGTTTGTCAAGACGTATCCTGTCTCCTATTGAGAGGGAGCTATTCAACCAGCTGAAACCTTCACGACACAATTCAGCGATGTTGGATTATTGGACAAGAAAGGAAGCATATGGAAAGTTACTGGGTGTCGGCATCCGATATAACATGAAGCAAACAACTCTTATTGGGGATAAAGATTCAACACACTGGTGTACAATGGTCAGTGGCCTTTTTGAAAAGATGAAACAACAAGGAGTGGATAGAAAAGTCTGTGGAGTGCAAATTGGATTACCGATACCCGGCTCTGCATCACTCATGTATAACGTACCGGATATTCAACGTCCCCACCCTAATATACGGGCGTATCGATGGTCTATGAACTGAAGTTGAAAAGCGGATAACTTCGGTCAATTTTGCATTTCAATCCTTGACGATCTTACTAGCAATAAAGAGTATAAGATTTTATCTGAATGATTCGGATTGCGATAAGAATACGGGGCCAATCGATTTTTTCATTGGATTACAAATTTATGCGAATTGAACAAAAGAGAGATCAAAACCAAGTATAATTCTGCCAACTTTAACAACTTGGACATATACAAATGCTTAAGTCAATGACCTTGCACCCTATATGGTATAAAGTTACGCTGATTCAGGTTCTAGTCACAGCCTTGATTGTCTGTGGGCTAGGTTTTCCAACCGGGTCCCCGGCTCAAGCAATGGCATTCACTTAAGGACGAAGGTGCATTCACTTAAGAAAATTCGGGATAAA
>JAPOUQ010000101.1:0-2375 GCA_026708585.1 Gammaproteobacteria bacterium
TTTTGTGTTATTTATTTATAATTGAATATTTGAGGCTAAACATAAAATTGCCCTGGATGGAGAGATTACCATTCCAACTACTCGGCAGATTAGAGCATACCTATTCGCTCAAGAAAGCGAATGCGATACAGTAGTCTTTTCTTTGATTTTGAATCTGAATCGGTATAGGCATGTCTGCAATGCACGATGTTATTGCATAATATACCTTCGCCTTTCGCTAGCCGTACCTTTACCTTCTCTGTAAGGGGATTTGATAGTAACGAGTTAAGAGTCGAAATAGCCTGAGAGACTTTTGCATTTTGTTTCCAAATAATATGGCGCTTGCGCTGGGTGAATCGCATATATAGGTAGCCTTTTTCATCCATGGAATAAACGGGTCCTTGGAACGTATACCGGAGCGTTTGGCCTTGTTCAATATTTGCCGGGATTGTGAGCGTATCGCGTAGGCTAAGAGATTGAATTAGATCGGGTGCTTCTTCCTGCATCTGGATATATAGCATTTCATGATCGATCAAGCTGTTTTCACCTCCCGATTCTGCCTGATTCACACAATGCATCACGAAACTGCCAACCTTACGATTCTCTGGGTAGTAATATCCATCGGTATGCCAATTCAATGGCTGCGATGTATAAGGAATATAACGACTAGAGTTATCAGGGTCTTGTGTTCGGTCAGTAATGAAAGAAATATGGTCTCGCCTAGACTCCGGATTGCCGATTGTCGTTATCAGACCCAACTGTCTACAGAGAGACAAAATTGCTTGCGGTGATTCGGAGTATTCCGGGTCAAGTCGATACAGTACGAAGTTTCGTCTTCTGACCTGCTTAATTAATTCGATATATTCATCCTCTCTGATGCTGAATGGATTCGCGATATTGACAGTAAAGTTTGCAGTTTCGAAGCTGTATTCATTCAGTTTCTTTTCCTTCCAAGACTGAAATTCCCGAGTATCTGAGAATAAAGCCGAAGTTGTTAAGGAAAAATTCATCGGCAAGGTTCTCTATACCGATATCAATTACGGTTTATAACTCGTTAACTCGCTGCGTTCTATCAAGCGTCCCCACCAGAAATTATAGGGATGAATCAAATCAGTGGATGTATTACCTCTGACTAACCCTCTTTCTTGATTGTGCCAGCCAAACAGCCCATAACGGAGATTCAGGACATCCATGGATGAGTGATTCGAAGACTGATTGAGAAAATTTTCTGCCATGTTTGAAGATCGATATCCAACAGAGCAGTAAAAGATTACTTTGCGATTCTGTATGCTATCACCGTATCGACCCAAAAATTCCTGCCCCGTCATTTCAGGATCAATCTGGATAGCGCCTTTGATATGGCTTACTTCGAACTCTGGTTTTTCACGAACATCAAACAACACGATTTGCTCGGGTGTATCGTTGAGTAAATCCTCTAACTGGTTTGCACTAATATGAGATACAGTGGGATGTTGCTTGAGAATTTCCTCTTGCTCCTTGATCAAATCGCTGTTGGCTGGCAGGCTCAGCAATCCAAGCACGACCAACAATAACATCAACAAGAACTTCCAGAGGAAAGGTTGAGTTATCATGGTTCTGTTAAAAAACATTTGATTGCTGTTCATTGATCATTAATGCCAAGTTCTAAATTCAGACATAACCCATAGAAGGGATTACTATGGGTTCAAAGCCATATTGTACAGGCTCACAAGCCTGTCTATTTATGAACTGAGTACAGTAGTTATTATGTGAGGATACAAGAAGATTAACCAATTGTGGAATACAGAAATACTGTTCCAGAGTGAAATTGGTCTATAAGAAAAATTCGGTTAACTGCTGCATAATAACAAAGAAGTGGCTATTGAGAGTCGATATTGAATGCACAAATAATCAAAGTTTGTGAAAAAACACTATTTCTCATAGAATTGAAGGGACTCGATAACCTCAGAAAAGTCCTTGAATTCAATTCGGTATATTCTTGTTAGTCTGACCTTGCCAGTTATTTTTTTGACCGGCGTTGAGGCACAAGTTACTTCAACCACTGTTAGAGAGTTACATAATTGCGAAGATTTCAAGTTGCCAGAATTTGACGATTTGATGACACGGCAAGAAAAGGTAGAAATTCTGGATTCTCTCTTGAACGATATCCTTAATCGCACAGGGGATTGTGAAAGAGTAGCATCGAGTTCCAGCAGTTCTGATTCAGGAGGTTCGGTTGGTGGTAATGGTGGTGGTCAACTACGCGGAGTATCACAATCGGGTGATACACTAAATGAAGAAAGTCAGTCCAATGAAGAACCCTCCGCCGTGCTTCATTCGGAACAAGCTACAATCGATTCTGAGCCACCAGATAATTCTGAGTCACCAAAATCAAAACCGATGATTCAAACGGTACC
>JAPOUQ010000101.1:2607-5252 GCA_026708585.1 Gammaproteobacteria bacterium
AAAAATTGGGCGTTTCATCCTGCCGAGTATATTTCTTGCTCTAATAGGCTGTGGTGGAGGTGCTGCTGTAAATCAAAGTTATGAGACGACATCTGCTGCAAACCAGATTGGCCCAGTTGCATCCAACCAAAAAACCAGCAAAGTCGGAACATCATCTGCATTGCGGTCACTGGAAATTGCAGTGTTACCTTTTGATCCGAATATCCCGAAGGATCCAAAAGATCTTGAGAAGTTTGGTGTATGGCCTGAATTACGTAGAGTAGAATCCAATCGTTTTGCATTAAACCTCAAATCAAGTTTGCAAAATACCAATGCGGTTGGTCGGGTTCGTGTTGTCCCTAGTAATGAAGCAACTTCTGACTTATATGTTGCTGGAAAAATTCTCAAATCCAACGGTGAGGACGTTGCAATCCGTGTTACCTGCAAGGATATATCCGGACGAAAATGGTGTGATAAGAAATTCGAACATCGTGTGCATGAATCTTTCTATCGGAATTTGAGAAATGAGGACAAGGATGCCTATGAGCCGGTTTTTTCTGCCGCTACGAAGTACATTGTTGAAAAACTGAAAAAGCGTGATCCAGCGTATTTAACAGCATTACCAACTTTGAAAGAAATTCGATTCGGGAACAGCATCTCTACCGAAACATTTTCACAATATTTGGATTACCAAAAAAAGCATGTCCGGTTGGCAACTTTGCCTGCCAATAATGATCCCATGCTTGAACGGATTCGAAAGATACGTATTCAGGATCAGTTATTTGTCGACCGTCTTCAGGCGCATTATGAAGATTTCAATTATCAAATTGATGATAGTTATCGTGTATGGCAAGAACAGAGTCTTATCGATGTTCGAACTGCACGGGAATTACAACGCAAAGCCCAGGGCCAGAAATTCATTGGAGCTTTGTTATTACTGGGTGCTGCCTACGGAGCGGCCAACTCAGATTCTACAGCGGAGGACATCGCAACTACAGCTGCTCTAGTTGGTGGTGCGATGACGTTGTCTCAAGGATTCCAAAACAGCAATGAAGCTAAGTTTCATCGTGATTCCATCAATGAGATTGGTCGTACCGCAGATTCTGCAGTTGCACCAAATGTAATTCGTTTTGAAGAACAGACAAAAGAGTTGAAAGGTACTGCCGATGAGCAGTATCGGCAATGGATTGAAGTGATGCGAGAAATTTACCTGCTAGAAGAGACACCTCAAGTGCAACTGTAAACTGTAGTCTTCAATTCCACTTGGTGTTGTTTAGGGTGCCATCGATATCGAAATATGTTCAGGGCTTTGCAATATTTCGCATCTCTATGCATGCTAATGATCTTTATTCCTGCTGTCATGGCTCAGACTGGCGAGTTGGCTCAAGCACCAAAAAATCTGTGTCAGCCGGTTTCTCATGCGGTCAGTACCATTTTACAAACTTGTAATGGATCGGATTCTCCAGAGAAATCGAGGATAAAAATAACCCAGGCATCGAATCATCGTGATCGCTTTCTTGAGTCGTATCGTCGATATCGCGAGGAGCTTGAATTTCGATTGGTAGAATTAAATCTCCGGGATTGGGCGCCAGCAGAGTTATTCCAAATTCAAGAACAAGTTGAAACTGCCCGTGAACAATTTCAAAACGGTGATTATGAGGCAGCCTACCTCAATATCAATCAAGCAATCATGGATGTGGATGCAATTACAGCCAAATATCAATCTCGCTTAGCAAAGTTCATTGAAAATGCGAACCGAGCCTTTCAGGAAAGACAATTTTCTGAGGCCGAACAACAGATTTCGAGAGGTCTCCAGCTTGATCCAGACAATCTCGAGTTAGTCGAACTTGAATCAAGGGTAGCGGTAATTGATCGGGTCAATCAATTGTTGAGTGAGGCAAATCAAGCAAAAGCGATGAATCAGGAAAGCCAGGAATTGGCTATTTTGGAGAAAATTCTACTCATTGATCCTCAGCACCTAGAAGCAAAAAAACGCATCGAAATTCTAAATGCAGAACGACTCCATCAAGCTTATACCGATGCAATTGCCAAAGCAGACCGAGCACTTGATGAAAAAAACATCGAGCAAGCAAAGAAGCATATGCAGGTAGCAAATGAACTGAAGCCGGGCAATCAGGATGTCAAGCGAATGCGGGATCGGATTGTTAAGATAGAAACCGAACAGAAATATTTGCGTCAGATAACGCTAGCCATTACTACAGCCATGGAAGATGACTGGTACTCGACAGTCGAGTATTTTGAACAAGCGCTCAGAGTGAAGCCATATGATGAATTGGCTACTGAAGGCCTTAATGAGGCCAAAGCTATGATTGCCAGGATCGAATCCTTGAAGCAGATTCTTCAATATGAAAGAAGGCTCGTGAATAAACGCGCAGTGGATTTGGCGCAAATACATTTATCCAATGTTGAGCCGTTCCTTGATCAAAGTCGTCAATTGCGAGACTTGCACAATGAGATTATTTCTAAATTACAACTATACAGTCTAGAAACAGAAGTCGTGGTCATTTCTGACGAGCAGACTAATGTAATCGTGAAAGGAGTGGGAGTTGTTGGGCCTACTCGGAGTCATACTATTCGATTGAAACCGGGCGACTATCAATTTGAGGGAACGAGAGATGGGTTTCGGTCAGTTATTGTTCCTGTGA
>JAPOUQ010000061.1 GCA_026708585.1 Gammaproteobacteria bacterium
AGTCGACAGGACACTAGCCAAAGCCCCTTGGGTAACTGACAACATAGAGATGAAGCTCGCAGATGTCGAATTGAACGCTCGATTGACCCAAGTCGAAGTGGTATCAGTTTTCTGATTAACAGTTTCTTTTAGTTTTTCATATATCATATTTATCAAAAGGTGTAATCACTTTAAATTTGTGTCTGGCAGAAAAACAGAGATTTTCTGCCAGACACTTCTTAATAACTATGCACAGTTCATCGATATCTGCATCCAGTTGTGACATTCGGACCGAAAAAATGTTGAGATGGTTACCCTTTATTCGCTAAATCATCCAAGGAGTTTAAGACAATCCTCCTCAAGTTTTTGAGTCCTTCACGCTTACTGAAGGGTTTATTTGATTGCGAAGACCGATAAATTGCCGACCAAGGATGGTGCAGAACTAAACGATTGTGAATAAACTCACGATCGGCATCTCCAAGACCAAGTACTTCTAATTCAGAGATCTTTTTTGCAAACCGATCAAGGGCCGCTGAAACTCGATCAGGATTGCAATGTCCAGAGGCAAACGAGTGCAAATCCGCATAATCTTGGGAAGTCAGGAAATCGGACAATGGTAAATCGGGATTTATTTCAGAAATCCGAGCAAGTAACTGCCGGTCCACATCCTGAAAATACAGAGGGATTTGCGAAGGCAGATTTCGAGCAAACCGATTTTTGGCATCTCTTGTGAGATTCTTACCCTGTTCACTCAAACCACAAATGACGAGTCCCGAATGAGTTCCTGTACTCCGATTTTTTCGAACACCAATTCGCACTAATGAAAATCCAGAGCCCATCCAAAACTCATACAGCGGACTATCAAGACCAAACGAGGCACCGATTAGATCAAAATTTACTTCAAGACAGTTGATGATATTAGAAAGGAGTTGTTTTCCATAAGATTGTCCAGCGACATTCGGATTTACGGCAATTCGGATGATGCGAGCTACGCGCATAGTCAACGCTTCACAGAAACCAAGTTGTGTACACAATGCTACAGGTAACAGGTTATTTTTTGGCCTGCGTTGGTTCGTAGCGATTTGCTCAACTAACTCTTCCGGTAATTGACCTTCATTTGTGATCAGGGCAACAGACAGAATATTACCACTTTGATCTTCCAGCCCATACAAACGCATATCATCACCATCCAGGATTCGCATCAGGTCTGATGGTGTTGTTCGATAATGGGCTCGGGCCAAGATTGCATACAAGTTGCGAAGTTTATCTTCATCCTCTATCAGGCGAACGGGACCATATTCGATGAAAAATACAGAAATGATTGGTTTTTGTTCGAAACAGGATGTTGGTTCTGCGTCAAGCAACAACAGTCGATTTATCAAGGCTTCCAGCGGATCATTCCGACCCCATCGAATGGGTTGTTCAAGTTTGATTCGCTGCCAGTTTGGTTTCAGCTGATTTAGAGTTTGGTGAAACCGGGTAGAAAACCCCTTTCCAGTTCCTTCATAGCCATGTATCGTGCTAGCAAATGCAATTTTTGGATACCTATTGAGCAGTTTTGTTAATATGAAAAGAGGTAGGGTTGCCGCTTCATCAACCAGAAGGAGGTCAATGTTCTGTTGCGTTTTCAATAACTGGTCGGGAGAGAAATAACGTATTTTTTTTCCAATCGCTGGCAAGTCCTTTAAGGTATGATTGAATAAGGTTTCAGTTGAACGACGTCCATGACTGGTCACCCCAATCTGATAGCCTTTTTCAAGGACTAATTCCTGAGCAGCTATGCCGAATGCGGCAGATTTGCCGCGGCCACGATCTGATTCAAGAATGATCGGTCCAGTTTGACTTTTGAAAGTTTTCATAGCATCAATAGCTATTCTTTGCTCGCTATAGTTAGCTGTCGATGCTGACAGAGGCAATGGTTTCGGTAGTTCTGATTGAGCTACTTTGTCTGCCGAAATCCTGATTAGTTGTTGGCAACTCGTCAGTATGCCGGTAAACCGACGTAGGTAAGCCGATGTGTTATGATTTTCCTGTGTTAGCAATGTTTCAGCATTGCATGACCATTCCAGCAAAGGAGGTGTCAGAAATATCATGAATCCTCCAGAACGAATACATCCAGATAGAATACCGATAGCATCAGGGTCCACGACCTGATGGCAATCAATGACTACACTATCCAGCTCATATCCCAGATATTGACGAGCGGCCTTCGTATTGTTGAGACAAATGAAGCCGAAACTTCTGGAAGTAGGCTGAGGACTGCCATACAAGATGTGATATAGGCCATTGGTTCCAGAACAAAGTTCAAAGGCTGCTTTTAGACTTGGTTCGGAATCACCACAGATATGAATTGCATAACGATGTCGATTTTGTGTGCCGCGAGCGGAAAGTTTCCCCCCAAACTCATCAAGAGTCATGAACTCTCTGTAACCGAACTTTCCATCAGTTGCTGATACTTCAAAAATAGCTCTTCTTTTATTTCTGAATGAGACGGATCCGGCAAGATACAGTCGACAGGGCAAATCTCAACACAAAGACTATGATCAGCATGGCCAACACACTCCGTACATCGTAGCCAGTCGATCTCGTAGATCAAATCACCCTGATAGATTGCTTGATTCGGACATTCAGGTTCACATACATCACAATTAATGCAGTCGTCAGTGATATACAGTGCCATCTCGAAGATTCAGGAGAATTTATTTATTACAGCTCTGAGGACGGCAGAATCGACAAAAGGACTGATATCTCCACCATATTTTGCAATCTCTTTGACTAGGCTGGCTGATACGAATGTATTTTGCTCAGATGGGGTCAAAAATACGGTTTCGATTGATTTTGCGAGTTTTCGATTCATGGACGCAAGTTGAAACTCATATTCAAAGTCAGAGACAGCTCGTAGTCCTCGGATAATGATCTGAGCCTGGCATTCCTGAGCGAAATCAATCAACAAACCAGAAAACCCCTGAATCTCGATGCCATCTGATTTCCTAAGCACTTGCTTAACAAGGTCAACTCTTTCATCTAGAGAAAATAAGGGATATTTTTCGGGATTATCGGCAATTGCGACAATCACCCGATCAAACATTTTGCAGGCACGGTAAATGACTTCACAATGCCCGTTTGTTAAAGGATCAAAAGTTCCCGGATAGATGGCAGTTCTGCTCATTGGGTTCGTAAGTTATTTTTAAGCAAAATTGAGGCTGAATTCCCTCGTTGCATATGGTGAATGATTGACCAGTCTTCAGGCAAAGATACGAGTGGTTGGCCCGATTGATATTCGACATATATGAGAGCTGCTTCACAGAGGCTGTTTTGTCTTATCAGAGTATCAAATGTTAACGGAAGTATAGTTTTCTTGAATGGTGGATCAAGGAATACGATATCATACTGTATCTCGGTCTGTTCCAGATAACGTATGGCATCTTGATGATGAATAACTACCGTTTGTCCAGTTTGAATTGCTTGACTGTTTTTGATGATTGCACGGATTACGATCGGGTGAGTTTCCACTAGATCAACTCGAGAGGCACCGCGTGAAGCTGCCTCAAAGCCCAGCGAACCACTTCCTGCAAACAAATCCAGACAAAAACTTCCTGCTATTTTGGGGCTGAGCCAGTTGAATAGGGTTTCACGGCTTGCATCCGGTGATGGTCGCAGGCTTGGCAGGGATGGAAAATGCAATTTACGTCGCTTCCATTTTCCTCCGATAATTCGAACGTTGCCTGTATCAGTCACGCGAAGGTTTCTACATCATGAAATATGGAATACTCGGACAAATGATACCATATAGAATGAGTGAGCCTGCTGGTTTGCTTTTTTATTCGAACGCAACCTTATGGTGTAATCATGAAACAAAAACAAGGAATATTCGGTTTTCTAGCAAAGACTCGTGAGTCTTTATCCAACAGCTTGAGCGGATTGCTCTCAAGAGCTGGACCGATTACTGATTTGGTCTTTGAAGAACTTGAAGATCATCTGATCATGGCAGATTTTGGGGTGTATACTGCTCAAGAGATTGTCATACACTTAAGGAAATCAGCAAAACGCGAAAAGATTGACAGTATCGCTGGATTGAATGCTCTTCTTCAGCTTGCATTGCTGGATATTTTGTCAAATCCAAACGATGATGTTCAGGATCGTAATGACACCGAAAAACCTCAGGTGATTCTCATGGTCGGTGTAAATGGTGTCGGTAAAACTACTACATTAGCGAAACTAGCCAATTATTATAAAGGAAACGGTTATTCAGTTATCATGGCAGCTGGTGACACATTCCGGGCTGCAGCAATCGAACAACTGCAGACTTGGGGGCAGCGACTGGAAGTACCCGTAGTTGCTCAATCACTTGGTTCAGATGCCGCGGCAGTCGCTTATGATGCAATGAATTCTGCATACGCAAGAAATATCGATTACCTTTTGATTGATTCGGCTGGACGTCAACATACACATGGTGATTTGATGGATCAATTGCAAAAGATGAAAAGAGTGATTGGTAAAATTGATGAGTCCGCGCCCCATCAAATTTTGATTACTGTTGATGCCACAAACGGTCAGAATGTACTATCTCAAGTTGAAAACTTTCAAAAAACTCTGCTACTTACCGGTATCTGTGTTACGAAATTAGACGGCACAGCAAAGGGTGGGGTAGTCGTGGCCTTGGCCAACCAGTTTCAATTACCTGTGAAATTCATCGGAGTGGGTGAGGGAATTGATGATTTGAGCGAGTTTTCAGCACAAGATTTTGCTGCAGCTTTGATTCCAGATATGGATATTGCAGAATCTAGATAAGCATAATCTCATCATGATCATATTCCAAAATGTTAGCAAAAAATATCGCAATGGTTTGCGAGCATTAAAGAATCTTTCACTGTATATTCCAGAGGGGTCTATCACATTTATCACTGGGCATTCAGGGGCAGGAAAAACCACTATGCTCAAGTTGATAGCTTTAAATGAAACTGCGACCAGTGGTCAGGTGTTCGTCGATAATCAAGATCTTGCAAAACTACGGGGTAGACATGTTTCAAAGTATCGGCGAAACGTTGGCTTTGTCTTTCAGGAACACAAATTACTAGCTGATCGAACTATCGAGAGTAATGTTGCCCTGCCATTGATTGTTGCCGGCATGTCAGAAGTCGAACGGAAATGTCGAAATCGAGTTCGTGCTGCTCTGGATCTAGTCAGTTTAGAACACTTAGCAGAATCGTATCCAGACATGTTGTCAGTCGGTGAACAGCAACGAGTTGGAATTGCCAGAGCGATGGTAGCTCGGCCGGATGTGATCCTTGCTGACGAACCAACAGGGAATCTTGATCCTGATTTAGCAGATGAAGTGATGGAATTGTTTTTTCGGCTTCAGGAACATGAAACCACAGTTGTGATTGCTACGCACGATTACCGACACCTGAGCAATCCAGCGGCAGGTTGTTTGATGCTTGATCACGGACATCTGGTCGAGGATGAAAATTCGTGAAAAATCTGATCCATATACATGGGGCTGCCGTGAAGGATGCATGTGGTCGATTTGCAAAAGTACCATTTACTTCTGGTTTAACCATTCTTATTCTGGGCTTGTCAATATCCATGCCATTGCTTCTCTACAAGCTTACAGAATCCATGAATCGGGTTGCTGAAAATTATCAATACGCTAACATCATTACCATCTTTTTGTCATCGTCAGTAGACGCTATCAGTCAGCAGAACGATTCAGAACAAGAGATAAGGAAGTTGAAGTTTGAGCTGTTGACTCTCCCCACAATTGAAGATGTTCAACATATACCGCGAGAACAAGCATTTGCTGAATTTAAACAGGCATCCGGTCTATCTGGTATATTAGACAGATTGCCAAACAATCCTTTACCAGAAATTCTTCTGATCACTACGGTTGAAAATATAAGCGTAGAAGATATGGAGTTACTGATAGAAGACCTAGAAAGAATTGAGTTAGTTGCCAGTGTAACTTATGACCGAGTATGGAAAGAGCGGTTTGAGGCAGTAGCTTCGCTGTTTCAAAATATTTCCTTTGTAGTCGGCAGTATTATGGGTCTCGGTGTATTATTAGTCGCTGGAAATACGGTTCGAACAGTCGTTCAAAGCCGAAGTGAAGAGGTCCAACTACTTGATCAACTTGGAGCGACACCTTTGTTTATCGCTTGGCCATTTCTATACTATGGTTTGATCATCGGGATTGCTGGAGCCTTGTTTGCGTTGATTGTAGTCGTTATTTGCTTGAATGTGTTTGGAGTGCCAGTCAATCGACTAGCTAGTTTATATGGTAGCGATTTTCGGATTCAACCTTTTGCGTTATACTATTGGGCAAAAGTAATTCTTTTCTCTGGCGGGTTAGGTTGGACAACTGCTGGGATGACCGTTGCGACCTACATATGGCGCATAAGGGTTAGCGCGAACGGAAAGTAATTCGTCCTTTCGTTAAATCATAAGGGGTTAATTGTACGGTGACTGTGTCACCTCGCAGAATGCGAATATAATGTTTGCGCATCTTACCGGAGATGTGCGCAATTACTTCATGTCCATTTTCAAGTTCGACACGAAACTGGGTGTTGGGTAGAGCCTCAATTATCGTGCCCTCCATTTCTATACTTTCCTCTTTTGCCATAAAACTCTGATGGATATGTCTTTAACAAGTTGATAGGACGTGTATTATATACTGATATCCTTTGAATTTAGAATTCAATAATCAATCGTTCATTCGACCACAGTATCGAATTGTATTTACGAAGGTTAGGTGATGTCATCGGTATTCCCAAATGCTGAAATCGAGCGTGCGGGATTGTGGGGCAGCTGGACGACTAGGAGCGTTCTCATTCGAGACTCCGTAACTGTCAAAAGATATCTACGGCTAACACTGTATATAATTTCCAAAAATTGCCCAATCATTGTGAGTGCAAAGAATTGTCCGGCTATATCAGAAAGGGTGGATTTGGCAATGTGAGAAAAACGAATTGGTACTAGTTCATGCGAGTTGGAAATGGTTATCAGTTATCATTCTTGCGATTTTTTATTTCGACGAGGAGCTCTTCCAAATCCGATTACTTTCAATGTGAATTCTTCAATGTAGTCGATCAAATCGTCAACATTTGCTGATGCCTGTGCTGTGTTACCTTTGGATATTGATTGGGCTATCTTTGCATGACAAGTTGCCATGCGGACTCGATCACCATACTCTTTTTGATGCAATATCCAGAACCTACGAGCGAGCCCCTTAACCGATTTCATCGCCCCTGAAGCATATGGGTTATCTGCTGCTGCTAAAATGAGGCAAAACGCTCGAGCGTCAAGCTCTGTCATAGTCGCCTGATTTTGCGTTATTGCGGCTTGTTTAAATCCTGTTGAAATAACGGAAAGTTCTTGACGCTGTCTTTTATTTGCCCGTTCAGCTGCTGATGAGGCCATCAGCCGCTCCACGACACGTCTGAGTTCTAGTGCACGAAATTGAAGAGTGTAGTCGATTGGAGAAATCTGTGCTCCGCGACGTGGAAATACCTCTATGAGTTGCTGGTCTGCTAAGCGTTGAATTGCTACCCTGACTGGCGATCTACTCAGGCCGCTAGCTTCCATAAGATAGGTCTCAGAGACCCACTGTCCAGGCTGAAGTTCGCCATTCACGATCATTCTTTCCAAACGGCTATAGGCTATATCCATCAAATTACTGGATTCATTTTTTATATTAGAAGATATGGTTCTTTCCATTTCTACATTGTCTTCATCAGAACTTGTCATCTATAAGATAATCCATGGGTAAATGTATTGGACTGGCTAGCGAGGCATAGCCTCAGACCGACGAGTCCTATTTTTGGTCGGCGATCATTTGTTCCTCGGCGGTAGCTCCGGATACTTGCAACGATCACATGAAACTGTCGTCCTTCAGGCACCCTTGTCGACATGATAAAAATTTGACTCAAAATTAAGGATTTTTCTCATTCAAGGTACCTAGTCGATCTCAAATCATTGCGCTCTGAATAAGTATTTCAACCTGTCTACGGTCGAATTTATCTGTTGGACCGATGAATACTATGCGGGAGAGATTCCCTTGAGTAGCACCATTGTAGACTTCAATATCTGCACGAGTGCCTACTAAGTTGAACAGATGCATTTTGTTTGGGCTCATAGAAAACCCAATAAATCCCTTGGCTCTTAAGCAGTACTTTGGCAGTTCGATTAGTATGTCCAAAAACTTCTCACGGCAGAAACGCTCGCTTGTTTCGATAGACCAAGATTGAAAACGGTGTGTCGTGCTGTTGGGAAGCTTGGAATGTTGTCGCTGTATTTCAGAGTGAATGGATGGAGATGGACATGTAAGCACCGAAGGATCAACGGCACATTTGAGGGTTTTCAATTGAACAGTATAGGGAGCAGCCTTGTCTAAGTCTCGTATAAGAGCTTGTTGACAAGTGTCTGAAGCGATATCGATCTTGTTAACCAGAACCAAGTCGCTCACCGCAGCATGGTCTAATAGTGACTCTTGGTCGGCATATTCCAATTTGTTGTACAGATTGGCATCGATTATATGCAAACGAACGTCGACACGTACCAGTCCGGCGTTCTCTAGCATCGAGAGAGAAGCATCCAAGGATCGTGGATCTGATACGCCGCTTGCCTCTATCACAGCGGCATCGGGCGGTTTTTCCGACCTCGCGAGTTGCGCAATTCCTGCTATTAGATCATCATTCAGAGTACAACATACACAACCGTTTTTTAACGATATCCGGTTTTCTTCAATGGTGTCGATCAAGTGGCTATCGATATCAATGGCTCCAAAGTCATTTACGAAGACGACAATTCGCTTTCCTTCAGAGTACCTGAGAAGATGGTTGACTAGCGTGGTCTTGCCTGCACCGAGGAAGCCGCTGACCGTCGTTATCGGTATACGATTTTGTGAGATACTCATCTTTCAAATACACAAGAACCAGCCAGATAGGTAGACAGTACGCTAATGTCCTTTAACTCTTCATATGGTACTTGAAGCGGATTTCGGTCAAGGATAACCATATCTGCATGCTTACCGGGCGTGAGTGAGCCTAGATGATCTTCCATACCAATCTGGAATGCGGCATCAATGGTGACCGACTTAAGGGCTGACTCGCTATCGAGTCGTTCACCCGGTCCGATGCATCGACCGTCTGGAGCTTGGCGTAATGTAGCAGCTGCCATTAATTCTAGACAAGACGGATCAGTCATTGGTGTGTCGGCATGTAAGCTAATTTGCATTCCGTTACGCACTGCTGTTCCGGCAGGCATGTAGTGGGCTGCACGTTCAGAACCAAATAGCGCATCTTCGATAGGTACCCCCCAGTATGTGATGTGATTGATAAAGAAACTACAAAGAACCTCAAGTTGTCGTGCTCGTTCGATTTGGTCTGGGCGCATCAGAGCACAGTGTTCAAGACGAAATCGGTGATCTGGACGAGGGGACGAAGTTAAGATTTCCTCTAGTACATCAAGCACCATATCGATGGTACGGTCTCCCTGTGTATGGATAGACATTTGCCAGCCTTGATTGAAGTATGTATGAACCATTTGCTCAAAATATTCTTGAGGATAGTTGGTCCCTCCAACATGTCCCGGTCGTAGATTCATCTTTTCTAGAGTAATTTCGGTCTCAAGATAGGGTTTCGAAATCCATATGTTTCCGATAAATGGAGATCCATCTGCATGAATCTTGACTCCGGCCATCCACAGTCGGTCATCACCAAGCTTTAGATTTTCAACTTTCATATCTGCTGTCACCGCTTGCTGGTAAGCAGCCACTCTGGGCATTGGAAGATCATGTTCCAGCGCCCATTGGTAGTAGGACTTGTAGTAGGGCAAATATAAATGTTCAGTAACAGTAGTAATGCCGTTGGTAATGAATTGCTCAATCATGGCTTCGAATTGTGTATTGAGTCTGGAGTTGCCCCAAGATTCGTAAAACCAATCAAGTACATGCCAGGTAATGGCTTCTGCTACCCTGCCTGTCGGACTCCCGTTTTCGTCCCGGTCAATTTCACTACCAACGGGTGTGGGCGTTGATGCATGAATTCCACAAGCCTCCAGCGCAAGCGAATTCATAAATAAGGCATGGCAGTTGGAGGTTTGTATTCCAATCGGATTTTGCGGCGCGATTTCATCAAGCAAGGCACGAGTTGGAGCGACCATATCGGTATGAAGTTGCGCATCAAGACCAAAAAACAGCAGAAATTCCCCAGGCATAGCAGCAGCAACACGTCGTTGAATCTTTCCAATCGCAGCCCGATAAGTTGGAACAATTTCCGCTCGTATGTCAACTACCGGTGCACCACGTGTCTTTGCTGCCCAGAGGATGTGTGAGTGAGCATCGATAAACCCAGGAAGTAGCGTATTTCCCTCCAGATCGATGATGCGTGATTCAGAGCTAAGAACTTCCAGGACATCGGACAACGATCCAATCGATGCGATTCGACCATTATCGAGGCCGACTGCTTCAGGTGCAGGGTAGCTTGGATCCATGGTAATGACTGGACCACCGGTAAAGACCAAGGAGTTCATCGTCTGATTGTATAGTTAACGGCGTTTCCCTTGGATGATTCTATCCAAAATCATAGCGCAAAATAGGATAGCGAATCCGGCGAGAATACCCTGTCCCTCTGATGCGTACTGAAGTGCTTCCAGAACATCCTCGCCTAGACCCTTGGCGCCGATGAGTGAAGCGATTACCACCATGGCTAGGCTCAATAAGATTGTCTGATTAATTCCAGCCATGATCGATGGCATGGCTAGTGGAAGATCCACCTTCCAAAGCAAGTATTTTCTCGAGGCACCAAATGCCATAGCAGCCTCCCGCACCGATTCCGGTACACCCCGTAAGCCTAGAACAGTCAGACGGACCACTGGCGATCCACCAAAGATCATCGTCGCAACGATTGCCGCTGGCTTCCCAGTACCAAAAAAAGCGATCACAGGAATGAGGTAGACAAATGCTGGCATGGTCTGCATGAAGTCAAGGACAGGTCTGACAAACATGTATAGTCGAGGCTTGCGCGCACAGAGTACGCCAAGTGGAATCCCTAGTGAGATGCTGATTCCTGCTGCAGTGCCCAGCAAGGCCAGTGTTTTCATGGATTTATCCCAGAATCCGAGATAACCGAGATAAGCTAGTGCCGCCGCAGAAAAAATTGCTGTTCGCCAGCCTGCAGATAGTCCAGTTAGCAAAATGATGATTGCGCACATCACTGGCCAAGGTGTTTGCGTGAATACGATCTCAAGTCCATCAAGAATCGTATTGATACCGAATACCACCCCATCGAAGAACCATTCGGCACTGACAGCCATGTCCGTCATTCCGTCTTTAATTGCATCTGCAGCGGTGGCCTGGATATGTCTTTCCGTGGGAAATCGTTCTAAGAATTCGAGGTCCGAGGTTCCTCCAAATCGTAGAATGCAGGTTACTAAAATCAACAGCATTAAAATAATGCTGAATACGGTTTGCGATGTATTGATACCGCATTTTAATGTCCGATCTGAACGCCACCGAGTGTAGCGCTTGCGCAACACAACGTTGGCTACAATACCTTGGACCACTTTGACTATGACTAGAATCAGGATGCCCCCCAAGACAAGCCAGATTGCGGATGTTTCGGCCTCCAATGCTACAGTCCGAATACTTTCGATTGCCCGTTCAAGAGATGCTATGGCATTTTCAAAAGCCTCAACCTTGTCGGTATCGCCAGCTTCCTTTGCTTCGTCGAGCTGTTCATAACGCATTGCGAGCGTCTGTTCAATGCCTGGTAGTCGAGCTAAATGGGCAGATGCAAGGTCCCCGAATAATCCCCGCACGATCTGAACGATGGCGAAAGTTTCAAGCGTAACAAAAGCGAGGAAAGCCGCCCACAGATTTCGAATACCGAACCAAATTGGTCCGAGGAGTGACGCTACAACATTGAAGCTCCAAGTAAAGTGGGAACTGTCACCGATTTTTTGGAATTCCCGAGCATAATAGTCAACACCAGTTTGGACAAACTGACTGATCAAGCGATTTTGATTCTCTTCGCTTTCAGTAGCTATGTTATCCATCTTCGTCATTCGGTTGTACTTCCAGCCATCACACTTCCCAAAAGATCGTCCTTTGAAATGACTCCAACTGGTCGGTCGTCTGTGCCAATGATCAAGATCGGACCATCGTGTTCCACGGAAGTTTTGATTAGATCAGCCAATGTAGCTTCCTCATTCATGGACGGGATATCAGCAGGCAAGAGCCCGTGACGCTGTTCGAACTCGGCCACGGGCAGCATAATTGAATGTGCCTTGATCAGATTTACACGGGAGATTCCCGCCACAAAGTCGCTCACATAGTCATCTGCTGGATGGGTAACAATTTCTTCAGGTGTTCCGACCTGAACAATTGCGCCATCTTTCATTATTGCAACTCGGTCACCGATCCGTATCGCCTCATCCAAGTCATGGGTGATAAATATCGTGGTTTTCTTCATGACTTCAGATAGCTGCATAAATTCATCCTGAAGTTGACGTCGGATTAGAGGGTCAAGGGCCGAAAAAGGTTCGTCCATAAGCAGAACATCGGGATCCGCCGCGATGGCTCGTGCAAGACCGACACGTTGTTGCATACCGCCTGATAATTCATGGGCGAACCGATCCTGCCAATCGTGTAGCTGAACCATCCGCAGCACACGATCTGCCACTTCCCAGCGTTTGTTTTCACTCACACCCCTGATCTCCAACGGCATGGCGACATTGTCACGAACGGACCGATGTGGCAACAGGCCAAAATGCTGGAAAATCATGGCCACGCGTCGATTCCGTAATGCCATAAGAGCGGCATCGTCCATTTCTGTAACATCTGTGCCGTCGACGAGTACTTTCCCAGCAGTCGGCGTTAGCAGGCGGTTGATAAGACGAACAAGAGTGGACTTGCCACTTCCGGACAAGC
The DNA here is from genome assembly GCA_026708585.1 of Gammaproteobacteria bacterium. Lineage (GTDB taxonomy): Bacteria > Pseudomonadota > Gammaproteobacteria > Arenicellales > Poriferihabitantaceae > Poriferihabitans. Next base: position 12,905 of record JAPOUQ010000061.1, read on the forward strand.
CCATTACGCAGAAAATTTCTCCTTTCGCAACACTGAAGGTGACGTTATGAACGCCAACTACACAGTCATACTGTTCCAGCACTTCTGCTTTGCCGAGTCCTCCGCGCTGGATTGCCTCCAGCGCTTCATGCTGGGTTTTACCGAAAATCTTCCATAAGGCCGAAACCTCAATTAGTTTTTCTGAGTTATCCGACAACCCGTAAGCCCCCTTAGATAGCTCATCTTTGCATTACATCTCAAGAAGAAATCGGGGATGAATGTCAGCAACCATCTCAGAATAAATAGCAGTTATCACTGCGGTCGAAACCAAGAATCAAAACACATTTGTATAACCAGTGGGATGTCAAAGTCCAAGCCAACTATCGACACGATCAGAGTTTTCAGCTATCCATGCACGAGCGACTTCTTCACTGTCTCGTTTCAGCACCACGATTTCGTGAGTCCAGCCATTAACCGTTTCCGTATCCAGCGCGATATTGGAAAGAAAGTTGGCAACTGTCGGAACTCGTTGTTCAAGAGATTTGGAATAGCCAACATGGATTGTCTTTGGCTTGTCACCGGTGGTTATTTTTGATTTTTCGAACCAGTCTGGATCTTCCGCGGGTTGGACCATTTTGTATTTCGAATCGTCGAATTCTGGTTCCTCAAGCATAACCATATCAAAGATAAACCAGTTGAAATGAGGAGCATAACAGTAAAAAACATAACCTTCATCTTTGTTAATCGAATCCTTTATCGATGCACTAGCTACTTCCTCTTCGGCAATGATCGGCTCAAAGAAATTAGTGATACCATAATCACGAACTTTCACAGAATTCGCTTTGGTAGAGGCCCAACCTTGAGCACCCACCCAGATTTCGCCCATGCCATCACCATCGCGATCAGTTAAGGCCGCTACCTCAGGTGTTGCTAGATCGAATACGGACTTTACTCCATGCTTCTCGCTAAATACGCGGGATACACAGAATCCGGCAATTCCATCATAATTGTTCTTGCTCAGTGCCACGGTATTATTTTGATCGACATACTCATTGGTAAAGTTTGACTGGTTTGGAAGCCAGACGTCCGGATGGACGTCGATCTCGCCCTTGCCTCGATCCATTGCCTTAAAAATTACCGCGTTGGTGCCCGGGACGAGTTCGGCAGAACCGCCGATTTTGTCCTCAATGACGACCTTGATCAGTCCGGCTATGGCTCGCCCGCTCGCCCAGTTTGGTTCTGCGATTCGAACGAGGCTCTGGGCCCCAGCATTGCTAATGATTGCCAGCGTGAGCACACTAAAAATTATAGATATGATTGATTTTCTCATAGTTGTCAACTCCTACTCAAAGGTATTAGTTCAAAATTTATTCTGAAATGTTAATTTATCGATGCTGACATGTCAAACCTTATATACGGGTATAAGTGATAACAAGCTCAAGACAGTCATTGGTTTATGATTATGGCGGTATCTCCGATCTTCAAATTATGAAATCATGTTATATCCATACAATATTCATGATGGATGGATAATGGTAATTTCATTGCCAACGCTTACTATGCCGGTGGATTCAGGAATCATGTTAATTCCGAAGTAAACCTCACCATCTGATCCAGTTCGATACTCGGAAAGTGTTCTTATCGGTTCGGGGCCCTCGATTATGCCCGTTTCTGGATTCACGGTTGGCACTGAGCACCGTGGGCAACATTGAGCAAAACGTAAGTCAATACCGTTGATTTCAATTTTCCTCCATTCATCTTCTTCAAAAGGATTTTTACCTTGAAAAACGATATTGGGCCGGAAGCGCTTCATGTCCACAGGGTGATCGAGACGACCATTTAAGTCATTAAGTGAAGCATGATTTGTCAATAACAAAGGAAAACCATCGGCGAATAAGGTTGAGTCGTCCTCTTTAGCGACTTGTGGGTCACATGCACGGGTTTCGGAAGTAGGAAAATAGGCCAGTTTACACTCTCTTCCGAGCGCATCACTTAACCAAGAATTGATATGATCGCTGTGAATAATGGCATTTACTTTATCACCCCATACTTCTACAGAGGTTTTTTGACCGTTTTCACTTGGACAGGGCACATAAATATCATCCATCCCAAAAGTCGATAAAACGAGTTGATTTTTCTCTAAGCTGGTTTGGACCAGAGACATTTGTGGGCAAGAACGTTGGGTTATGAATTCCCCATGAGGATCAATTACCATCCAACGACGATCAAACTCGAAACCGGTATTTAACAAAGTTGCTCGAATAATCGGGATCCCAGCAAAAGATTTAACAGGATAGATGTATAATTCTTTAATGATCATAGCGAATATACTTTTAATCTCTGCCTCTTCAGGAGTATGAGTGCAGGGATACATCAAAACGTGATTATGACAGAAAAACCTGCGCTCGACTTACTCCAAGATTTAGTGGCATTCGATACTACGAGCCGTAATTCGAACCTCGAACTGATTGAATATGTTATTGCACACTTAGAGTCACATCAGATACCTTTTGAATTAACTCATCGAGAGGACAGAAAGAAAGCAAATTTATTTGCAACACTTGGTGATTCAAATGCCCCTGGAATTGTTCTGTCAGGCCATACGGATGTGGTACCGGTTGACGGACAGGATTGGTCAAGTGATCCATTTCAAACAGAAGTTCGTGGTTCGAGACTGTATGGAAGGGGTGTTACCGATATGAAGGGTTTTGTTGCTCTTTGCTTAAGTCGGGTGGAGCACATTTTGCAAGCCGATCTACCCATACCTATACATTTGGCGTTTTCTTATGACGAAGAAGTTGGATGTCTGGGAGTGCCAAAATTACTGGATAGACTAAAACATCGGTCGGTACAACCGAAAGCTTGTATAGTAGGTGAACCTACAAATTTGTATCCGGTTAGAGCACACAAGGGAATGTTCTTCAAGCGGTGTCATGTGCATGGCAAATCTGCCCATTCATCACTGGTCGACCAGGGTGTGAATGCCGTAACTGTTGCTGCAAAAATCATCACAAAAGTTGACCAGATTCAACAACACATTGTTAAAAACGGTCCTTTTGATGAGACATTCGACCCCCCGTATACCTCGTTGCATTGTGGGGTTATTCATGGGGGCACTGTGAACAATATTATACCGTCTCATTGTCAGTTTGATTTTGAGATCCGAGCTCTACCCGATGAGCAACCAGAAAAATTATTTGAGGAGTTGCGGGCTTATATTGATGCGGAGATTTTGCCAAACATGCAAGCGATTGATCAAAAAACTGGAATCGAGTGGCAGAATCTAGCCGAGTTTCCTAGCATGAATACTCTCCAAGATGATCCAATCATTAAGTTGGTATCTGAGATTCTGGGTATCGAGTCTCTGGCAGGAAAAGTCAGTTATGGGACTGAGGGTGGACATTTCCAGAAGCATGGAATACCAACAGTAATTTGCGGCCCTGGCAACATTGAGCAGGCACACAAGCCAGATGAATTCATCGAGCTTGAACAGATTGAGAAAGGGGGACAATTTCTAGATAATCTCATCCGTACATTGAAACGATGAATCAATGATTTTTTTAGGTCTAGGCTCCAATCAGGGCGACCGCCGTGATAATTTACGACAGGCGATTTCTAGATTGAGGCAGAATGGGTTTGATATCTTGCGAATTTCACCCGTCCTTGAGACCCCTGCCATGCTTGGTGAGAATGCCAACTCAGACTGGTTGCAACCCTTTCTGAACTGCGTAGTCGAGTGCAGTAGCGAGCTTCATCCTAAAGAAGGTCTTGCTGTAGTGAAAAGAATCGAGTCCGACTTGGGTCGTACCTCTGGCCCCAAATGGTCTCCACGACCGATTGATATCGATCTTTTGATTTGGAATTTTGAGTGTATACAGGAACCAGATTTATGCATTCCTCATACAGGCATTTCCAAAAGAAGCTTTGTTTTGACCCCATTGTTGCATCTTGTGCCGGGGTTGTGTTTGCCTGGGATGGCAGAAAACATCTTCGAGATGAGTGAGCTTGGCGATTTCGACCCCTTGTGGATGGGTATTGTCAATTTAACTCCCGACTCATTTTCAGGGGATGGCAAGTCTTTCGATTCGTGTGAATTGGAGAAAACCCTCGATTCTTTTATCCAAAAGGGGGTTCAGATTGTTGATTTTGGAGCTGAATCGACTCGCCCGAATGCTGTTCCAATCGATCTAGACGAGGAGTGGCATCGGCTGGAACCGGCATTAAAACTATTTCGAGACAAGACTCAAGGAGATCCATTGGCTCCCCGTATTTCTGTCGATAGTTATCATTGGCAAACGATAGCTAAAGCGGTTGACTTTGGTATTCACTATATCAATGATGTTGGTGGATTAAAAAATCCCGAAATGTGTGCGATAGCGAGAGAAAGTTTGTGTGATGTCATTGTGATGCATAGTTTATCTGTGCCAGCAAATCCCAAGGTGAAACTTACCCGAGAAGAAAGTGCCCTACGTCAAGTCAAAGATTGGATTGATGGTTGTGCCGAATACTGGATAAACCAAGGGGTAGATCTAGATCGCATCATTATTGATCCTGGTATTGGGTTTGGTAAAGATGCATTGCAATCTTTGGAATTGCTTAGAGCGTGTAAGCAAATTCGTAATACACGTCTCCGTTTGATGATCGGACATTCCCGAAAATCATTTATGAAGGAATTTAGCGGTGAAGCGCAAAACAGGGATCTTGAAACGTTGGGAATTTCACTAGCCTTATCCGGCAATGTCGATATCTTTCGTGTGCATGATCCGATCTCACACATGCGAGCACATCTCGCCTATCGCCATGTTCGGAGGGTTGGGTGAATTATGGAATTGCTGAGATCTCCGTGGAGAAATATTTTCCTAGATTTTTCGCGTTCAATTGAAGAAAATGCAACAATAGTGTCGCCCTATATTTCGGCTCAGCCTCTTGAGGAAATCGCTGTAAGTGTTCAAACTCCGAAATCGGTACAGTTCAATATTTGTACTAAACTCGATTCGAATAGTATCTTGCATGGTTCACTGGATTTGAATGCAATACAGAAATTTTGCTATAAGTTTCCGATTACCACAGTCAAACATTTGCCAGGTTTACATGCCAAGGTCTATATTGCGGATGATCATACAGCCATCATAACATCGGGAAATCTTACAATTTCCTAATTATCACAAAATCTCGAATATGGAATTCGCGTGCATGATAAAGAAACGATTTCTCAAATTTCAGATGACATACAGCAATATCAAAGATTTGGCTGTGAAATCTCTTTGCAAAGACTGAACGATTTGTGTAAACAGTCTAATCGAATGGTTAAGGCATATCTGGATGCTAACGATTCAAATTCAGCAGAAATACAATTAAATGATAGATTGGATCGTCAACGCAAAAAATTTCAAAATAGTATCGAGAAATTGTGTGGAGAATCTGGTGCAACGATCACGTCAATATTCAGTCAAACAGTGCTTCATGTATTGAAAGATGGTTCATTGACGACTTTTCAAATCAATTTGTGTATTCAAGATTTGCACCCAGATCTCTGTGATGACTCGAAAGATAGAGTGATAAATGGAGTTCACTTTGGGAAGAAATGGAAACACCATGTGCGAAATGCGCAACAAGCGCTTAAGCGAAAGAATCAAATACTTCTTATCGATGGAAAATGGCAATTGCCTTGAGTTTTTCTCTAAATTTCTGAATTTGCAAGTTACATAAACATGGTAATTCGATGCGATAATTCCATTTCTGATTAAGATATGCTATGAAATATAATCAGCAGTTAAAATATCACTATAGAAACAGAATAATGAAAGCTTTACTATTATCCATAACGGTTACGATACTCATCATCTCGCAGGCAATGGCTGATATCACCACTCGAACAGTGACCTTCGAGAACGAAGGTGCTTCTCTATCAGGTATCCTCTATTTACCGAGGGAAAATCCTAGCGAGCGCCTGCCTATAGTTTTCGTGACAGGTGCTTGGACTAGTGTTCAGGAACAAATGCCCAGCGTCTATGCAAGAGCTATGGTGGAGCGCGGCTTCGCTGCCTTCACTTTCGATTTCCGCGGCTGGGGTAAGTCCGGAGATTTATCTGATGGCACCCGCTATAAGGAGAATCCACAAGCGAAGATTTCAGATATCCGTGCCGCCATTGAGTTTGTCTCGAAGTTAGAGGTAGTGGATAAAGAGCAAATCAACGGGCTTGGTATTTGTGCCTCTGCTGGATACATGGTCGATGCAGTTGCGGGAAATCCCTTGGTTAATCGTGTGGGCCTAGTTGCTCCATGGTTGCAAAATGATGAACTCGTGAAGGCCGTCTATGGTGGGGATGAGGGTGTTAGTGGATTAATCGCAATTAGCCAAGCCGCCGAAGCAAAAGGTGGTGAGATCATTCCAGCTGCAGGTCCGGTAGGAGCCGAGGGTGTACTGATGCCGATTGGCGGCTATTACCATGAGCCAAGCCGTGGAGCGATCCCAGAGTATGATAACAAATGGAATCAGGCAAGTTGGGAAGGTTGGCTAAACTATCATCCAGCGGACAATCCTGAGCGCTTAGATAAGCCGTTAGTGGTCGTGCACTCTGAAGCTGCCGCGATTCCTGATGGAGTTAAGACCTTCATCAATGGATTTGCTGGCCATTCAACACTCAAATGGCTCGAAGATGTGACACAGTTCGATTTCTATGATAATCCCGAAGACGTTAGGCGCGCAGCCGATTTCGTTGCCAAGCACTTTCATCAAAGTTGACTGTTTAACTCGATGTGTCAAGGGAATTCACGTTGACAAATCCTGATTAGCACAAAAAGTACTATGTTCTATGATCAAGGTGAATTGTATACCCGATGAGTGAGATCATGGGTATAGTATCGAATATCCACACCAATATTTAGATGTTTTCTTCCAAGTCTGTAACGAACAACCATGTTTGGCGCAATTATCAGTATACAGATGGAACACTATATCCTACACCGGACTACTTTGAACTGTCCTTGACACTGTAAAGTACCTAGATTGAAGCAGAATGAAATATGGACGATATCTGATTCATGGGATAGCCAACTTTCCTCAGCTAACGATGCATCTAGAAAACCAAGGGCGATAGGAGGAACACATGGGGGTGAATTTAATATAGACGGCGGAAGCGAAGCGCGGTATATCTCGGTGTCCATTATGGAACGGCTGGTAGATTCTGAAATGACGAATAAACCATCAAGCTGACAGGCTTGCGTCGAATTTTTTCATCATCTCAATGATTCTTTTTACTGCGGTGGGTAAGCCGGTAGCTACTGATTCTAGAGGATCGTACCAAAGATAATCCTGATCAGGATGAGTCGAAACGGTTTTGGAGACTGTGATCTCACAAAGTATTGGCATAATCTCGAGTTCGTAATGCGAGAATCCATGTCGCAAAAGAGCTAGAGGATTTGTTGAGATGACTTCAAAGTTAAACATTTCCTTGCAATACTGATTCACATCAAGATCAGAATGGTCCAGTTGGGGCAGGCTCCAAAGCCCGCCCCATATTCCTTTGAGTGGACGTTTGCATAGTAATATGAAGCCATCAGAACGTCGCAGGACCAGCATTCGGCAGGACTTGATTGGGCGAAGTTTTTTCTGTTTACGAGCCGGATAGCTTTCGATCTGGTCCTGAGTATAAGCCAAACACCGAGAAGACACCGGACACTCCCCACACAAAGGGTTGCGTGCCCGACAAATCAATGCTCCTAGGTCCATGATCGCCTGGGTATAATCTGCAACTCTCTCTTCAGGAGTATGGCGGTCGGCGAGTTCCCATAAACGTTTTTTGGTAACTTGTTTTTCCTGAGGTCCTCCTACCGCATGGTATCGACTGAGGACGCGCTTAACGTTCCCATCTAGGATCGGATGACGTTCATTTCTTGAAAAAGCTAGAATCGCTCCTGCTGTTGAACGTCCTATCCCAGGTAAATTTACCACCTCATCCAGAGTTTGTGGAAAGATGCCATTGTACTCATTGCGAATTCTACGCGCGGCCTGATGAAGATTACGGGCTCTTGAATAATAGCCAAGGCCTGACCAATAACTCATGACCTCGTCAAGGTTGGCTATTGCTAGAGTTGATATGTCTGGAAATCTGCGCATGAAATCCTGATAAAATGGAATCACCGTTTCGACTCGGGTTTGTTGAAGCATGATTTCCGAGACCCAGATTCGATAAGGATTTTTTTGGGCATGCCAAGGCAGATTTCTGCGCCCGCATTGATCATGCCAGTTGAGTACTTCGGTGGTAAAATTCATGAAATCTGGAAAATTGTTATTGGTTATTCATATAACATGCATTGTTTCAAAATGATCTTGCTGACAATAGATATAATCGCCATTTCATGGTTATAACGAATCACCCACCCCGGGCGGTATTTTTGCAAAACTTTTTGAGATTCTTATTTCCGCAATCGACTCGTTATAGGCAGGTTGATTCAATCAAATCCATGCTGTGTATTCGATTCTGGCTACTGTTCTGTCTGTGTTTTATTGGATCGTTAACATACGCTAACGACTCAAGCTCCAAGATTATACGTTCACACGGGATTGCGATGTATGGTGAGCCCAAATATCCCTCGGACTTTACCCATTTTGACTATGTTAATCCATATGCTCCCAAAGGAGGAACGTTTCGAACGGGGGCCACAGGCACCTTTAACAGCTTCAACCCGTGGATCGACAAAGGTACAGCCGCTGGCTCCGGTGCCCATGAATCACTGATGACCTCCTCCGATGATGAAGCCTTCACCTATTACTGTCTAATCTGCGAACAAATCGAATATCCAGAAGACCGATCATGGATTACCTTTTTTCTGCGCTCAGAAGCTCGCTGGCATGATGGTCGGCCCATTACTCCGGAAGACGTAGTCTGGTCATTTAATACTCTTGTGGAAAAGGGAGATCCGTTTTGGCGAGTCTATTATTCGGATGTTAATGAAGTGGTCAAAACCGGTTCCAATCAAGTCCAATTCAAATTCAAACTAGCCGGTAATCGTGAATTACCAATGATTGTTTCATCATTTCCGATTCTTCCCAAGCACTATTGGGAAGCTGATGGTCGTGATTTCTCAAAGACCACGCTTGAACCACCGCTCGGAAGTGGCCCATATCGTATCACCGACTTTGAGGAAGGACGCTATATCGTACAGGAACGTGTACAGGATTACTGGGGGAGTCATCTAGCAGTCAATCAGGGAAAGAACAATTTCGATTCCTTGCGAACACGGTATTTCAGGGATCGAATCCCCTTGAGACTGGCACTAAAATCGGGTGATCTTGACTATTACTTTGAGAACACCGCAAAGAGTTGGGCAACAGAATTTGATATCCCATCTGTTCGCTCAGGTTCGCTGGTTCGGGAGACTGTATATCATTCCTCTCCACAAGGTATGCAGGCCTTCGTGATGAATCTTCGCAGGCCTCAGTTTATGGATAGAAATATCCGCAAGGCAATCATATTGGCGTTTGATTTTGGCTGGACAAACCAGAAGATTTTTTATAATCAATATATTCGTTCAGAGAGTTTCTTCAGCAATTCCGAACTGGCTTCTTCGGGTATACCACAGGGTCGTGAGCTGGAAATACTAAATACTTATCGAGATCGTTTGCCGAGCGAGATTTTTCATAAACCCTTTGTATTACGGGAAACTGATAGTCAAGGCTGGCCACGCGAAAATCTGCTTGAGGCCTTGGAATTAATCAGTCAGTCGGACTATGAGATTGTTGATGGCAAGTTGCTTAACCCAGAAGGTCAGCCCGTGCGAGTTGAGTTCCTACTTTACAGTGCCTCTTTCGAACGAATCGTTTTACCTTACATAGCAAACCTGCGTCGATTGGGCATTGACATGAGTGTCCGATTGGTTGATCGGAGTCAATATATCAATCGGTTAAGGGCTTTTGATTACGACATGATTGTTTCGGGATGGGGGCAAAGTGAGTCACCAGGGAATGAACAGAGAAACTATTGGAGTTGTGCAGCGGCTGAACAACCCAGTAGTCGGAATCAGTCTGGAATATGTGATCCGGTCGTTGATGAGTTAATTGAAAAGTTGGTGGTTGCAGATGATCGAGAAGAATTGATAGCGATAACCAGAGCTTTGGATCGGGTTCTACTTTGGCATAATTTTGTTGTTCCAAACTGGCATATTGCAGCTGATCGAATACTGTGGTGGGATAAATATGATCGGCCAGCCATTCCACTCAGGCATGGAGTAAGCACCAATCGATGGTGGTACGATGAAGAAAAAGATCGAAATCTTCAAGCCACTTTGGAGGGTGGATCGATCGCACAAAATGACGTCTCATCCAGTTCCGCCACACGACCGACAGGTTGGCGTTTGACTTTGTTGGTTGGTGTCATTGTGGGGGGGTTAATAATCATCCGAAGTAGGATGAAACATCGCAAGAAGGGGGCAGATTGACATGGGAGCATATCTGGTTCGTCGTTTGCTTTTGGTCATCCCGACCCTGTTCTTGATCATGTTGCTGAATTTTGCGTTCATTCAATTCGCCCCAGGTGGACCGGTCGAGCAAGCCATTGCTAATTTGACTGGAACTGGAGAATCGGAAACAGAACGAATAACCCGCGATGCCTCCGAAAATATCTTGGCTGACCAAACCACAGCAACCGGCGGTCAGTATCGCGGCTCACAGGGACTCGATCCAGAATTTATCGAAGAACTGGAGAAGCGTTTTGGATTCGATAAACCGATGCATGAACGATTCTGGATCATGATTGGGAATTATCTCCGCTTTGATTTTGGAGATAGTTTTTTTCGCGATACCCCTGTGATTGATTTGGTTCTCGATAAAATGCCAGTGTCCATCTCGCTCGGCTTGTGGTCAACCTTACTGATTTACTTAATTAGTGTTCCACTGGGTATTCGTAAGGCGGTCAGAGATGGTAGTCGCTTTGATCTGACTAGCAGTATTCTGCTTACGGTTGGGGTTGCCATACCTGGATTTCTTTTCGCTGTTTTGTTATTGGTCATTTTTGCAGGCGGTGAATATGTGAAATGGTTCCCATTGGGGGGTCTAGTCTCGGAGAATTGGGAATCTATGAGTTGGCCAGCACGTATCATGGACTATTTTTGGCATTTAACATTACCTTTGGTTGCGCTGACGATTAGTGGTTTTGCAACTTTAGCCATGTTAACGAAGAACTCCTTTCTGGATCAGATTAGTCAGCAATATGTTCTAACAGCAAGAGCTAAGGGACTGAGTGAGAGGCGGGTAATGTATGGTCATGTTTTTCGTAACGCCATGTTGATTGTGATTGCAGGTTTTCCAGCAGCATTAGTTGGTATTCTGTTTACCGGTGCAATGCTGATCGAAATTATCTTTTCACTAGATGGTCTAGGCTTACTTGGATTTGAGGCAGCACTCGCGAGAGACTATCCAATTATGTTTGGAACTTTGTGGTTTTTTACCCTGCTCGGACTCTTGCTGGGTATTCTTTCTGACCTTGTGTATACATGGGTTGATCCAAGAATTGACTTCGAAAGTAGCGAAAGATGAACTCTACGGTTACAACAGCGAAAGAAGGCGTCATGACAACGGCAGACAGCCAGTTTCAATTGAATCCCGTCAATCAAAGAAGGTGGGAATTATTTCGAGCCAATCGACGGAGCATATGGTCGTTGTGGATATTTCTTGCTATGTTTACCCTATCATTGTTTGCAGAGTTCATCGCGAATGATCGTCCATTCTTTGTCTGGTATGATGGTCAGGCATACTGGCCAGTGGTTGTCGATTATAAGGAATCGGACTTTGGCGGTCCGTTCCCAACGGAAGCGGTTTACCGCGATCCATGGTTAAAATTGCATATTGAAGAGAAGGGTTTTGCACTATGGCCACTGATTCCGTATCACCATACCACTGTCGATTGGGATCTCAATCATCCTGCACCCGCTCCGCCAGATGCCTCGCATTGGCTAGGGACAGATGATCAGGCTCGAGATGTTGTTGCCCGTGTGATATATGGGTTTCGAATATCCGTCTTGTTTGGATTCATTCTAACTCTGCTTAGTGCCATTATTGGAGTTGGTGCAGGAGCCATTCAAGGATATTTTGGGGGTTGGATCGATCTTCTTTTGCAACGCTTTATGGAAGTTTGGTCTAGTATGCCCACACTGTACATCCTGATCATTTTGGCCAGTGTTGTCGAGCCAAGTTTCTGGTGGCTATTAGGACTTCTGCTCTTATTTTCATGGATGGGTTTTGTTGGAGTCGTACGTGCAGAATTTCTCAAGACGCGTAAATTCGAATACGTTCGAGCTGCTCGCGCACTAGGGGTAGGGAATACCCGCATCATTTTGCGTCATGTGCTACCTAATGCATTGGTCGCGACAATTACCTTTATGCCGTTTACGCTGGCCGGCTCAGTAACCGTTTTGACTTCTCTAGATTTTTTAGGCTTCGGCTTGCCGCCAGGCTCGCCCTCACTCGGTGAATTGCTACAACAGGGAAAATCCAATTTAGGCGCACCTTGGCTCGGGATTACTGGCTTCATGGTCATCGGAATCATGCTCTCTCTTTTGATCTTTATCGGCGAGGGTGTTCGAGATGCCTTTGACCCCAGAAAATTATTCCGATGAATGACCCAATTCTCTCTGTTCACGATTTATCGGTCAGTTTTCGACGGTCCGAAAACGGGATCGAGAAGATCACCGATGTAGTGCGGGAAGTTGGATTTGATTTGCATGCTGGAGAGTCACTGGCACTAGTCGGTGAGTCTGGATCTGGTAAATCTCTGACTGCTCTTTCGATATTACAACTGCTGCCATATCCACATGCTTTTCATCGCACGGGTTCGATCCTGTACAAGGGCACAGAACTGATAGGCGCTGAACAGGAAACACTGGAGCGGATTCGAGGTAACGATATCTCAATGATCTTTCAGGAACCGATGACAGCCCTGAATCCGCTACACTTGATCGAAAAACAAATCGGCGAATCACTGGCTCTTCACCAAAATATGCAGGGTCAGGAGGCATATCAAGAAATCCTTGCACTTTTGGACAAGGTCTCAATTGATGAACCGAAAACTCGAATCCGATCCTACCCGCACCAACTCTCCGGCGGTCAGCGTCAGCGAGTAATGATAGCGATGGCTCTGGCGAACCGACCTGATATTTTGCTTGCAGATGAACCCACCACCGCTCTCGATGTGACCGTGCAGAGTCGAATCCTGTCATTACTCAAAGAACTGCAGGCGAGTGAAAATCTTGGTATCCTGCTGATTACTCATGACCTAAATATGGTCCGTAAATTTGCCGATCGAATTCTGGTTATGCAAAATGGGCGTCTGGTAGAAAAAGGAAAGGCGGATATGGTATTCACAAACCCTGTACATACTCATACTCGGGATTTGATTGAAGCCGAACCGCCGGTACGAGTGACCCCCAAAGAGCCTGGAAAGTCCATTTTCAAGGGTGAAGATGTCAAAGTTTGGTATCCAATTAAACGAGGGCTGTTGAAAAAAACAGTTGGCCACATAAAAGCACTCAATCGGGCTACTCTGGAATTGTATACCGGCCGTACCTTGGGGGTAGTCGGTGAATCCGGTTCAGGAAAAACTACCCTTGCTCTTGCATTATTGCGTTTAATCGATTACGAGGGCCAAATCCAACTCGATGGCCAAATACTCGGGAAATCAAGTGGTCCAGAGATGATGCAAATCAGACGTACTATGCAAGTGGTATTTCAGGATCCTTATGGGTCATTATCTCCTCGCATGTCGATCACCGATATTATTAGCGAGGGACTCGATGCTCACAAACTCATGCCCGATCCAATTGAACGAGACCGTGAAGTAGTTCGTATTCTAGAGCAAGTCGAAATTGAACCGGATGTGCGATTTCGCTATCCCCATGAGTTCTCTGGTGGACAACGTCAAAGAATCGCTATTGCCCGAGCATTGATATTGAAACCGAGAATTTTGTTTTTGGATGAACCCACTTCAGCACTAGACCGGACCGTGCAGATTCAGGTATTAGAACTATTGACACGTCTCCAACAGCAACACGGCATGGCCTATGTTTTTATCTCGCATGACCTGTCGGTTATTCGGGCTATCGCAGATCAAGTGATGGTCATGAAAGATGGTGATGTCGTTGAGCAGGGAGATGCAAAAACACTGTTTGCAAGCCCTCAGCATTCATATACACAGATGTTGTTTGAGGCGGCTTTTATGGGAGCGACGTCCAGCTTCGCCGGGTAAATATTTTTCTTCGAAGCCAATATTCGCTATCTCAGCCAATTCATCGTTCACACATTCCGAGCTTGCATATTTGAAGTATGTTTTTGAATGTCTATTTGTATTTGAAAGGGTGATGATAATGCTTGTTGTCTATTTGCGATGTCGGCTGCAAAGGTGGTAGATGACAGACGAATTTTCCATTCTCCTTAACCAAAATATATTGCGCTAAAGTTTGAATATATTGTCGTTTGGGCAAATTCCGAAACACTGGATATATCGGGCTTTGCAATTTCGATGTAAGTGAACGCTGTTTGACGTGAATATATCCATCTCTTACGCTTGAACCAAGATTCGATGTTTCTGAATGTAGATATTTTCGAGGAATGCCGATACTTTTAGCAAGCGATTTCAGGGCAAGGGAGTTAATTGAGTTGACGCTTTGTTTGGTTCGGTGTCGCGCGATAATCTCTGTCCGTTCAACTCGCCCAATTCAAGCAAGCCAAACTCATTTTTATCGAAGCACATTGCCTCGAAACAATACGGAAAAATTCAGAAAAACCCTCTGCAAGAATGGTATGCGGATGTTATTCTGCAGTAGAGAGAACTGAATGAGGCAAGCGGATACAGAATTACATTCGACATGTGATTACCCGTAATTTTATCGTGCATTGTTTAGGTTGTTATCCACCGAACACGCGTCGCACCGATATTCCGCCATAGAAATTGCGTTCCGGTGCTGGTTCATAGAAACGGGAGCCAAAAGCATTGATTCGGATATTGCTGTTATATTCCTCATCAAACAGATTGTTCACCCCTATAAAAGGTGATATTTCCCAATCACCAATAAATTTTTCTTGACCAAAGCGCAGATTACTTACAGTATAACCATCTACCTTGGTTTGATTCGCATTATCGGCATACAGGCTACCGACCAGATTTGCATTCCAGATCAAATAATGCCCGTTTTTACCAAACCAGGTTAAACCGAGATACAGGAAATGTTCTGGAATGCCGGGAATTTGTTTTCCATCGAACACATTACCCTGTTCATTGGAAAAGCGATCAAATTTGAAATCAGACCAGGTGAATGCGGATGCAAACTCAAATCCATGACCCAACTTTGTAGCATAGGACAGTTCAATGCCTTCACGACTGGATTCACCAGCATTTCGATAGAAAGTACGTCCTTCTTGTTCTTTTGGCTCATATGGATTCAGTTCATTCCTGATATCAATCGAGAATAACGCGACCTCATATCGATGCTTTCCAGTCAGCGACTTGATGCCGATTTCGTAATTTGTGGATTCTTGAGGTTCGAGTGTCTGGTCGAATCCTCCTTCATTTAGAATTGGATTTGCTAGTTCTGTGGTCGTTGGTGTTTCGAATCCACTGGAAATATTCGAATAGAGGCGTACATCTTCGGTTAATGCGAAACTGAGACCAACCATTGGACTAACTTGGTCAAAGGTAATGTTTCCTGAGTCGTCTCCGTTTGAAGAGTTGATAAAGCGATCTGTGACATCATACTCCACCTCATCATAACGTAGGCCCACAGTGAATTCAGATCGATCAGTGATACGTGTCTCATTCTGTAGGAATACACCGAGGGAGGTTACCTCCTCATTTTGATCGAGTACACGGGCACCGGCGATTCCCCCTTCTTTATTTTGGAATCGAGAACGATCATCATCCTGTCGGTCAATATCCAGTCCCATTAGAAAGCGATTGGGTTTGCTACCAAGGCTACTTTCCCAAGTATATTGGAGACCCGTGCCGAGAACATTGCGATCAAATCTGATGATACCAT
Source organism: Gammaproteobacteria bacterium (assembly GCA_026708585.1). Taxonomy (GTDB): domain Bacteria; phylum Pseudomonadota; class Gammaproteobacteria; order Arenicellales; family Poriferihabitantaceae; genus Poriferihabitans. The sequence goes on from JAPOUQ010000061.1 coordinate 28,910, forward strand.
TGCCGGATATTGGAAGGCTAGCATCGAATTCTCGATCAATATGATGTACTCGGGCTTGCAGGGAGTGACCTTTGGTCAATTCTGTTCGTACCATCAGGCCAAACCGGTTCTGTCTCAAGGTCTCACCTGTATTAAACATCAGGTTTCGGTCTCGTGCTTGCCTTCGATTCGCTTCGACACTTGTCGCATTAATTCCTCCTGGGTCATTGGCAACTGGCTGATCGGTATGATGCAAGGTTGCAACGACCGTTGTATTCTGTGATAGGTCGGCTTCGAGACGAGTATTGAATTGTCGATTCTCTGCTTCGCTATGGTCACGATATCCATCCGTCCTGGTATCCGAAACATTAACCATATAATTCAGATCTCCCGACTGGCCACCAAACTTGAGTTGATGCTTCTGCAATCCATGCTCACCACCAGTGGATCTGATTTCGGTAAAAGGTTCAGGTGGTCCTCGCTCACTCTCCACAATGATGGCGCCTCCAGATGCATTCCCATAGAGTGAGGACGCCGGTCCACGAATTACGGTTATCTGTTCGACCGAACCGATATCGATTCCGTCCACTGAGCCCTGACCATCGGGGAGGGTTTCTGGGATTCCGTCAACAATGACCTTGATACCACGAATGCCAAAGGCGGAACGGGCTCCAAATCCACGGATGGAGGCACGCAGATCCTGAGCAAAGTTATACCGATTCATTAAAAATAACCCAGGCACACTGTTAAGGGATTCATCAAGTCCAAGTTGTTCTGCGCCCAACTGAATATCGTCTCGGCCAATATTACTTACAGCAGATGGAATTTCTGTAAGGTTTTTTTCAACCCGGGTGGCGGTTACATCAATTGGTTCCAATGTGATAACCTGAGCTGATACACTGGTCCATGAAAATAAGTATGCGATACTGACAAAAATCAGTTTCAGCAATATTGGATTAATAATTCGTGCCATTAATCAATTCGTGTACGCTGAAGTTAGAAATGGAAAGGTCATGCAAGAATTGAACATCTTTATTCGTCTGGAACGGTCACCGAGATCTGGATTGAGGCATACCAAGTAGCGAGATCTCGAATATCTTGATCACTCAGGGACTGAGCAATAATAGACATTTGGGGGTGTTGACGTTTCCCTGAACGATATGCCTCAAGCTGGATAACCGTATAATCTTCCCTTTGACCAGCAATATTGGGCACCATAGCTAAAGTTGCCAAACCATCTATGCCATGACATGTCTGGCAGGCAACTTCTGCTTTGAGTTTCCCTGCCTTGGCATCATCGGCCGATGAGAGTTGAGTATGCCCAAGACAATATATTGATACCGACAGAATGAATATTACTGTCTGGATAGATTGATTCAAATTTCGCACTAGAGTATAGCGGTGCCGAAGAGTACCGGCACCGCTTAGGTAGGATTACCGATTAACCATCATAAGAAATGCGGTAGATTGCACCAACTTTGTCATCTGAGACTAGGATGGAGCCATCCACATATTGTTGTACGTCTACCGGGCGTCCAGAGTAAACTCCATTCGATTGCAACCATCCTTCAGCAAAAGGTATCATTTCTTTCGCATTGCCTTCTTCATCTAGAAAAGTCACCATAACCCGAGCACCGCGTGGCACTACAGCGTTCCAAGAGCCGTGCTGGGCACTGAAAATTGCTCCCTTATACTTTGCCGGAAACATGTCACCAGTGTAGAACATCATGCCTAAGTCCGCTGCGTGGGCAATGGTTTCCACTTGTGGTGGGACATAACGTGCAAGTTTATCCGCAGGAATTTCCTCATTGGCATATTCATTGGTACGTACTTCACCTCCACCATAGTGTGGATGGCCATACCACAAGCCATCTTCAGGGATTCGGTTTAATTCTCCAGGAGGAGTTTCATCGCCCATGCCATCCACTTGATTATCGGTGAACCACAGAGAACCATCAGCAGGGTTGAAGGCATGGCCAACTGAATTTCGAATGCCGGTAGCGATAACTTGACGATCACTTCCATCGCGATTCATGCGCAGCATTCCGCCAATTCCAACCCTATCGTACAGTTCCTGCTTTTCAGGTGGAGATACATTATAAGGTTGACCAAGGCTGACATATAACTTGTTGTCAGGTCCAATGGCACACACTCTAGCAGTATGATTGTAAGACTCCTCCTCAGTAGGAATCAGTTTACCCTGAGGTACAATTGGGATCGCAACTGTATCTGGACTTTCCATAAAGAACTCGGCGGCAGGGAACATCAGAATACGATTACGTTCCGCTACAAACAAAAAGCCGTCAGGTGTATAACAGACTCCATTCGGTATGTCGAACTGAACACTTGGACTGAATTCTTCAACGGTATCTGCCACATTGTCGAGATCACGGTCTGTGGCTGCCCATACCTTCGTCTTGCGAGTGCCAATCCACACTGTACCCTTATTGCGTCCGATTGCCATATGTCGAGCATCAGGAGCCAATGCAAAAAGTTCAATCTTGAAACCTTCGGGGAGTGAAATGGTCTCTAGAATTTGCCTGACATTGTTGGCGAAATCGCCACCTTGGTCAATCGTTTCACCTGCTCCGGTACCTGTGGTCTTGAATGCGCCAAGTTTACTTAGGTTATCCGCATCGGAAGCGAGGGCGTTGGCCCCAGTTAAAAACATGAGTGATGCAATAGTTGTTGCACACAAGTACTTTGGAATTGATAGTTTTCTTTTCATGTTGGTGTTTTCAAATTTGTATAAATTATTATGATAATCTGATGACAAGTAAAAACTCGACAAGCGCAAGTTAAACTTGTGTTTGAATGAGTACACCCTACGCAATTATTGCACTCATTTCAACAACAAACTCAACTGCATAAATCGAAAACCCGAAAGTACCCTCAATGCCTTATAGGGCGCGATTTTTAAGGAGTCTGCAGAATTAACCAATGAGTGATCATCGGTTATTTTTGAAAACAACAGTTTATAAGGTTTTTCGCACCATACCGAACACTCGATTTGAGGATTAGTGCAAAGCGCAACATTCAAAGTGCAGGAATCTTTTTGGCGATTGTCGTTAGTAAATTGCAAATACGTTAGCAGAAAAATGATAGTTTTGGTTTAATAATTGTGCAAAAAGAACAGTCCCGAATTTCAGTTCAAAGCATAGTAATGGTTTCCAATTCCTCAAGTATGAAGAAAGTTCAGACGGCCAAGCCTCAGTCCAGAAATCAGGGAACTCGAATCAGATTTGCCGAGTACCAAATCAGCAGTTGCAAGACCGGCCCCTGGTCCGATACCAAAGCCATGACCCGAAAATCCAGTTGAGATAATCAATCCCGGCACTGGATGGCATTCATCAATCACTGGAAGTTCGTCCGGCATAACATCAATCATGCCAGCCCATATTCTAGAAATCTTGATGTTGGCTAATTCTGGAAAAAGATATCCCAGTCTACTTTGAGCTTGTTTCAGTGAAGCATAATTGGGTTTTGGGTCAAGGACGCGTTCATGCTCAAATGGGCTTCGATGGTTAGGAGAGGGAATGTTCGGCCATGACAGTTCAGTGAAGAACCGACGGGTAAGCTGCAGTTTGACCAATTCCTTAGAAGTGCGATAAGTTGGCAAATAGGATTGGGCAAATCGAAAGAAATCAGGGGTGATTGGACAATCTGCATTCCCGGCAGGAGCAATAATGTAGCTACCGTCAGGTCGTTTTCGAAGTCCTATACCCTGACTCCAGAGCGATGGACCGACAGCATGATCGATAGGCTGGGATTGCATGACAGAAGAAATCACTTTCAATTGGGGTAGCCGAATACCGAACTGTCGACAGATATAGCGACTCCATGCACCACCGCAACAGACTACAACAGGCGCTCGGATACGGCCATGCTCAGTAATGACTCCGGCAACTCTACCCGCTTCGATATCGACCCTGCGAACTGCACACTGCTCTAGGATCTGCCCGCCCTCTTTGACTGTTAGTTGTCCAAGGGCTCGTATCGCGAGATGAGGTTCAGCGCTCGCATCGCTAGGGGTAAATAATGCATCTCGAGTTTGCTTCTGAATACCCGGAGTAACAGTTTGCAGTTCCTGAACGCTTAGTATTTTTGAATCCAAACCAAATTCTTTGGCATGCTCTAGCCATTTCCGATTGGCTTCATAGCGTTTTTCAGTGTCTGACAAATATAAGGTTCCATTAACCCGAAATCCGATATCATGATCGATCCTTGTCACGAACTCATGCCACAGTTCGAGAGATCGAATGATCAGGGGAATTTCAGCAGGATGACGTCCCTGTTTTCGGATCAGGCCCCAGTTTCGACTGGACTGCTCACAACCAACCCAACCTTTTTCACAAACCACCACATCAAGGCCGGCGAGAGCTAGATGATAGGCCGTAAAACAACCAATAATGCCACCGCCTATGATTACTGCATCTGCGGTTTGAGGCAAATGAGCGCGGGTACTCATGCAAAATAGGGTTGTGCGAGTTCTTCCATTTGTTGAGCAAGATCGACATCAAGTTGTGTAACACCACCACTACTATGGGTAGTCAAGGCTACCTCAACCGTTTTATAGACATTCGACCACTCTGGATGATGGTTCATTCTTTCGGACACGATTGCTGCGCTCATCATAAAACCCATGGCTTGAATAAAATTCTTGAACATAAATTTACGACACAGTTTATTGTCATCATATATCCATCCTCCTGAAGATTGCAGGTTCAGGATAGTAATCGCATTTTTGATTGCCTGCTGATCGAGCAGTTCTCTTGACATATTAACTTCTCCAATATTGATTTGTATGTATTATGCGAACGGCCGAAAACTAGCTGATGCCCAAACCTCGCCAGTTAACGGATCATTCTCAATCATACTGCCTATACATTCAGCAATTTCCTGTGGGTGGATTTTTCTCCCAAGCCCGATATCCGGTTTCAGATGTTTATCGAAATACCCAACATCAACCTGATCGACCATAGGTGTGTCAACAAAACCCGGATGGACGATTTTCGTCAATACTCCATGCCGTAGTCCTTCCTTGTTGAGAGTTGTACAGGCTCCTCGTAGTCCCGACTTAGCAGACGCATAACTGATTTGTCCACGGTTTCCTCTGGATGATACCGAACCGATCATGATATTGACGCCCTGAATGCCCATATGAGAGTTCCACTTGTCTATTCTCTGCTGTTGCTGTTTACTGGCTATTCCGGCAATCGTCTCCATGGACCAGTAAATGGGATGCATCAAATTCACTTCTATTACCTGACGAAATTGCTGATCACTATAAAGTTCAATATTACCGGATTGCTTCTCGACCTGGACGGCCAATCCATCACGCAATATACCCGCTGCAGTAACACAAATCTCGACTGGCCCAAACTCCGATTTAAGAGTGTTAAATACACTTTTTCGGAAATCATTATCGCAGACATTCCCGCAAAATGGCTTGATGTTTGGATGACCCGAGGTGTTTTTCAAAGAATCTGCAATATCCAGACATTCGTCAGATCGATCAACCAGACCAATGGCCCGAATCTTTTTGCCGATTAGATAATTTGCCATTGCTAATCCAATACCACCGGTTGCACCGGTAATAACGGCTACCTTGTTTTGAATATCCATAGAATGTTCCGTATTGGTAATCCAGATGATAATAGGGTTGAGTAGAAATAGGAGCAGTTTTATTCCCTGATTTCCTGACTGAGATGGTGAGTGATTCGCATATTGCTTCTGATATAATTCCGCCTGTTAAATAACCATATCCAGAACATATACTGCATGAATTGAGTTTCTTTTGCAGTGCACATTATATTTCAGAATCCAGAGGTTCGTGATGACAGATGAAGATGTCGAAATGACAGAAGAAAATGTCAATACCAAGAGGCGCCTGCTAACAATTGCAACGACCGGTTTTGGTCTTGCCGGTGCAGCTGGATTAGCTGTTCCATTTGCAGGAAGTTTACTACCGAGTGAGAGAGCAAAAGCGGCTGGCGCCCCAATTGAAGTCGATATCAGCAAACTAGAACCAGGCCAGCAAGTCACAGTTGAATGGCGTGGCAAGCCAGTCTGGATTATTCAACGCACACCGGAGGCACTGGAATTATTGCAAGGTATGGCCGATCGGTTGATTGATCCTGATTCCAACAGCAACCAACAACCCGAATATGCACAAAACCCCACCCGTTCTATTCGCCAAGATATTCTGGTATTGGTCGGCATCTGTACACATCTTGGCTGTTCACCACAATATCATCCCGAGATTGGTAGTGTAACCTTTGATGAGGATTGGCGTGGTGGTTTCTTGTGCGTTTGTCATGGTTCCAAATTTGATCTTGCAGGGCGTGTTTATGCGGGCGTGCCGGCACCCAATAATCTCGAAGTACCACCACATCGTTATCTTGATGATAATCGAATTCTGATCGGATTAGATCAGGAGGCATCATGAAAGCTTTGATGCAATGGATTGATGAACGGTTCCCGCTGAGTAGCGTTGTTCGGGAACACATTACTGAATATTACGCACCAAAAAATTTCAACTTCTGGTACTTTTTTGGCAGTTTGGCCACGCTGGTCTTGGTGTTGCAGATTGTGACCGGAATTCTGTTGGCAATGAATTACAAGCCGGATGCTGATCTTGCATTCGCGTCTGTCGAGTACATTATGCGGGATGTATGGGGAGGTTGGTTTGTACGCTATATGCATTCAACAGGCGCATCGATGTTTTTTGTTGTCATTTACCTGCATATGTTCAGAGCTCTTATGTATGGGTCATATCGTAGCCCACGGGAATTGATCTGGATAATTGGTATGGTCATTTATTTAGCCATGATGGTGTCTGCGTTTTTGGGTTACTTGTTGCCATGGGGGCAGATGTCTTACTGGGGTGCTCAGGTCATTGTGAACTTGTTTGAGACCCTGCCGATCATCGGTGGCCCGCTTTCCGAATGGATACGTGGTGATTATGTTATTTCTGATATCACCTTGAACCGATTCTATGCCTTGCATTACTTAGTTCCGTTTATTCTGGCTGGGTTGGTTTTTCTACATCTGGTGGCATTACACAAGACCGGCTCGAACAATCCAGACGGAATCGAGATTAAAAAAGGTCCGAAAGGCAATCGCTGGAGCGATAGTGCACCAAAAGATGGTATTCCATTTCATCCGTACTATACGGTTAAAGATCTTTTGGGAGCCGTTGTGTTCATGGCGATCTTCTTGGCAATTGTATTTTTCATGCCAGAAATGTTTGGCTTTTTTATTGAAAAACCTAACTTTGAACCAGCAAATCCCCTGAAGACCCCTGAACATATTGCGCCCGTTTGGTACTTCACACCGTATTATGCGATCTTGAGAGCGATCCCGAGTTTCGCCGGAACGCAGGTATGGGGGGTATTAGCGATGTTTATCTCGATTGCTTTATTTTTTGTATTGCCCTGGCTGGATCGAAGTCCAGTACGATCGGTTCGCTACAAAGGGCCAACTACCCGCTTGGCACTTGGCCTTTTCGTGATTACATTCCTAGTGTTAGGCTGGTTAGGAATTCAGCCTCCAACCACTAGTCTCACGATTATGTCGCAGTTTTTTACTTTGTTATATATGCTCTTTTTTTTGCTATTCCCATGTTTTAGTTCAGCAGGTCAACCGTTACCTCTATTTGCGAAGGGATTACTCGCGATATCGATTTTTTCGGTACTTGCAACGATTGTATATTGGTGGTTTCTATGGAGCGGCGGACCAACATTCACGCAAAAAATAAGCTATACGGCATTGACAGTTTTGGTGTTGTACTTGCTGGGTATCAAACCTCTCATTAAACCAGAACTAACCAAAACAGTCCCAGAGAGGTTGACCAAATGAAATATCGTTCATTATTATTGATCGTTGTTTTTCTGATGCCTGTTTCCCTACAAGCAGCGAGTGGATATGATGTTAAGCTAGACCATTATGAGTATAGTGATAAGGACAAGAATTCCTTGCAAAGCGGCGCACGTCTTTTTGTTAACTATTGTCTTTCATGTCATAGCGCCCATTTCATGCGCTATAACCGGATGGCTAGAGATCTTGGCATCCCTGAACAAGTAGTTCGGGATAACATGATTTTTGATGATCGTAAAGTTGCCGACCCAATGACCACTACATTCAGCACTGAGGATGGAGAGGAATGGTTTGGGATTGCTCCTCCCGATCTAAGTTTAATTGGGAAGTTGCGAGATCCCGACTGGCTTTATACCTTCTTACGCTCTTTCTACAAAGATGATTCCACGGTAAGTGGATGGAATAACTCAGTATTCCCCAATGTAGCAATGCCTCATGCGATGTGGACCAAACAGGGAATTCAAAAGCCGATTTATACAACATCAGTTAATGATGCCGGTTATGAGACCAAGAAAATTACCGGGTTTGAATTGGTTCGTGATGGAACGATGACGCAGGAAGAGTTCGATCATGCGATGGAAGATTTAACGAACTTTCTCTATTACATGGCTGAGCCCAACCGGCAAGATCGAATACAGTGGGGTGTCTGGACGATGTTTTTTCTACTTGTTTTTGCCGTAGTGGCCTGGTTTTTAAAGAAGGAGTTTTGGCGTGATGTCCATTGAAAATAACCAAGTGGATGATAATTTAGAAATTTCGGAGATGGATCGAAGGTCTTCGATGACCTTGTTATCCGATCCAGCCGATATATTTTGCCATTGCTGTCGAGCGGCACTGTATGAGAAAGATATCGAGCTCAAGGTAGAATATGTGTCTGAAGATGAAGATGCAGAACGCATTAGTACGCACAATCCATTCCTTGAACTTCCGGTTCTGATTGACCGTGAAATTTCGTTGTATGATATGTCAGTTATTACGGAATATCTCGATGAGCGATATCCTTATCCACCGTTGATGCCGGTTGATCCAGTTGTTCGTGCCAAGGCCCGCTTGCTCATTTACCGCATGACCCGTGATTGGTTGAATCCACTGCATAATCTAGGCACAGGATTATTGCGAAAATTACCGGACTCATTAAAGAAGAGTCTACTTGCTGGATTTGTTTCGATGGCTGAAATTGTGCAGGATCAGGAGTATTTTCTGGGCCCTGAATATTCTCTGGTTGATGCTTATATGGGCCCATTGTTGTGGCGTTTACCAAATATGGATATTGAGTTGCCCACCTCGGCAAATCCGATACTCAAATATTCTCAGAATCTTTTTAAGCGAGAATCATTCCAGCAAAGCCTGAGTGAAGTTGAAAGAGCGATGCGTTGAGCTATTTTCTGACAAGAACATGGTTAACGAGATGAACAAAGATTGCAAAGACGACTCGCCGGTAGGTACAAAGCCCTACATCATTCGTGCGATCTATGAATGGTCTATGGATCATCATCTTACTGCGCAGATTCTAGTCAATACTGACTATGAAGGAGTCGACGTGCCTGAGCAATACATAGAGAACAGCCGAATTATTTTGAATATTCACCCCAATGCAGTCGATCAGTTGGAAATCGGTAACTTTGAGATTACATTTGTGGCGCGTTTTTTGGGTAAATCAGTTCGGGTCATCATTCCGGTCGCATCGGTAATGGCAATTTACGGTCGGGAAAACGGCCAAGGAGTGGTATTTGAACAGGAACCTCAAGCAGAGTCTGAGCGAGAACGATCAATTGATGAGAATTTCGTTGATAAAGATACGGAGAAGGGTTCTTCAACAGAAGGCCCACATTTGAAACTGGTCAAGTAAGCATTCTGCTGGACTGCTTGGTCCCCAAAGCCTAAACTTAAAAAATATTACTTAAAGATGGAGCAATACCATGGCACTACGATATTATCGGTTCGCAAGGGTAATCATGTTGTCCTTGGGGGCGATGGCCAGGTTTCTTTAGGTAATACGGTTTTAAAGGGGAACGCACGTAAGGTTCGCCGACTTTATCATGATCGTGTGTTGGCTGGATTCGCTGGGGGGACTGCTGATGCATTTACCTTATTTGAGAGATTTGAAGCTAAGCTTGAGAAGCATCAGGGACAATTGGTTCGTTCCGCGGTTGAATTAGCAAAAGACTGGCGGACTGATCGTTTACTCAGAAGATTAGAAGCATTGCTTGCAGTTGCAGATAATGAAGCTTCATTGGTAATTTCTGGAAATGGAGATGTGATTGAGCCTGAGCAGGGTGTGATGGCCATTGGATCAGGTGGGGACTACGCTAAGGCTGCTTCGATTGCTCTTTTGGAAAATACCAAACTAGATGCTGAGGAAATCGTCAGAGCCGGTCTTGATATTGCCTCAAGAATTTGCATATATACCAACAGTAACGTGACCATTGAAGCTCTCGGTCGTCCAGAATCCTAATCCTGAACCGCCCCAAAGACTCTCAACCATGACTGAAATGACCCCCCGGGAAATTGTCGAGGAACTCGACAAGCATATTGTTGCTCAGAAAGATGCAAAACGATCGGTTGCGATCGCTCTTCGAAACCGCTGGAGGCGCATGCAACTCGATGAATCTGTGCGTCGGGAAATTACCCCCAAGAATATATTGATGATTGGGCCAACTGGAGTGGGCAAGACCGAAATTGCGCGTCGCCTTGCGCGACTTGCAAACGCTCCGTTTATCAAGGTTGAGGCTACCAAATTCACGGAAGTGGGATATGTAGGTCGGGAGGTTGATTCGATTATTCGGGATTTAATGGATATGTCTATCAAGATGACCCGTGAACAGGCGATGGATAAAGTTATGTCGGTGGCTGAAGAAGAGGCCGAAGAGAGAGTGCTTGATGCGTTAGTGCCTCCCGGGCGTAAGGAAAATACGGATAATGACAGCGCAGCCCGTCAATTATTTCGGAAAAAGCTGCGTGAAGGTACTCTTGATGATGAGGAGATTGAAATTGAAGTGAACAATCCGAGTCTTGGTGTGGAAATTATGGCTCCACCTGGCATGGAAGAGATGACCAGCCAATTACAGGGGTTGTTCCAGAATCTTTCAGGTCAAAAAACATCCAAGCGTAAGATGCGGGTTAGTGAGGCAGTCAAGATCATGACTGAGACAGCGGCTTCTAATTTGATTAATGATGAAGATATCAAGGCTCTGGCTCTTGAGAAAGTGGAACAAAACGGTATTGTTTTCCTTGACGAGATTGACAAAATCGTTGGCCGGTCGAGTGAGGGGCAGCGGGGAGTGGATGTATCGAGAGAGGGTGTACAACGCGACTTATTGCCTTTGGTTGAAGGATCTACTGTTTCCACCAAATATGGGATGGTCAAGACCGATCACATACTATTCATCGCATCGGGTGCCTTTCAACTAGCAAAGCCATCGGATTTGATCCCTGAATTGCAGGGCCGTTTGCCTATCCGTGTCGAACTTCGCGCACTGGCTATCGATGATTTTGTTCGGATTTTGACCGAACCAGATGTATCTTTGACCGAGCAGTATATTGCGCTAATGAATACCGAAGGAGTACGATTGGTATTTACTCCTGAGGCAATAAGGCGAATTGCCGAGATCGCTTGGCAAGTGAATGAACAAACAGAAAATATTGGAGCGCGCAGATTGCATACAGTAATGGAACGTTTACTGGAAGTGATTTCATTTGAAGCAGCAGACAGCTTTGGCCAGAAAGTTGAGATTGATGTTGAATACGTGGATCGTTATTTGAACGAGTTGGCTGAAGATCAGGATCTGTCTCGCTATATTTTGTAAGTAGAATCACAACGCTTGTGTTATCTATTTCTTGTGAGTGGATACAGAAGCAGAGAAACTTGTCGTTTGTGAAACGAGGAGATGAATGGAAAGGGAATTAGACTTAAACGTTCCAAGGGATAACCCATTGATGGCTTTGTCTCGGTTAACTCGGTCAGAAATAACATGACTGAAACCTGAACAGTATCTATACCAAAGATTGGCACTCGCAATGCCAGAGTGCTAAAATGACTCCATAACATTAATATTTAGATGAGAATTTACGATGACACAGAGTGTATCAGCTAACTACGATATGGTTGCAAGCGATAATCTTGGAGGATATCTTCGTGCAGTTCATGCTGCACCAGTACTGACGGCTGAACAAGAGTATGAACTCGCTACCCGATATCGCAATGAGGCTGATATTGAAGCGGCTCGTCAGCTTGTGGTTTCACACTTGCGACATGTAGTGAAAGTTGCTAGAGGCTTTATGGGATATGGTTTACCCATGGCGGATTTGATTCAGGAAGGAAGCATTGGCCTTATGAAGGCAGTAAAGCGTTTTGATCCGAGTCGAGATGTGCGTTTGGTATCCTTCGCCGTACATTGGATTCGTGCCGAGATTTATGACTATGTTCTGAAAAACTGGCGTTTGGTTAAAGTTGCGACAACCAAGGCCCAGCGCAAGTTGTTTTTCAATCTTCGCAAATCCAAACCCAAACTGGGATGGATGAATGATAGTGAAGTTCAGGATATGGCGGCTAGTCTTGATGTTGATGCAGAGACTGTTCGAGAGATGGAGTCTCGGATGAGCGGTGCAGATGTAGCATTTGATGTATTAGCAGAACCCGATCCCGATAAAACAACTTTTTCGCCTTCTCAGCATTTGGGTGATATGCGCTACAACCCTGAATCTTTGTTGATGAAAAATGAATATGAGACGGAATCACGTAATCAATTGACCCAAGCATTGGAACAACTAGATGACCGAAGTAAGGATATTGTGGTTCGACGTTGGTTGAGCGAGGACAAGCCAACATTGCATGATTTAGCAGATGAGTATAGTGTGTCTGCGGAGCGAATTCGCCAGATTGAAAAACGTGCTATGGAAAAGATGAAGCACGTAATCACAATTTAGTAGAGATTCGGTCAGGGCAATAAAGCCCATATTTCGTTATTTACTTATATTGTGGTGTAGACAACATAAGTGTTAGCATACACTACACCATTCATGGCCCGCCGGTATTGACAGCGCGGGCCACTCTTTTTTCTGAATTTGTATTCTGTACCTTGCGTAAATCCGCGTACATACTGTTATTTCCCAATCTATTTCAGAAAGAAGTAGTGGTTTTGAGCCAAATTAATCCAGTATGATTTTCCTGTATTCTGGCATAAACTGGACTGAGTTGCTTATTTTTTCCAAGAAGTCATTTTCCAGTAGTTCTTATTCAAGCAACCAGATCGTATATACCCATTGGTTGCGGTGATTCCGAGTACCCGATTCTTGTGATAATGTCGCAACAGAAGGGAGGTTTTCGGAAAGCCTCGGTATGATCGCCCCAGTGTGTACGAAAGCTTAGGCTAGGTGCGGAGCAAAAACTCAGAAGAAAAAGAGTAGCCTGTGCGTTAACATCGTCGAGTCGTGAGTGGTCAAATGCAACAATTTTACGTAGGCAATACAACCGCTCACGAGTGGTTTTTTGTGGTCTTGTTTGTATCGTTTTCAGCTTGCTTACATCATTTCACGATACACATATTTTCTTCTTTCTAAGAGTTCTTTGTAGGTTGTTTCTTCGATATCGTCTATAATTTTGTTTATGAGTTCTCGAGCGGTCCAAAATCGTTCATTTGTATTTATTCGAGATGATTTTGATCAATGCCTACACACTTTGATATCGGAAAAGAGGTCTCTCTGATCGAGATTATCAATCTTCCCGGGGAAGGGTTCGTAGCTGAATTGCGAATTGAAAATGCATCGTATATGTTTGATAGACGTGGTTTACAGCATCTCATTATTGAGAAACAAAAAATCGGGCTTAACGCGAGTGTCGAAGAATATGCCCTAGCTCGGATCAATAATTTCAGTTCGGCTTTTGGTGAAAGATAATCGGTGGAACTCATAGATCAAATACCGGACTGATCTTTGCATTTTCTGCGTTTGAACCATGTGTGCTCGAAGTTCATACTTGCACGCTCGTGTTGAATACAGGATCGGATATTTCTGTTTTTTGATCTCGTGATCGTACAGTTGAAAAACTATCCAATTGTATTCACATACAACTTCCTAAGCGCACTGAATCTTTCATACAAAGGAAAAGTGATCGTTTTTTTTTTTTTGAAAAATTGCCTGAGATAGACAAGTTTAAAATAATATATAAATAATATATATAATATTAATAAATATATAAAATATATATTATATTGCGCTGCACAATAAAAACTATTATGATGCACTGCACAAAAAATATTTCCATAATGTAAACGAGGTAATTCTTATGAACACAGAAAAAATAAATAAAGCTTTGGCTCCAGCCGTTGAGTTCAATCGCCTGGTCCTGAATAACATGAAAACGGTTTTCTCTATGCAGACAGAAAGTCTTAGGGCCTATGCAGAGTTGGGCTTTAAGAATCTCAATGATGGTCTTGATGTTAAGAGCGTTGAAGATCTTAAAACCTATGCCGAAAGTCAGCAATCAGTCATTAAGGAAGTAGGCGAGCAAGTGACTCGTGATCTTGAAGCGCTTGGTGAAATGAATGCCAAATTTGTGGAAGAAGCACGCAAATTGTCAGTCAACAAATAACATGCTTTGTTCGGACTTCGATTCGAGCACAGAAACCTGAAAAATCCCCGACAGTTTCTTGCTGTTGTCGGGGATTTTCTTTTGGGATGTTGGTGTACAGGTAATCGAATAGGAAATTAGTGCCAATACAAAAGGGTTTAAACTTTAACTCGCGTCATGTCAGGATCATAAAATGCTCGGCGATGGAGTTTGGCTGGAATCCTTTGGGTTGCGATTTCAAGTTCATATGTGCCACAGTCAAGCCAGTCATCTTGCACTCCATTGGGGTTGCGAACATAACCTAGACCGATTGCGCAATCCACTGTGTGTCCGTATCCGCCACTGGTTAACCAGCCAACTCGCTCTCCATCACGATATATGGTTTCTCGGCCAATGAGGGAGATTTCTGGAGAATTGATCGAAAACCCCATTAAACGTTTGGTAAGGGGATTTGACAACTGCTTCTCAAGAGCTTGACGCCCCGTGAAATCGTAGGAGGTGCCTAGTTTTACTGCAAATCCAAGACCCGCCTCAAGGGGAGTATGATCCGGGGTCAAATCGGTTCCCCATGCTCGATAAGCCTTCTCCAGACGCAACGTTTCAATGGCACGATAGCCTGCATCAGCGATTCCATGTGCGAATCCCGCCTCCATCAAGGTCTGGTAAATTTGAGTTGCATCCTCGCGTCGACAATGCAACTCCCAGCCAAGCTCTCCCACATAAGTTACTCGTGCCGCTAGTACTCTCCTTCCTTGTATTTGGATATGACGGACGCTGGAAAATGGAAAGTCTGCGTTTTCAAATGAACCCTCTGCTACAGTCTTTAGCACTGACCGAGACTTGGGACCCATAAGAGACAAGACTGCGAACCGATCGCTGACATCTTCAAGATGGATCGATTCGCCGGATCGAAAATGACTCTCGATCCAATGTCGGTCATGAGTGATAAACCCGGTACCCGTCACGATGTAGAAGTGATCTGGTGCTAGGCGGGATACGGTCAGATCACACTCAATGCCGCCGCGACTGTTCAACATCTGAGTGTAGCGCAATTGCATGGGTTGGCAGTCTACGTTGGCAGCGCAGATTCGATTGAGAGCAGGACCAGCATCGGATCCACGAATTTCAAATTTTGCAAAGGAAGTCTGATCCATGATGGCCACACGCTCGCGTACAGCTCGGTGTTCCTCACTCACGTATTCAAACCAGTTGGGTCGATCAAATGAGTAGTGATCTTCCGGTATGACTCCCGAGGGCGCAAACCAGTTCGGCCTTTCCCATCCCATTTTCTCTCCGAAACAGGCACCCCTTTGTCTCAAGTTTTCATACAGCGGTGATTGTCTGGCACCCCGGGCACTATTATGTTCCTCGGAAGGCCAGGCGATGGTATAGTGCTTGCCATAAAGTTCCAGAGTTCTTGCCTGTATCCATTTACGATTGCGGTGAACAGAACCGAATCGCCGGATGTCTACTGCCCACAAATCGTAGGGCGGCTCGTCAGCAACAATCCATTCTGCCAGTGCCTTGCCAGCACCTCCACCAGCAGCAATGCCGAATGCATTGAAGCCAGCACCGACAAAATATCCACGCACTTCAGGAGCCTCACCGAGAATAAAATTTCCATCCGGGGTAAAACTCTCCGGACCGTTGATTAGTTGCTTAATGCCAACTTCGCCCAAGGCCGGCAATCTGGGTAAGGCAAGGGCCATCATCGGTTCAAAATGATCCCAGTCTGGGTCCAGTAACGTGAAGCGAAAATCATCTGGTAAGCCGTCTTCCGCCCATGCTATGGGGTTGGGCTCGTATCCTCCCATGATGAGACCACCTACTTCTTCCTTATAATAAGTCAGTCGGTCTGGATCCCGAAGAGTAGGCAGGTTTGATGTAACTCCAGCAATGGGTTCAGTTATCAGGTATTGATGTTGAACCGAGATCAGTGGCACATTGACTCCGGCAAGTATTCCGAATTCTCTGGCCCATTGTCCGCAACAATTGACCACAATACCGACTTCGATTGTTCCCTTGGTAGTTTTCAGTCCATTCACCCTGCCTTCTTTCACATCCACTGCCGTGACAGCACAGTTCTCAACGATTTGAACTCCCCGTTCTCTTGACCCCTTGGCTAGGGCCTGAGTAATATCACTTGGATTGGTCTGACCATCGGTCGGCAAGTATGCCGCCCCGATAACATCGTCGATATTCATCAGCGGCCACAATGTCTGTGCCTCCTTGGGTGTTAGGATTTGCATATCTAAACCAAAACTATTTGCGGTTGTAGCCTGACGCTTTATCTCCATCATTCTTTCGGAATTGCACGCTAGCCGCAATCCTCCGTTCATTTTCCATCCAGCTGCTTGTCCAGTTTCCTGTTCGAGTCTTTTGTACAAATCGACGGAATGTCCCAACAGTTGGGTAATGCCGGCCTGGTTGCGTAACTGGCCTACCAAGCCTGCCGCATGCCATGTGCTACCACTTGAAATTTCCTGACGTTCAAGCAGGATCACATCAGTAATGCCCAATCTTGCTAGGTGATAGGTTGTGGAACAGCCCATGATTCCACCTCCCACTACGACTACGTGGGCTTTGCCCGGCAGCGAACTCATGTCTGCAGGGCCTCGAATTCTTGCATGGCACTCTCGAACCGGTCAAGATTTTCTTCGGTGTAAGAACGATAGTCTACATCTAATGTGGAGTGAATTTCCGAGACCATACTCCACATGCTTTCACGCAAAAGAGAAGCACACTTCATGGCACTATAGGCCATCCATAATCGCTCATTCACTGGCTTTTCGAAATAGGATTCGAGTAACCAGTGCTCCTGATTTTCATTAAGGCCATTGTTTGAAGCCAAGCCGCCCAGGTCGAACAGTGGGCTGTTGAAACCTGCATAATCAAAATCAATTAACCAAATACGTTTCCCATCATCAAGGAAATTTGCGGCGAGCAGATCATTATGTCCAAACACGATATCTACAGGTCCTACCCACTCTTCAAGTTTCTTCGCCTTATCCAGTAGCTCGGGTAGTTTCTGCTTCATTCGACTACCATCAGCTTCCAGTGTGGATGCATAGTCACGAACGACATGGAATACCCAGAACATCAGTATGGGTCCTCGTAGATACCGTGGAATTTCCTGATGACAAGTTCGAAGTAGCGGCAGAATGCGTTCCAGATTGCCAGTTTCGCAAATATCTTCTTCACGAAAAGTCTTTCCCTCTATGTGTTCCAACACCATAATTCCAGGTTGGTGATAAATGATCATCGGAGATATTCCGGCCGCATGCGCGGCTTGATTGGCTGCAAGTTCGTTGAAGCGCAGTATTCCGTGAACGGGGATATCTTCACCTGTGCGGACAAAGTATCGTCGGCCACCGGATTCGACTACAAAATTTGCATTGGTGATGCCTCCTGATACAGGTTTAGGTTCTACCGTCTCGTCCCAGAGGTCAAGATGCCTGATTTGATCGATAATGTTCGTCATGGATAATTGGTCGATGAAAGTTGGAAAAATTCAGTTTTCGTCTAGTCCAAGTTTGGCCCGTCGTTTGGAAACCCACGCCTTGATAAGACGGTCACAAATAATAGCAATGGCGGCCACCGATATACCAGCAACCAGACCGCGTCCGGTATCTGCTTTGGTTAGCGCAATATAGACTTCCTGACCGAGGTCACGTGTACCCACTAAAGCGGTGATTACGAGCATGGACAGGGCCATCATGATGGTTTGATTGATGCCCAGCATGATTTCGGGAAGTGCTACGGGAAGTTTTACTTTCCGCAAAATCTGCCAGCGAGTGCATCCGAAAATCTCAGCTGCTTCTATGAGTTGGGTTGGAACTTGACGGATGCCGTGATCGGTGTAACGAATGGCCGGTGCTATGGCATAAGCAATGATGGCCAGCATTGCGGCGAAATCGCCGACTCGAAAAAGCATGACTACCGGTATCAGATAGACAAAAGATGGCAGCGTTTGTAATGTATCAATACAGGCCTGAACGATGCGATGTCCTCGTTCGCTGTGTGCTGCCCAGATACCAATGGGTATGCCAATCATGGATGCAAACACAACTGATATGCCACACAAATAGACCGTTACCATACCTTTCTTCCATCCACCAGTGAATGCGATGAAAAGGGCGAGTGATGCGGTCAATAACGCCAGCTTCCAACCGCCCAATCTATAGCCTAGTAGCATCACGAAGGCGACCACTACAATCCAGGGCGTAGCTAGCATGAATCGTTTCACCGGAATCAGGATATTCAACAGTAGAAAATTCTTGAATGCTTCAATTTGATCGAAATAGTTCACATTGATCCATTTCACCAAATCTTCCCAAAAGCCGCTGGTGGTTATGGTCCAGCTTTCTGGATAGGTTCTGATAAACGGTAGATATGTCGAGATTATCCAAGTTCCCAGCAATAGGGCTGTTGCCATGATCAGATGGCGATGGAACCTCAATTTACCCTCACCTTGTTTTTTTGGTTTGCGGGTTGCAAAAGACTGACTAAGGCGATCTAGTGCAACCGCCAATAGAGTGATAGCAATACCTGCTTCAAGCCCAGATCCAATCGCTAGGCGTTTCAGTGAAGACAGCACGTCAAAACCAAGTCCCCCAGCACCAATCATAGATGCGATAATGACCATGTTAAGCGACAGCATGATGACCTGATTGATGCCTATCATCAGGCTCGGTGAAGCCGAAGGGACCATCACTTTCCAAAGTAGTTGACGTCGGGTACAGCCGAGCATCAGGCCCGCTTCAATCGATTCGGTGGGAACTCGGGATAGAGCCAGCATGGTTACCCGGATCATCGGAGGTGTAGCATAGATCATGGTTGAAATCATGGCGGCTACCGGTCCGAATCCAAACAGGAAGAGAACTGGAACGAGGTAGGCAAAAACCGGAGTCGTCTGCATCAAATCAAGTACCGGTTCGATAGACCGTCCGAATGTGGTAGAGCGATAAGCCAGAATTCCGATCAGCAATCCACCGATGATCCCAAGCGGTACAGCGATCAAGATCGCGCTGAGGGTTACCATGGCGCTCTCCCAGCGGCCGAAAACTGCCAGATAAGTCATGCAGGCACCCACCAGCAATGCCAATTTCCAGTTTCGCATCCAGTGTCCGAGGATGATGGCGACGCCGATCAGCGCAACCCAAGGTAAAGGGGGGATTACCGCTTCGGTTGTTGGATCACTGGAAAAAGAAAATCCTGTGACTAGAATACCGCTGGCAACCGCCAACGGCCATTCCAAAAGCCAGGCAATAGATCTTGTCATCTCCTTGAACGTGAACAATCCGAAGTCTAGGTCCTTGATCAGCCATTCCATGAAATCGCTGATCCAGAAGCGCAACGGAACAATCCAGTCTCGAGGAAAATTGACCGCCCAAGACCAGTGCTGACTAAATCCAGCAATTAGTCCTGATCCGACAATAAAGATGATCCAAATCCATATTGTCCGATAATGGTCTGACGCGTGAGGCAGAAATATCCGCATGGTCGCGCGCTTAGTCATTGCTTAGGGGTGGGACAAGCTTATGGGAAATCATCCTGATAGCCGAAGTTTCAAATAGCGGGCGGTAGTGCATTACAGAATGACACTCTCGGATAATCCCATGTGTCCCACACAAACCAATCAGAACATCCGGGGCCGATCGGCCCCGGATATATAAAGAAAAATCAGTATCAGTTGAGTTTGAGCGGTATCAGTTGCACTGAGTCCATGTGGTCCAGATATCCTGATTGGTATTCAGCCAGTTTTCAACCACATCTTCCACCGACTTGCCATCAAGGTCTACCTCACCGACCATAGTTCCCATAGCCTGATTGTCTATGGTGAACTTTCGGATAGCATCATAGGCACAGGTCCATTTATCCTCTCCACCTTTCCAACCCACTTTCTTAATCCATCCTCGGGGTTTTCCGCAGTCATACGCCATATTTGGATTTATTCCTACGGATTTATCAGTGTAACACTCGTCACTGTATGTGGGAAATTCCACGAATTCCCCCTCGAATTTGATCGGAGCCCAGTGTGGTGTGTAGACCCAACCGAGCCAAGGTGCCTGACGCTGATAGGCCGATTCAAGCTCTGCAAACAATGCGGCATCGGTACCGGCATGGACAACTTCGTAGTTTAGACTGAGAGCCTCAACTCTTTCATCGTCGTATCCGCCCCAGGTCACAGGACCACCTAGATACCTTCCACTTGGTGCTGTTTCAGCTGTAGAGAAAACCTCAGCACAGTCATTCAATGCTGTCCAGTCCGGTAATCCTGGACATTTTTCCTTCATGTAAATCGGATACCACCATTCCTCAATGGCTCGCATACCGGTTTCTCCGAGGTCGATGGTGTTTCCGGTTGCAAGACTTTTTTCCATGGCATCCTTTCCGGTAGTTTCCCACATTTCCATAGCGACATGAAGGTCGCCAGATTCAAGCCCTGCAAATTGGGCTAAATAGTCGGCTTGCTGGTATTTAACGTTATAACCCATCTCTTGCAATACTCTGCCCATGATGGTGGTGGTAATGTATTGTCCAGTCCAGTCATGTAAAGTGAGAATGATCGGGTCGGTCGATTCCACATCGGCCTGAGTTGCTGTGCCAACAAGCATGGCGGCACCGGCAACCAGCGAAATAAAATAACGGTTATGGGTTTTTGGCATGATTTAGCTCCTTCGTATACAAATGTTTAATCAAAATCAGTTCGGCTTACATGCTTATGTTCGCATGTTCTTATGGTAAATGTAACGCTATTTTCCACATAATTCCATAAAAAAATCAAAAATCCATTATTATTTGTGGGAATATATTGAGATTTTATTGCCAGTTGGTTTTGACGTTATAGATTGTGAGTCAATGAAGAATCGGGTAAGTGATCCATTAGAGGGAGCAAATAAATGAAGCCCTTATCAAGGCATGAGGCAGAGATATTCCGTTTAGCGACTCTTCGGGGATCATGTTCCATCTCAGAGCTTGCGGAACGACTCGGAGTTTCCGATGAAACAGTGCGTCGGCACATTCGTCCCTTGGTGGACCGTGGTCAGGTAGAGAAAGTTCATGGTGGAATTGTTCTTCCTGATCGTCTACGAGAAGCCCCCATGGAGCGACGTATGAGGGAAAACCGTGCCGCGAAACAGGGAATTGCCAAGGCGGTTTCTGAAATGATCGATGACGGGGATACATTGATGATGGATACGGGTTCAACCACCGCTTATGTGGCTGTGGCGCTGTCTGGAAAGCAAGGTCTTCATGTTGTCACCAATTCAACCGAAATTGGGCGTATTTTGGCACGTCAGGGTACCAACAAGGTTTATCTAGTTGGTGGCGAGATGGGTAGTGATCAATTGGCCACCTTTGGCCCACAGGCGATTGAGTTTGTCCGCCGTTTCAATGTTCGCCATGCCATTCTATCCATTGGTGGTATTAATGCTGAAAACGAACTGTTGAATTTCGATCTAGACGAAGCGGAATTTTCTCGTGCGGTGATACAACAGGCGGGCTCAGTGAATATCGTGGCTGATTACACTAAATTCAGTCGTCATGCTCTGGTTAAAGTCTGCGATGTTGCGGATATTGATACTTTCATAACCGATCGGTTGCCCCCCGAACCTTTTCGTGGATTGCTTGCAAATAAAGACACAAATCTTGTGATCGCAGGTTGACTTCATCGTTTCTACTTGGCCTGACAAGAGCCGTTGTCTATACAAAACTCTACTTATGATATCGATACAGCCAGCGAACTCTCGGCCAGAGTTTTGGCAAATTTCAAGGTTTTGATTCAAGGCTAGTTTTCTGGTTTAGACTGGTCGGTTATGTCCACCTAGTTAATGGTTATTAGCATTCACATCAGGCATTTCACGACTTAATAATATCTCGGAAAGTGATCCAACTTTAAATTCTCAACCTCGATTATTCTCTTTGCAATACGGTAAAATTCAATATACTGGTATTAAAAAACTGCCACCCGTATAAAGGCGGGATTCAAACTACGACTGTATATTACCGTAATCACCTGATTAGGCTTGTTAGAAAATCGCTGACCAGAACGGACAACTGAGATGATTATCCAAAACGCTCAAACGAACATGATCGGACAGCAAATTCGAACTTGGAATGTGTTGGACCGAACTGTACTTCAGGCTTTTGAAGGTATTGAACGTGAGCAATTTGTTCCCGAACCTTATTTAGCGTTTGCCTATGCAGACATGGTGATACCAATTCGCGAAGGACAGAACATGCTAGAGCCCAAGGTTATCGCAAGAATGATCGATGCCTTGGAATTGGCTCCCGACCATACAGTACTGGAAGTAGGTACTGGAACCGGGTATTCGGCCGCAGTGTTGTCAAGGCTCAGCCAACAGGTAATTAGCTTGGAAATCAACTCGGAATTGGTTGAAGCTTCTCGAACAAATCTCGCGAAAGCCAACATCGATAATGTTGAGATTATCGAGACCAACTGTTTCGACTATTGCTCGCATGATTCAAACAATGCCGGTAAGTTTGATCGAACCTTAATCACTGGTTCTGTTCCCGAGTTATCTCCAGTGTTTCTACCTATGGTGAACGAGACAGGTCGAATTGTGGGCATTCAGGGACATACTCCAACAATGCAGGCCGTGATTTGTTATGCTGATGGAACAATCAAGAGTCTGTTTGAAACTGAAGCATCACGTCTTGATCAAGTTCAAGAGTCGGTCCATTTTGCCTTTTAGTGGTGATCAATAGAAAATGCAATACTTGTTGAAGAATATCGCAAGAAGTATGAGGATAGGATTCTGGCTATTTTTTACAGTCATGTTCGGTTTCAATTCGGCTCAAGCTACGACCTGGGACATCAATCAAGTCTATCAATTGGCACTCAAGCATGATTCAATCTACCAATCCGAAATTTTGCGTCATGCCGCAGTAAAACTTGATCCAAAAATTGTCAGATCCGAATGGAAAGGCTATGTGTCATTAGTTGGAAGGTTGGGCCATCAAATGACCGATGACACGATGATGGATAATTGGGAAGACCATAAGGATCATTCCCTAGATCTCCGAGTCGAAGTACCAATCTATGATCGAGTATTGAGAGCTCGAATAAGACAAGCGCAAATTTCGGAGTCCACTTCTAGAATCATGCTTAGGGAATCGCATCAGGATCTGATTTTACGAGTTGCCAAACGATATTTGAATGTGCTTGCAGCTCAGGATCGTCGAGAAGTCGCAAGTGTCGATATTATCGCCATTCGACGCCAATTAGATTTGACAGCAGGGCGGCTTGAGGTTGGACTTGGAACTCAGGCTGACCTGTTTGATGCAAGAGCTCGACTTAAGCAAGCAGAAGCCAATGCAATACAAGCCGACAACGCTCTTAAGAACAGCATATCGTTACTTCGCCAGATGATTGGTCAGAGACCACAGTCCCTGACTCCTCTAGTGAGCGATGCCCCACTCACCCTACCTGATCCAGAATCAATCGATGAATGGACTGGTCAGGCTGAAGAAACCAATTTGAATGTTCAGGTAAAAGCACTTGATCTTGAGTTTGCCAAATTTGAACTCCAGAAACTAAAAGATGCCACATATCCCTCCATGTCGGTTCTTGGTAATCGTTCAACCTCGATAGGTGGTGTCAACGATTATACGAAAGACAATGCATCCATCAATTTGCAAGTGAACATACCTTTATTCACTGGTGGATTATCGACACGCTCTGACCAAGCCGAAATTCTGTATAGCCGAGCCTTGGAAGCACTCGATCTAGCTCGCATTCATGCACGTACTGAAGCAACCACGGCTTATCTAGACATTAACAGCAATATTTCACAGGCCGAGGCTCTCAGTGAAGCAATTACAGCTGGGGAAAGTGCGTTGGCTGCGAAACAGCAAGGATACGAAGCTGGATTAACGACCAATATTGATGTGCTGGATGCACAAAGCAATCTCTCACAGTCAAGGAGGGATTATCTGAATTCTCGCTATAATTACATCATATCAATGCTTGAGTTAGAACAGTCTATAGGTGATCTAGATGAGCACGACATCCAACTCGTGAACGATTGGCTTGATCAGGGAGTCTGAGGCTCGTGAAAAAACAACAGAATTTATCCTCTCCAAAACACGGGGGCGAAAAGAACTAGCAGCGTATACAGCTCAAGACGTCCTAGAATCATCGCCAGCGTTAATATAAATTTTCCTATATTGCTGACTGAAGCATAGTTCTCAGAGACACTACCGAGTCCCGGACCAAGATTGTTGAGACAAGCAATCACGGATGAAAAGGCAGAAACCATATCAAGACCGGTAGCCAGCATTGCTAACAGCAAAACTGTGAAAGAAAATATATACAAGGATAGAAATCCCCATACCGCATTATTTATATCCTCACTGACTGGCTTATCTCCAATCTTGGTCGGTATGATCGCATGAGGATGCACCAGTTTCGATAATTCACGCATACCCTGTTTGAACAACAGGATAATCCGGATAATTTTCATGCCTCCACCGGTTGATCCAGCGCATCCCCCGCAAGTACTCAATAGAATTAAAAAAATCGGAATAAACGTGGGCCATACGCTGAAATCCTGCGTTGTGAAACCAGTAGTGGTGGCAATCGAAACAGTTTGTACAAATCCATAAATAAAATTATCCAGGATATTGCTATAAGTTTGATTCGACAGCAAGGTGAGAATTGTGACTAACCCGGCAACTCCAATAATACTTAGATAGGTACGAGCTTCTTGGTCCTGTAGATAGACTCGGATCCACTTACCGATCGATAAGCGACCCGATCGAATAGCCGTGAAATGCAAAGCGAAGTTAAGGCCCGCTAGAATCATGAAAATGCTCGCGACCACATAAATTGCTCGACTGTCAAAATGGCTGAGACTATTGTCATACGTGGAAAATCCTCCGATGGCAATGGTAGAGAAGGCGTGGCAGATTGCATCAAAAAGAGACATTCCAGCGATTAGGTAAGCAATTGCACAAATCAAAGTCAGCGATACATAGATGTACCACATGGCTTTCGCTGTTTCTCGAATACGCGGAGTCAGCTTGCGGTCCTTTATCGGTCCGGGGGTTTCAACTCGGTATAACTGCAATCCCCCTACACCCAAGGCTGGCAAAATAGCGACTGCAAGCACGATCAAGCCCATTCCTCCAAGCCACTGCAGTTGCTGACGATAAAACAATATGGAATTAGGGAGTTCCTCCAGACCAATCAGAATGGTTGATCCTGTGGTGGTTAGTCCTGAAGTAGCCTCAAACAGTGCTCCAACCCAGTTGATATTGAGTGCAGGGGATATGAGAAACGGAATTGCCGCAAAGATTGATAGTACAACCCAGACCAGGACTGCAATGAGAAAACCTTCTCTGAATCTTAACTCCTGCTGATAATGTCTACATGGCCACCAGAATAGCAATGCACTGAAGGCGGTAATAACAAAAGCGGTGATGAATACCTTGTGATGATGATCCTGATAGAGTAGTGATACTGCTACCGGGATCAAAAAAGACAGTGCAAAGTAGGCAAGCAGTATCCCCAGAATCCTGAATACGCCACGCAGGGTCATAATGTAATGACGAGTGAGAAATTAAATGAAAGTGGCCGAGACTTCAAACAACCGTTCGACATCGTGAATACGTGCTTTATCGACCATAAAAATAATAACATGATCGCCATCTTCAATGGTCACATCATCTTCAATTTCGATCAGTTGTTCATCCCGCATCAAAGCACCCAATGCCGCACCATCTGGTAACCTAAGTTGTTTCACTGTTCGCCCCACCAGTTTTGAGGTTTTGCTGTCCCCATGGACTATCGCTTCAATCGCTTCGGCTACTCCACGGCGTAATGTATGTGCAGCTACCACGTCACCTCTACGAACATGTGACAACAATACACTTACGGATGATAGTCTTGGAGATATGGCAATATCTAGCATGCTTTCGACTAGCTCGATGTACATGGTCTTGTTGATTAAAGACATTACTCGGGTTGCACCGAGGCGTTTGGCCAACATGGCCGCAAGAATGTTGGCTTCATCTTCGTTCGTTAAAGCACAAAACATCTGAGTTGCATCAATACTTTCTTGACGTAACAATGCTTCATCGGCGGCATCACCATGCAGTACGATTGTTTTATTGAGTTGCTCTGAAGCCCACCTTGCTCTCGATTCATCCTTTTCAATCAGTTTGATTTGAAAACCACCTTCTTCCAGTTTTTTTGCCAGGGTAAAACCAATATTACCAGCCCCTGCGATAAATACATCTCGGCTGATGGATTCAGCACCTTTCAATTCTTGCATCATCAGTGAGATATCATTGCGAGTTGCAATAAAGAATACCTCATCATTGGCTTCAATGACGGTTTTGCCAGTCGGAATGATTGCCCTATTTTCACGATATATTGCTGCAATTCTTGAAGTTACCTTGGGTAAATGATGTTTCAGTTCCTTGATGGCATGCCCTACCAGTGCTCCGCCATAATGTGCACGAATCCCCACCAAACGAATTTTCCCATTCGCGAAATCCAGTACTTGCAAAGCCCCTGGATATTCGATCAACTTCATGATCTGATTGGTCAGGATATTCTCGGGACTAATAATATGATCTATATCCTTTTCAAACAGTTGTGGGTGTTCTAAATAACTCGCCGAACGAATTCGAGCGATTCTAGTTGGTGTATTGAAGAGTTGGGTAGAAACACGGCACGCTAGAATGTTCACTTCATCAGAGTTCGTCACGGCGAGCACTAGATCAGCATCCCGTGCCCCAGCTTGACTGAGTATTTCGGGTGAAGCTGCATCACCCTGTACAGTCTGGATATCGATACGGTTTTGAAGGTCAATTAAAGTGTGAGCATTGCGATCCACAAGTGTAATGTCATTATTCTCTTTGGAGAGAATTTCTGCGACCGAAGTACCGACCTGACCGCAACCCAAAATGATTATTTTTTTCATTCGCTATCTGTTATGAGCGATTTTCGGATTTTACAATAATAAAATCCATCGCCATGCTTTTTACTGGGTAATCGTTGCACTCCAAAACGTGTAGATATGCCCGAAATATTGTTGATTGCTTGAAGTTCATAATTTTTGGTCAGACTGAAAAAATCTGCAATCACATCATCATTTTCCCGGTGAAAGACAGAACAGGTGACATACAACAAAATTCCCCCCGGTCGTAACAGCGGCCAAACTGACTTCAGCATGGATAATTGGAGTGAATGCAGTTTATTGAGTTCTTCTAGATTGCGGCGATATTTTATGTCAGGGTGTCGTCGAATGACTCCACTTCCAGAACAGGGAGCATCAAGTAGTATTCGGTCATAAAGATTGCCATCCCACCATATATCGGGTTGTAGCAGATCACCAGCTACAATCTTTGCTTGTTGTCCTATCCTTGTGAGGTTTTGCTGAATCAGTATGCATCGAGAATCCAAATCAACTGCTGTAATCGTGCAATTCTCACGAAATAATTCAATCAAATGTGTTGTTTTTCCGCCTGGGGCCGCACAGGCGTCCAGTATATTCAGATTTTTGTCAATGTCCAGTTCCAGAGCTGCGAGCTGTGCCGATTCGTCTTGGACAGAAACCATACCCTTGCTGAATTCAGGAATCTGACTAACGGGTACAGGTGAAGATAAAATGAGACCGGCTGGGCTGTCCTGGGTAGCCTCACATACCATCGCATTTTCCTGCATGATTTGTATTGCTTTGTTTCGAGTTATTTTATTCAAATTGACTCGCAAGGTCAGAGGAGGTCGGGTATTTGATGCGTTTACTATTTCCAAGTAGTGTTCTGACCAATCTGCTTTGATGCGATCGAAAATGGCTTTTGGAAAGGCATTAGCTTGATGTTCGGGCATATTCGACAAATCGTATTTGTTGCGATTTCGAAGATGGTTGCGAAGGACTCCGTTTATCAATTTTCGAGCCCAACTTCGATCCAGCTGAGATGTCGCTTCAACTGTTTCATTCAAAACTGCATAAATTGGGGTATGCATGTGTTCAATTTGGTATATCCCAACTGCCAGCAAAAAATGTAGAATTCGATCTTTTTCTCTAATCGGTCGTTTCATTAACACCCCGAGAAAATAATCAATATGAGGGAAATATCGACAGGTTCCATAGGCTATTTCCTGAAAGACGGACACACCAGATTGGCCCGATTCTCGAAACTGGTCGAGTAATCGATCTAGTGATTCTCCATGATCAATTACTCGCAGGATAGTCTTAGCCGCTGAAGCTAAAAGGTCAGATGTATGATACTTCAAATCTTTCGTAGTTGTGTTGAATGGTTTCGACATCATGACAGCGAGTTGCTAGAAATGAATGGCTCTCTTATCAAT
Organism: Gammaproteobacteria bacterium; assembly: GCA_026708585.1. Classification (GTDB taxonomy): domain Bacteria; phylum Pseudomonadota; class Gammaproteobacteria; order Arenicellales; family Poriferihabitantaceae; genus Poriferihabitans. The sequence continues at coordinate 57,679 of JAPOUQ010000061.1, forward strand.
TGGAATTGCAAGGAGAATGATGTTGTTCTGATTTGAGTGGCATGTGAGAGGTGTTTGAGTACATTCGAAATGATTTGCTTCAAGGTGAAGCTTGGATTGAAAAAGCCACATGATGTTGACTGGTCAAGAAATATTGTGGGTCATCATGAATATTCGAACAAAATCGTTTGTGATGGCAAGCACTTCAGAATATTGTTCAATACAAAATTCTGCAATTTATCTTGAAAGATTCGGACATTTCTATTAAGATTTGTTAATGAATTTATAGTCCTGTAAGAGGCGTAGTTTGTCATGCGCAAATCCATACTGTTTTTAATATTGATTTTTCTTCCGTTTTTATCGGTTGCACAAACTATCGGGGCCCCCTTGTTTCCCGGTACATTTGAAATCTCTCTTGGGGATTATTCTGATTGGAATGCACGTGTAGCCGAGAGCAATTGTGAAGTTTTGGGTTTGGAATGTGAATTAGATAATGACGAATATCGTGTCGTCGGAGATAAGATGTCCAGTGCAAGTTCAAAACAGGAACTTCGAGATTTAACTTGGGAATTTGGATTTGAGTGTCTGGACAAGGCAGCAGTTTTTATCGATAGAGGTCAGCACGTATATCCAAATGTAGGGGAATTCGGAGGTCAACTTTTTACATTTTTTCTGGCCGAAGCAAATAGATGTTGGGATTACTATGATGATTTTTATGAGAGGAACAAAGCGAAATTTTGAGTTAGTCTTGCTTAATAATAGTGATCCCACGTTGGCTATGATGTCTGGGTTATTGTGTTTCCGATTATCCAATTTCCCTTGCGAGGTTAGCTGTATCAAGTAGCATGCCAGTACGTACCGAATGTCCATGCAAATATTCGGCAACTCGCATAACTTTCCCCCCTGATTTTTGTAGTTTTTCAATCTGGATTGCACCCAGTCCAGATTGAACAATAATACCATTTTGATCAACTTTCAAAATCTGTCCAGGAGTGTTGGAGCCGGGATGAAAAATGGTTGATGCCTGAAGGATCTTAAGGGTTTTTCCGTCAATTCGGATCATGGAGCCCGGCCATGGGTCAAAGGCGCGAATCCGTCTTTCGATCTGCTCAGCATGGTCTGTCCAATTTAACCATGATTCTGCCTTGCTTAGCTTACTTGCATAGGTAACGTGAGAAATATTTTGCGGTTGCTCCTTTAATTTCTGGGATGTTAGGACTAGCAGATTCTCAGAAAGCAAATCAGCAGCCATCTTAGCAAGTTGATCATGAAGCCATCCACCCGTTGCATTTTTTTTTAGTGTAATTTTCGATTGTGCGAGTACTGGACCGGCATCCAGCTCTTCTACAATACGCATTAGACTCACCCCTGAAGTCGAATCCCCAGCTTCAATTGCTCTTTGAATTGGGGCAGCACCTCGCCACCTCGGCAACAGTGAAGCATGTAGATTGAAGCAGCCGAAGTTAGGAATATCAAGATGCTGTTTTTTCAATAGTGCACCATATGCCACCACAATCATGAGATCCGGTTGGAGTGACTGAAATTGTGTGATTGCTTCCAAAGAATTTATCTTTGCGGGCTGAAGAACAGGTATGCCTGCATTAATTGCTGTCGATTTGACAGGGCCCGGAAGGATTTTGCGGCCTCGTCCTGAAGGTCGATCCGGTTGGCAATATACCGCAACCAGATTGACCAATGATGATTTGAGAAGAGCTTTCAGTGAAGGTACAGCAAAATCTGGAGTACCAGCGAAGACGACACGCATAGAAGGAGGAAATCGACTATTAGGCTACTCTTGACTCAAAATCTCCCCGTGCCTTGGTGAGCTTATTACGAATCCTCTCGCGTTTCATCCTCGACAGATAATCGACAAACACTTTACCATTCAAGTGATCGACTTCGTGCTGGATACAAACAGCCGTCATTTCATCCGCTTCCAACTCGAAGTGATCACCGAGTTTATCTTGTGCCTTTATAAGTACTTTTTCGGGGCGTTTGACCGGCACAAAAAAACCGGGAACGGATAGACAGCCTTCTTCTACTTCTCGTGTTCCCTGATTTAGATCGACAATCTCTGGATTCACAAATACCTGAAGTTGGCTTTTTGTTTCTGATAAATCCATGACAATGACACGTTTAGGGACATTAATCTGAATTGCTGCTAGACCAATGCCGGGTGCGTCATACATGGTGTCTGCCATATCTTCAATTAAAGTTTCAAGGTTCTTATCAAACTCGAGTACCGGTTCGCAAAGCGTTCTTAGCCTAGGGTCAGGATATGTCAGAATTTTTTGAACTGCCATAAGATTATCTCATAAATGGTCTTATATAGGATTCTAATGAGTTGAACAAAAATTTTCAAAGTCGATATGAATGCTGCATGAAGTATATTTCTCTCTTGCATGGAAAGAAAAAACTGCCAAATAAGGCTTAAAAGGTCGAATGTTTCCGACTGATTACAGCAATTAATCATACTTTTGCTTGTTGAATACTCATTTGCATGGATTTGAGGGTTGTGAAAATTGACTGGAAAAAAGAAAGAAATTGGAATTATGGGTTCCAGACTGAAGTGAAAGTGAATCTTCCTATCTTGTAAATTATGCCATTCAATCATTTGCAGGAGAGAGTAGGGATTGAACGATGGTATTGCTTGTCATTTGCTATTCCTTCGATTGTAATTTCAGTATAATTCATTTGAGTGGAAGTCAACTTCTATCGTAACAGTAGTTTGATGATTGCCGAAAAATGGTTAGTTTGAAAGAGGATAAGTCTTTGTTTAATAAATCAATACATTGTATAAAAGGTGCAGTAATTTTGGTTGCCTTTGCTTCTTTTTTTCAAATATCCCAGGGATATGAGGGTACTCCAGAAGAGATTGGGCAAATGATTGCCATCGATGCCCGAGAATCTGGGAAGGGCTTCAAAAACTTTACTGCCAATATGAAAATGACATTACGCAGTAAGAATGGTCGTGAAATCGATCGCTCCATGCGTTTGAAAGTCTTAGAAACCGATAATGATGGCGACAAAACACTGTTTGTATTTGATCGACCTCGTGATGTTCAGGGAACAGCATTTTTAGTTCATGCCTTCAAGGATAAACCCGATCAGCAATGGCTCTATTTACCGGCTTTGAAACGAGTCAAGGGTATTAGTTCATCCAATCAATCGGGTTCATTTATGGGTAGTGAATTCTCCTATGAAGATTTAGGTGCGGCCGAACCTGAAAAATTTCAGTACACCTATTTACGTGATGAGGATTGTGGTGAGTATGAATGTTATGTTTTGGAACGTGTTCCTATATCTAAGGATTCTGGATATTCGCGCTTAGTTTTGTGGCTAGATAAAGAGGCCCTTCGCACCAAGGAAATTCACTTTTATGACCGACGTAACGAACATCTCAAAACCATGATAGCGGAAGATTTTGAGTTGTATCTTGATAAATTCTGGAGGAGTAGGCGAATTACTATGTCAAACCACCTGACAGGAAAAAGCACGGTTCTAGTCTGGGAGGATTATGTCTTCGGAACTGATCTCGATGAAAATGATTTTACTCGAACTGCTTTGAAACGGGTTCGATGATATAAATTTTGTAGGATTGGTGCGATTTCGATTTGAATAGTCATGTAGTCGCAATATGATTCTTAACTTCGAATGAACCAACTAGTCATAAGCTGGTGAAAGAACTCGCCGTTTTTGGTCAGACATAAAACGAATGATTTTGAGTATGCAACAGCTGCCAAAAATCTGACTGAGAAAACAAGATCAGCCATCAAGCGGTTGAGTGCCGACATGGCCAAGTGAAATAAGTCGAACTTGTAGTGAATAGCTAGTTTCGACCTAGGATCAGCAGTATTAGTCATCACAGTCTTGGGTTTTGTCCTGACCTTGACCCCCACACCTTGATTCCATTTGGATTGATTCGCCCATAGCCAATTTCCCAAATAGAATCTCGATGTAGTCAGTGATGCCGAAAATGATGGCAATCATCCTGCCACTATGACCGAAGTCTAGATAGACAGTCGATTTTTCACTTTGGTCCCAATTTTGGAGACCACAGTCATCCGATCATCAATCTTCTGAGTCAGTTCAGCGATGGTCGCGAGTATGTAGTTTTCGCTTTCTCAATCTTCGATCACTTGTAGTTTCTGCTCAGCAGTGAGTTCGTCAGTGAAAACCGAAGTTTCTTGTTTGGGATCATTATGAATTGAGAATTTTTTTTTGGCAAGGCATTATGCCAGTGATTCGCTTTTGATTTTTTGGATTGATTATTTATGTGATCGATGTGCTGGATTTCCACGAATTCAAAAAAATTTTAATTAATCGTGCTTACACGACGCCTTATGTCGCACCTATCCCGTAGCATCCCCCTCATAACTGTTGTTGATGAACTGAAATGGAGTAGATAAATGAAGAAAAAATCGATTGCATGTACCTCTGATATTCAATTGGAGTACGAACACCGTCTCATCGTGGACTGGCTTGTGAATCTCGTTCAAGGTATGGGATTTACCACGGAAGAAGCCCAGGATTTGCTTGATGAGGTAGAAAAGGGGGAATCCTTTGCCGATTTCCGTAACGCTAAGGAGACCGCTCCCTTGTTCGCATTAATGTTCAAGAATGGGGATGAATTGACGCAGCAATTCAAAGAGTTGCAGAAGATAACCAAAAGAATCCCGCTGAGTCTGCCGGCGAAACGACTGAGGAAGCTTGGTAAGATACTAGACTTGGACGACCAGGATATTAATATTCTGGAAGTTCTGCTGTACCGTCAGATTCCCGGTTCGGCGGAGCTATTCCTGGATTTTTGGCTGGACGATCGACTACGTCGTAAATCCCATTACCGATACCGGGACCTCAATGCGGGTAATCGAGATTTGCCACGCATGCTAGGTCTGTCCAAGTCGGATTTCCAGAGGCGTATTGACCCGAAGTCTAGTTTGGGTCGAAGAGGACTAGTAGAAGTAGAAGACGACCTTGATCTCGAAGGGCTGGAAACGTTGCGTCGCTTGTTCTTGAATACGGATAGCCAAGCGGATATCCGATCCTTACTACTTGGGCAGGTACTGTCAAATACGGAATTGAGGTGGTCTGATTTTGCTCATCTGGGACAGGACATAGAGGATATTGTTACCATCCTTCGAGGTTCGATGGTTGGAGAAGGATCGAGAGGAGTAAACATTCTTTTGTATGGTCCACCGGGAACAGGTAAAACCTCCCTCGCTAGGGTAGCGGCCCGAAAGGCAGGTCTGCAACTGCTCAATGTTGGAGAGGCGGATGAGCAGGGCTGGGAACCGACCTCTAGGGAGCGGCTCCAAGATCTTCACTTAGCACAAAATCTGCTTGAGGGTGACGGAGTTAGTGTGATCCTACTTGATGAGATGGATGATGTGCTTGATCATCGTTTGTCATTTCTAGAAATGGAAATATCGAACGCAAGAAACGGGAGATCGCGAATATGGCTTCATCGTCTGCTGGAAAATACACCGGTGCCAACCATTTGGATTACCAATCATGCCCGTACTATTGACCGGGCGGTACTTCGACGGATGACATATGCTCTGGAACTCAGACTTCCTCCCGCGAATATACGCAGGAGTATCTGGTCTCGACAGTTAGCTCGGCATGGGGTTGAAGGGAATGCGGAGGAAGTCCGGTCGCTAGCAGAGGGATTCGAAGCCCCTCCCGGTATAGCGGAAGGGGCGATTCAAGCAGGCCGACTGGGTGGCGGTGACATTGCGCTAGTTCGTCGCAGTGTGGAAAAACTCTCTCGGTTGATTGGTTGCAGACGACCAAATGTTCAAGGGGTTGTCGATTTTGATCCAACCTTACTGAATGCCGACCTGAATCCGATGGAATTGGCAGAACGACTGGTTTTGGTCGCTGAGCGGAGGTTTTCCATGTGTTTGCAGGGGCCTCCGGGTACCGGCAAGAGTGCTTATGTTCGCTATTTGGCTGATCGTTTGGGGATGGAGGTGTTGTCACTTCGAGCGTCCGACTTAATCAGTCCATATGTAGGTCAAACCGAGCAAAGGATCGCTAAGGCCTTTGCTACAGCACGAGATACTGGAGCGTTTCTCGTATTTGATGAGGCAGACTCCCTATTGCGAGACCGTCAAAACGCCCATCGATCCTGGGAAATCAGCCAGGTGAATGAGATGTTGACATGGATGGAGAGTCATCCGTTGCCATTCGCCTGTACGACAAATTTTGGAAGTTCACTGGATGCGGCATCAATCAGGAGGTTCTTGTTCAAGATCTGCCTAGACTATTTGGATCAAGATCGGTCTCGTCTTGCGTTTCGTAAGTGGTTCGGCTGGGAGGCCCCGCCAACATTAGACAGAGTTCAGGAATTAACACCGGGCGATTTCGAGGTAGTTCGGCGAAAGACCATATTGATGGGTCAGGAGTATGATGGGGAAGAGATCGTGTCCCTCCTTAAGGCTGAGGTAGAAGCTCGACCGGGCGGACGCCAGACATCCATTGGTTTTCTTGGAAAATAACAGAAATGGTAGCATCAGCTAATGATCCATGGTAGCGATCTTTTTCAAGATATATTGCATTTTTGTATACCTGGTGATTTGGATTTATAACTCGATCAAGGTGTTAACTTGAGTATTCTATGTGATTCCATGAGCCCTGTGCACCACATCGAAGGAAATGGTGAGAGGACATTTTTAGGAGGAAAAAAGCAGTGGCCCGTGTGTTTCCAACACCGGGCCATGAGGTGTCGATACAATATGGAATTATACGAACATAAGTGGAATCTGACTGCAGAGTAGCCAGTAAAAATCAAAGGGAGTTATACAGAAAGGATGACAGAGGTCATCAAGGTTTTCGAATGCGTGGATGGAGAAAAACTAAATCCAAGCATTCTATTCTAGAGGTCTGTCTCTGCTGGCATGAGATTGCTTGGTTGGAACTGGTATATTGACATAGAACAAGGAAAGCCAATTACGATGGGTAATATTGCGATTGATGACGCTACCTGAGCGAATCTGTTCCACGAGGAACCGAGTGCATCAATCGTGCACGCTCGGGTCTGTGAGGGATGAGGCGTGGTAACACCCTCATCTACTCGGCACTAACTCGGCACTTGTAGAAGCTGGGAAACTCGGAAATTACACAATCGGGGCAAGTATATATCCAAAATTGCAGTTCTGGTCAATTGAAGAATACCTTGAAGGGAATACCCCAAAATTACCAACGATGGCCAATCCAGATATAGGTAAAGGCATTACAAGAAACTTTACCAATGAAATGAAAGGAAATACCGAGCCAAACTTGATCCGAAGGTAGATCTGGCAGGGCAACTCCTGAAGCACTGGCACTGGCATTGTTACAAACGCGCCATACTCGAAAGGTCGTTATCTGAGATAAGGCGGTTACGAAGCAGGTTGCGAACAAAAAGCCGGACGACTATGTCCCGCATTTGCACAAGAGTATCCAAATCACGGATATTGTGCATGCCAGCGAATTCATGAACATAGCGATTCAGATGTTGGAACTGATTTTTTGAAAAGTTTCCTCGTGAGCTCGTTTGAGAGTAACCCATCAGGACTCAACCCCGTTGATATGTACCATATCCCTCATATACTTTTTGACTGAGTGCTTAATTGTTGCATTGTGAAAAGGAAATGTGCCATAGACTTTGGCATCTTCAGTATACAAAATAGAATCTGTAGATCGAGTTAACAAATTGTAGAATTAGAATCGGAATTCGATACAGCATCCGACTTTCTTGTAATACCGATCGGGATGGAAAAGAACGGGTGTCTAATCCAAAATCCTGAGCTAGAAGAGGAGATTATGCCAAGATCGGCAGATACCGCATTACGTCATTTAGAGACACTAATGGCCATACCGAGTGAACCCGACAGTCGAAGTACTCGGGAAATTTATAACTTACTCTGTCAGGCACATCCAGAATACAATGTGAGCATTCGTACATTACAGCGTAGCCTTGACGATCTGTCCCGTAAATTTCCGATCACAGCGAAACAAAGAGGTAATCGGCAATACTGGTACTGGATGAACCCGGACCAGTGGTTTCAGGTACCGGCTATGAGTGGGTCAGCGGCCTTCATGTTACGGCTGGCGGAGGAACATCTTAAGCCCGTTTTCCCTCCAGAGAGTTTCCGTGTTCTTGAACCCTATTTCAAGAAGGCTGAGGATATATTGCGAGGTACAGACCTCGGAAATTGGTCAGAGCGGGTGGCCCTGATCGATCGAGGTCCGGTTCTAAAGCCCCCGCCGGTTTCAGACAATATCCGAGAGGTAGTCTGCGAAGCATTGATCCGGCGGAAGCGTCTTCAAGTGGTTTACCGAAGTCGGGGAGAAGCGTCGTCTCGGCAGATGGAGTTACACCCCCTAGGAATAGTAGTCCGTAGAGGGCTCACTTACATCGTAGCCACTGCTTGGGACTATAATGATGTTCGTCATTTTGCGCTTCACCGAATAGAAACCGCCAAGTCATTATTAGAGAGATCGAAGGAACTGGACGGTTTTGACCTGACGGAATATCTGCAAGGGGAGGCATTTTCTTATCCTTCCGGATCAGGTAAGATCAAATTGAAGGCAGTGTTCGATAAGGAGTCTGGTGTTCACCTTACTGAAAATCAACTATCGGCGGATCATCAGGCAGTTGTGTTGGAGGATGGCCGAGTTCAAGTCGAGGCCACAGTGGAAGATACGGAAGAACTTCGTTGGTGGCTTAAGGCATTCGGTAGCAAGGTCGAAGTGCTTGGACCGGAGCGATTACGACAAGATTTCCAACAGGAAGCGGAACGGCTATCCAAGATCTATTGCTAAATTCGATTCGAGTGAGGATAGGCTGAAGATCAAGACATTCATAGAGGTAGAATTGATACACCGATGAGTTAGCAACTGATGGGCATAGATTTCATATATCTATCAGGAGTGCTAAATGGTCTAAATGCTCGTTTGGATGTGTCAAAGTCAACGAGAAGCAAAGGTATCTGTAGCACACACTGTTTCAATCTTCAGTATTTCAGGCTGATGTGTAGTTGGCCATAAAGAATGCTGAAGAGTCGAGCTAGTGCTTCGAATAATGTCGTCTTAAAAAATGAGTGTGGTCGAATAGTGGTGGTATAGAAAATCCAGGAATGTATTGCTCCTGATTTTTTGCAGCCGAGAGTTGTTCTTCTTCGTTCAAGTCTAAAAGATAATCATCTCCTAGTGTGAATAATTATTGGAGTGCAGCCATGAAGCGCTCTTTTATCTCAACGGCCTTTAACGGTATTTCACCGCCAACTGTGTCATTACCGGCTTTGATCATGTAGTGGATGAATCGCTCACGATTTTGCAGCATGGATATAAAAGTCTCACTCTGATCTGTCATTCCTGAGGACTCCACCCCCATCGCATTAATCATGGCCGACAGATTCATACCTTGCGAACTTAATGTGGGCTGGTTTCCAGTTGAGCCCCAACTACCATTGTCAAGACAAATCACGGACAGATTTTTGGGGTTGTGTGTTGCGATATCAACAAGTTGATTCGGGTTAAAGAAAAAAGACCCATCCCCGTCAATCACATAGACATGCCGGTCCGGTAACTCCATTGCCAAGGCGATAGCAACCTCGGTAGCTGAACCTAAGGCACCAAGCATATAGAAATTTTCGTCGCGATCATGTGTATTGTATAGTTCTTTGGCTGGAAAACCGATTTGAGCGACGATCAAGTCTCTTTTACCAATTGCTTGGACAATCTCTTGGATGGCTTGAATTCGTGTTTTTGAGGGTGATCCCGAATAGGCTGGTGCATCAATAGCAACCCTCTCAATTTGCGGTTGACCAAAAGAATGAAAATCGACAACATTCGTTTCCCATAGTTCAGGTGACATCATGTAGACTTTAACCTTGTTGTTTGAGAATACCTTCTCAAGATCTTCTGATAGATCAGACACATCCTCACGGGATTTGCATATTCGGTATTCCACCTCTAAGGCATTGAGTAGACCTTCAAGCTTTCCACCGAGGATAATTTGTGCTTCAATTGGTTCCTGATAATAACCGCGCCAAGAAACAAAAATCGGTAATGCTTCTTGGTATAGCTTTTGCATGGTGTAGAGTTCGGTGATCAAATTGCCAAGACCGGTACTCTGTATGCACATTGCACTGCGACGTCCGGCTAGACTGCGGCCAAAGGAAACCGCAAGCCCGATCGATTCCTTGGTGATATCCCAAATCTTGGTTTGTTCAGGCACAACTTCCATCAGAGCGTTGAGTTTGTTACAGGGAAGATAGCAAACTTTATCAATATTGTTGTCCAGCATAGCCTGCCAGATTATTTGTGAATTTGAGGTTGTGTTCATGGATGTTTGGATTCCAAAAAATAATGGGTATAAAGTGGAAGTTGTGAATGATAACCGATAAGCTACTTGGTGATGTAAGTTGATTGATGGATTCAAAGCATTTTCGTGCAAGAAAATTCAATCAATTTCACAGAAGTGAGTGATATTATTCTTTGCACCTGCAATGAATTTGGGTTAAGCATTCTTGTTAAGACCAGAATTATAGAACTGTATTGGTTTTCATGAACATGTCGAAATCAGATCAAAAACGTGTTGCTGCCGAAGCAGCTCTTGAGTATGTGAAAGCTGGAGATGTGATAGGTGTTGGAACCGGCTCAACGGCAGATTTCTTTATTGAGTATTTAGCCAGCATTAAAGGAAAACTTGATGGAGCCGTGGCTAGTTCAGATGCAAGTGCCGCAAAACTTCAACATTTTGGCATTCCGGTACTGGATATGAACCAGGTCGGGACTCTACCCTTGTATGTAGATGGGGCTGATGAAGCAACTCGGAACCGACATCTCATCAAAGGTGGAGGTGGTGCTCTGACTCGAGAGAAAATCATTGCTGAAGCAAGCGAAGTGTTTGTCTGCATTGCAGATCAAACAAAATTGGTGGATCGTCTTGGTACGTTCCCCCTGCCAATTGAAGTGGTTGAAATCGCTCGTAGTATGATTGCCCGAAAATTAGTCAGAATGGGTGGACAACCTGTACTTCGTGATGGGTATTTGACGGACAATGGACACCCAATTCTGGACATTCGAAACTTAGATATTATGAATCCAGTGGAACTCGAAAGACAGATAAACCAGATTCCTGGTGTGATAACCGTGGGCCTATTTGCACTACGCTCAGCAGATATTTTACTGATTGGGACTGAATCCGGAGTAAATACAATCTGAATCCGGAAAGAAATGACCGCAATTTCTGCCGGATTGTACGTATAGACCTATATCCAAGTTGAGTGAAATACAATACATTCAGGATCTATACACCAATGTTATGCGAAACTTTCAGTATCGCACTAAATTCAACTCCCTGATAATGCATTGTTCAAGTCTTTGACAAATCCACTTTCGCATACTGAATATCGATATCTAAAATTGTTCATGCAAGGCATCAGACGCTTCAAATTTCGCGTTCGATACTGTCTGCAGACAAGAATATTTGTGGTTTGTATTTGCGGAATGATCTCAGTGCCTTCACTCGCAATCGCACAAAATTCTGGATTACCCGAACTTGGAACCAGTGCAAGTCGCCATCTGAATACTGTCCAGGAGAGACGGATCGGGCAAGCATTCTACCGTCGTTTACTGTCCTCTCCAAATTTTGTTGAAGACTACCTACTACAACATTATATTAATTCGATCGGTAATCGAATATCCGAGCATAGCGATCTTAGGAGTTCGAAACCAGTATTTAGCCTTTATCGCGATCATTCCATTAATGCATATGCGGTACCCGGTGGTTATATAACCTTGAATACTGGACTGGTTTTATCTGCAGAGACTGAAAGTGAGTTAGCGGCCGTAGTCGCACATGAAATCGCACATCTCACCCAAAGGCATCTGCCGAGAATGCTGGAGCGCCAATCAGCCCAGAAATTACCCACTCTCGCCGCAGTGCTAGCCTCGCTGGTTGTTGGAGGAGAGGTCGGAGTAGCAGGTGCAACCGCTGCGATTGGTGCAACTGCATCCAATCAGTTGGCATATAGTCGTGAATTTGAGCGTGAAGCCGATGCCATAGGCATCCGCTTGCTAGCCGACTCTGGATACGACCCCATGGCGATGCCAAAATTTTTCGAAAGTCTGGATCGTTCATCAATACACAGTGGGAGGGGGATCCCTGAATATCTAAGAACGCACCCACTTTCGCATGCCCGTATGGCTGCATCTCAGGATCGAGCAACTTCTTACCCTGCGTGGGAACCTCGAGAAAGTCTGGACTTTCATTTGGCAACAGCAAGAATCAGAGCACTTTTATCCAAAGATCAACAAGAACCAATTCTCGTATTTCAGGATCAGCTTGAATTTGAATCGGAAACAGCCCAAATATCAGCTGAATATGGTATGGCTATCATTCGATACGAGAATGGAGAAATTGCACAGGCTTTGGAAGTGATTCGTCCACTTTCAGCGCAATTTCCTAAGCATCCATGGATTCAATCAATGCATGCCCAGATCGAGTTATCCGATGGTCAGGTTGATCAAGCTATCCTGCGGTATCAAAATGTATTAGAAGCAAACCCAGAAGCACTTTATCTGAATTATCTATTAGCTGAAAGTTATTTGGAAAGAAACCAGCCGGAAAAAGCACTACGGCTAATTCGCAAACAAGTACGAAGAAATCCAAACAATCTAACACTTTATAAAATTCAAAAAGAAATTCGTGTTGCACTTAATCAGCATGCAAAAGCCGATCAATCGATTGTGGAGTATCTAGTCTTACTTGGCGATTATGAACAAGCGATCTCGGTACTGAAGCGGGCTTTACGCCAAACCGAAAGGGAAGGGTATCTCAGGCAAAGCCTTGAAGCTCGTATCAAAGAACTGGAACTAAAATTGGAGTAATGAGCCTAGATCAGTCTGTGAAACTCCAATTTCTGCTCCAGAGTCTATTTCGAGGGGTTTGTAAAGAACATTCACAAAATAGACGATTTCATTATCTCCACAAGCTTTATCGAAGAAAACTCGGACTATTGATTATTTTATTTTCAGGAATCAACCTTGCGATTTCGGATGATCTTCCCGATTTTGATGCCTGTAAACAATTAGATTTAAGAATTGTCGGTCAGCCCATTGAAGGATGGTGTCTAATGATTAATCCTCACAAAGGAAATTGTTTGGTCTGCCATTTTATTCGCATGGAGGGAAGAACCAAGGAGCTTTCCCAAACTGGTAACATGGGACCAATTCTTGAACATATTCCAGAGAAGTACTCTGATCAGTCCGAACTTATCGAATATCTGAATGACCCGGTTACTCAATATCCAAATACGATCAAGCCACCATATGGCAAACATCATATTCTTACAGAAACAGAGATCGAAGCGGTTGTCGGATTTTTTTGGTTTATGAAGAATGATGAAAAATAGAAGAGAATTCTTAATTGGTTCAGGATGTGCCTTGGTTGCTTCATCTGCAATCGTGAAACTTGGAGCCGAGCCTTTGGGTAATAGGGATCTCACTGATCGCCATGTGTTCGAATTTCAAGTAGTAGACGAGATATTGAGAGAGCTGTTTGGAACATTTTATAGCACAGAAGATGCAAGTCTTCGAATTGATTTGCCTACGGAAGTTCAGAATCCTGAGTATGTTCCCTTTCGGGTCGCTGTGTCGGACAGTGATAGAATCGCGATATTTGTAGAAGAAAACCGGTATCCACTCTTATTGGTTTCAGAAAACGGACATCGTGCCTATCGCGAGTTAACAGGAGTTTTTCGGCTAGAAAGAGGTCAGCAATTGACTGTTTATTCATTGCATAACGGTAACCTTCACAAAAATGAAAGAAAAATCCGCTGGAATGGGCACGTAGACCAGAGGAAATGGTCAGCTATGGCTGTTGAACTGCCGCCTGTTAGTACGATATTGCGGGCTGAAGTTTCACGGGATGGAATCAACATTCTTTGTTCAATTTATCATCAGGACAATTCTCTGGGCATAAAACCATATATTCAACAAATAAAATTCTCAGTTAACGAGCAAGTTGTATCGATTCTTGAGTGTGGTCTGAGTATTGCTCATAATCCGCGATTCAGCATACACCTCAAATTACTGCATGAAGATGACATTATCCAAGTCGACTGGAACGATTCAGATGGTAATAAGGGACATGCACTTGGTACGGTTGGATTGATTCTGAACAAAAACCTATATCGAGAGATATGAAGGAGACATATCTCAATCGAACGGTTATCGTTGGCTTTCAATCAGCACGCCCCATGAAACGTATTATTCAAGTTGAAATTGGCTTTTTTTTATTAATCATAGCTGTTTTCTTTGCATGGGTATCATCTGTACTCAGTCAAGACAACTCGATTGATGAAGAGGTTGAGAGTTTTCAGGCATTTTTCCTTGAACGATTTTATTCAGTTTCTCTTGAGGAATTCAATCAAGGTCCCTATTCCTTGCCGCAGTCGGCATCGAAAGAATCTACCTTTCACTTTCTTGAACAACTACCACCGTACATGCATGCCTTATTTCCCGCTCGCTCAGATTGGAATCGGAATTATAATGGAATTACCCTAAAGAACTGTATGTCGCAACATCCACCTGCAAATCGATTTCCTTATGTCTTGGATGATCAGATCATATCAGTTGAAAATGCAATACTTGCCTGTCTGAAATTGCAGGGTCGGTCTTCAGTTAAGGTTGGATCCAGTTTGCTATCTGCACTGGTTGCCGTGTTTCGAGAGCAGTCAAGAGGAAGTCCAATCCAGATTGATTGGGTTAATGAAAAACTTAAATATATGTATCAAGAGGGATATAGGATTTTTTGGGGTCGGCGGGGTCAATACAATTACTCATGTGCCAGTTGTCATGTAAGTAATGCGGGAAACACCATGGGTAACGAGGTTATCAGTGCAGCGTTGGGGCATACCTCTGCATTTCCGGTATACAGCCAAGCCCGATTATTCCAAACCGGTAACGGTTGGATTACTCTTCACGAACAATATCAAAGATGTTTTTCGAGAACCGGTGCAGTTGCCCCGCCTTTTGGAGATCAGCGTTTACTGGCCCTTGAGATTTATCAAACCTTAAATGATCTTTCGATCCCGCTTAATGCTCCTCAATCACGTCTATGATTATGTGATTGAAGGATTTTCGTTATTTGATAATCGGTTAATGCGTTCAATAAGACCGCGATAATGATCCGGATCATTGCTTGACAACAGATCAATCACTATCTGCTCAATTTCGTTGATATCGGTTCCGCGCACCCTTTGTTTAATTTCGCTTATCACGGCTGAGTCCATGCTAAATTCACGAAGACCTAGAGCAAGTAGAATCCTTGTGCACTCGACATCACCTGCCATTTCTCCGCACATTGAGATTGGTATATCAGCATTTTTTCCAGCATCAATGACCAGTTTGATCAGTCGCAAAATTGCAGGATGCAACGGATCATAGAGATAGTTTACTTCGTCATCAATACGATCGATAGCTAGTGTATATTGAATGAGATCGTTGGTTCCGATTGATAAAAAGTCCAAACGCTTTGCAAAAATATCTGCGGTAACTGCGGCAGCTGGGACCTCTATCATTCCACCGACCGGTATATCTGGCTTAAATGGCAAGTTCTCCTGGGTAAGTTCTTGACGAATTTCATTGAGCACAATAAACACTTGATCGAGTTCTGCTTGATCTGAAATCATCGGGATCATAATCTTCAAATTTCCATGGACAGAAGCACGAAATAATGCCCTGAGTTGAGGCTTGAATAAAGTTAGATCATGCAAGCAGAGTCTTATCGCACGACGCCCCAATGCCGGGTTGGTAGCGAGACTCATGTTTTTTCGGCCTCCGTCAACTTGCTTATCCGCGCCAAGATCAAGTGTGCGAATAGTAATCGGAAGTTTGGTCGAATATAAGAGTGCTGAATACACTTCAAACTGCTCTTGTTCATCAGGAAATTCCTGACGATTCATATAGAGGGACTCAGTCCGATATAGACCGATACCAGATGCACTTGATGCAAGACTTTGACTCAGTTCTTCTGCAAATTCGATGTTGGCGTTTAACTGAACAGTCTGTCCGTCCAGTGATATGGCGGGTTTGTATTTGATGGATTCAAGTTCTTTCTTTGCTCGCTGTATTTTTGCCGCACGTCGTTCATATACATCAAGAGCTGCCGTATCAGGATCAACTAGCACCACTCCTCGTTTACCATCAACAACCAGAGTATCACCTGATTTGAGATAACGAATTCCTTCATGCAATCCCACAATGGCTGGGATCCGCATGCTACGGGCAAGAATTGCAGTATGTGATATTGGCCCCCCCAAATTTGTGAGAAAGGCTCCGACACGGTATTTTTTGAACTCGATGGTATCGGCTGGCATTAGATCATGGGTTACAATGATCTCTCCTTCTTGAATTCCCTCAAGTGAGGAATGTCCAGCTCGTTGACCTAGTAATTCATCCTGAATTCGTCCAATGACCTGAGAAATCTCATCCGATTTGCTACGCATATACGGATCATCGATATTCTGAAAAATTTCCTGCAGATCATTACAATGGACTTGTAAGGCAAATTCAGCGTTAACCAGTCGCTCCCGGATAATTAAGGCTGATTGTTCCAACAGGACTGGATCCTGCATCATTAAGAGATGTGCATCCAGAATTGCATGGACTTCATCTGTACTTTCTCTGCGTATATCTTCATAGTACGCTTTCAAGCACTCTGTTGCGGTGTGTATACCCTTTGTTAGACGTTTAATCTCCGCGTCGGCTTGTTCATTCTGGATGCTGTATTCTGGAACTTCCTGACCGAGTCTTCGGATCAGTCGGGCGGTACCGATGGCAATTCCGAATCCAACTCCCGTTCCATGCAATGTAAACATTTGTTGTATTACTCGCTTTCTTCAAAGCGGGATTCAAAGAGATCAGATATTTGTCGGCTTGCTTCCCCGGCGTCTTTACCCTCAACCACAATTTTAAGTTTGGTACCTTGACTGGCTGCCAACATCATGACGCTCATCATGCTTTTTCCATTAGCTCGGCGCTTATGATTGCTAATTTCGATAGAACTATCAAACTGTGAGCACAGTTTGACTAGTTTCGCAGCTGCACGAGTATGCAATCCCAGTTTGTTGATTATCTGAATGTCGAGCTCAAGACGCATGAATTCCAGTCTTTACGCAAAGATCTCGATGGCGAATCTGCACAGGTAAAGATTCGCTACTCAAAAGCTTGTGGAGTTTATCGCTTATAAATACGGATCGATGCTGCCCACCGGTACAGCCGATGGCTACTGTGATATAGCACCGATTTTCTCGGACAAAACCGGGTAGCCAGGTGGTTAGAAACTGTTGTATTTGTCGAATCATTTGGTTGACTTCAGCTTGTTGTTCTAAAAACTCCTGAACTGGTTTATCCAGACCATTGAGAGATCTTAAGGATTCCTGCCAATAAGGGTTCGGTAGACAACGAACGTCAAACATGAAGTCTGCATCATTCGGGGGCCCATGACGAAATGAGAATGATTCAATCAGGAGCAATGGTCCGTGTATCGTATCTCCAGCGGCAAAGTCTTTTACCGAACTTCTCAATTCATGGGGTGTAACAGTGGTTGTGTCAATAACTCTTTCTGCTCGATCCAATATCGGCATTAGCAAATTCCGCTCTTGCTGAATCCCTTCTAGAAGTGGTGTAAATTGATCAGTTAAAGGGTGTTTGCGACGTGTTTCACTGTAACGTCGAACTAGGATATGGTCTTCTGACTCAAGATATAGTACCCGAAATTCTATGCCGAGCTTATTCAGATTATTTAATGCTTCGTCAATTTCCAGCAAAAATTGCTTGTTTCTTGAATCAATACTGACGGCAATTCCATGTACTTCTAATTTTCCATTTTTATTATCTTGCAACAGTTTTACCATGAGCTCATGGAGCAAACCAACCGGAAGATTATCAATGCAGTAATATCCGACATCTTCAAGAGACTGCAGGGCAACACTCTTACCTGAACCAGATAAACCGCTAATGATAATTAGTTCCGATATAGCCATAGTTTGGGAATTATCTCTATAAGTAACATTAAGCCACCTCAGATACCTTTTCACGGGTTCGCGAGGTCTCCAATGAGAACGCCTCTAATCGTGCAGCTGCCCAATCCCGGAGGCCGGCACGCTTGGTATGTTGCGTACATGAATACTATAACTGATTATCGATAACATGGTCTGATGTTACTTATAGATATAATTCCCCATAGTTTCAAGAGTCTTCGGAAAAGCACAAAATGATTATGGAACTTCATTGTTTGACATTTGCTACAGATGATCATCACACTAGTTTGTACAGAGCATGAAAGGAATGGGCGATAGCTCAATTTTGGGCTAGCTTTGGTAAAAAAGTTGCATGATATCCACACATGTTTCGGCATTCTTAAGAGCTAAAATAAAGGTCTCGTTGTCTAAATGCGAAGCTAGGTCAGCAAGCAGATTGAGGTGCGCTTCATTGGCATCTTCCGGAACAAGCAGGCTCACGGCTAGCCAAACTGGAATCTGGTCAGGTACATCGTATTCAATTGGAGATTTGAGACGAACGATTGAAATGATCGGTTCTGGCAGATCATTGATTCTTCCATGTGGTAAAACGATGCCATTGCCAATTCCGGTACTACCGAGTCGTTCTCTCTTATTTAGTGTTTCACATATACATTCGGTAGTTAAGGGTAACGTTAAATGCGCTTCACTTGGGTGTCGATTACGACAGGTTAGTTCAGCTATTTCCTCAAACAAGCGTTTACGGCTCGATACTTCAAGGTCAATTGAAATTCGGCTTGCATGTAAATAATCCACGAGCATTGGGTTTTGTCCTGAATACCCGCCACTAGCTTTGAGTGCAGATATGTTCATGGTAGAAATCTAACGTTTGGCCGTGTTGGCTCCGCGATAATGATTGGTCATTTTTTCCTTATGTTTGAGAACTTGTCGGTCTAATTTGTGGGCCATGGTATCGATGGCAGTGTACATGTCATCAGCAGTACCGGAAGCATGAATCATGGCACCTTTTGTATTGATAGTGGCTTCAGCGATATGTCTGGTTTTTTCGACATGTAAGACTACATTTGTGCTGGTTAGATGGTCGAAGTGTTTTGATATTTTTTCTACTTTCTGTGAAACGCGGTGATGTAATGAATCGGTGATTTCTAGTTGATGTCCGCTGATTGATATTTGCATACAAATTCCTCTTTCATTAAGTTATGGTTAACCGATCACTACTGTGATTTCTGATGTATTCGCCAAATATAAGGCTCAATTTTTGTGGATTCAGTCATGGTAAGATATTACGATCATGTTATTTTTAGGAAATTATAACCAATCTTAACCATTGCTACACCCCGAACCCAGAGCAAATCCGCGCGCTGGTTATGAATAAAGGAAGAAGACCTGAGGAGGTTATGCGGATGATAATGTACTCGTAATCGAGAAAATGAAATAAGTGGGAATATCTGAAAAATTGGAGAAAAAATATTTTCCTCCTAACGGCCGTGTTCCTTGTATCACTCTCCTCTTAGTTGTGACGCTATTTCTAGCTAATGGGTAGCCCTTGACTCAGGCGTTTATAAATTGTCCGGTTTCTATGTGTGATTTATTCATATCTTGGTAATCAAGTTCGTTCAAATTTTTGACAAGAAATGAATCATAAATCATTGGGATGTCTGTTTTTCAGCTGTAGATATTGATGGATATATTCAAGATTACATTGTGAAATTATCACCAAGATAGGCTGACTTTGCATCAGGATTGACCATAATCTCCAAAGGAGTACCTGAGGCCAGTACCGTTCCGTTATTTAGGATATATGCCCGATCACAGATACCCAGTGTTTCTCGAACATTGTGATCCGTAATCAATATTCCAATACCTCGTTCTTTGAGATCGCAGATGATATCCTGAATATCCTGAACGGCAATTGGATCAATCCCCGCAAATGGCTCATCGAGTAGAATAAACGCTGGCTCCAGAGACAACAATCTAGCTATCTCAACTCGTCTCTGCTCACCTCCAGATAAGAGATATGCCGGCTGATTACTGAGTGTCGAAATTCCAAACTCTTCCATCAATCGATTACATGTTTCATGTCGCGTGGTCTTGGTCAGTTGTTTTCTGCCCTCCAGTACAGCCATGATATTTTGCTCAACAGTCAATTTCCGAAATACTGAATGTTCTTGGGCGAGATAGCCAATACCCCTCCTAGCTCGTTCATGGACCGGCATATTTGATATTTCAATCTCATCCAACATGATTGAGCCTGAGTCTGGTCGAATTAATCCAATAATCATATCAAAACTGGTCGTTTTCCCTGCGCCATTTGGTCCTAATAGGCCGACAATTTCACCGAGAACCAAATCCAGACTGACATCTTTCACCAAAATGGTGTTTTTATATCGCTTGGCCAGATTTCGGATGGAGAGGTGCATTATGAGAATGTTGGCGTATGGTGAGCAGTATTCATGTCACCTCAGCGGGAATCAACCATCAGGATTTTGTTTAGGTAGAATCAGAACCTTAGGTCGGGAAGATACTCCTGAATTTGAAGAACCGGTACTCCCAGATGTACCCAACGCTTGCTCATCATTTTGCACGATGGTTTTTTCAGTAATGAGATTGTGACTGATTTGATAACCTTTTACGAATATTCGCCCCCGCTCTAGCTTTGCCTCATTTAACAACAAAATCTGATTGTTCTTGCGATCATAAGTGATATTGACTGCGCTCCCGGTTAATGCCTCTTGGCTATTCTGTTGGGGTTGTTTTTTGAAAATGCCTGGATCTCCGATGCAGAGTGCATGTAGTAGTTCATCGTCATCATCATACATTGTAGTCATCTCATCACATTCCATTATCACATCACCTTGGGTGAGTATTACATTCCCTCGGTACAAACGTTCCCCAGTACTAAAATCCAACTCGATATAATCGGCATTCAGCAACAGCGGTTGATCTGAGACAGTATTTTGTGCGACACCAGTGTGAGCCATTAGAACTGTGAGTATTGCGATAAAAATCTTCGATTTCATGACTGACCTCCTTGCTGTTTCAAATGGATGACAAGTCGTTCGGTGATCGATAATGAACTTGGTTGCTTGTCGTTTCGATTTCGGATTCTAACCTCTTTTGAAAGTGTCAGAGTTTGCTTATCATTATCCAACCAACCCTGGTTTGATGTAATATTTTGAATTGTTCCATCTGTCCTATATTGAGTTAATTGTAGCGACTCCAAAGACGATCCACCGAGAGTTGGATAATGAACCAGTCGCTCCGATTTAATCTGATAGTGATTGTCATAGCTATCCTTTCCAGTTAGCACAACATTCTCCATGAAAAAATCGGAGTCATCATCACTGAGTGGTTCGGATGTGATATCTGGTCTTGTTATCACCAAGCCCTGCATCCAGAGAGCTAGAGCCAGAACCGACAGAAATATAAGCCCGAATGAAAGTATATTCTGGAATTGATAAATAAATCGGGTCAGCATTAGAATCTATATCTATCCGTTGGAAGAGTAACAGTCACTAAATCGAAATATCGATTTAGCATCCTGGCGATTTTATCGTGATATCGATATGTCAAATAACACCAGCCCGCAGTAAGTCGTGGGTGTTCAGAGCTCCCACTACTTTGTTATTTTCATCCACTACAAACATGCCATTGATGGCATGTGGTCCGTGTCTGGCATACTCACGCATCTTTCCAACAATCTCCTGAGCAAGGGTATCAGCAGTAATGGTATAGGGTGACTGGTTCATCAATTCTCCAGCTGACTGAGCGTAAATATCGATGCCATTTTCCATTGCGCGTCTCAAGTCCCCATCCGTAAAGATACCGAGTAAGTGGTTACTTTCATCTACGATACCCACCATTCCCAATACTTTTGATGACATTTCGATTAATACTTCATCTAGGGTTGTCTCGGGGCTCACCAAGGGTAGTTGATCACCGCTATGCATCAAGTTGCTTGCATACAATAGTAGCCGTTTTCCTAGCATTCCTCCTGGGTGTGTGCGTGCAAAGTCTTGAGCAGAAAATCCTCTCATATGTTGGATTGCAACAGCTAGAGCATCTCCCACAACCAGAGTTGCAGTAGTACTGGCAGTTGGTGCAAGATTATGAGGGCATGCTTCTTTTTCGACACTGATATCAAGAAAAATATCGGATTCGACAGCCAGAGTTGACTTGGGATTCCCAGTCATTGAAATCATTTTTACTCCCAAATGTTTGATGACTGGGATAATGGTCACAATCTCAAGAGTCTCTCCCGAGTTTGAGATCGTTAACGCAATATCCTTGGTTGTAATCATGCCAGCGTCTCCGTGACTAGCTTCACCAGGATGGAGAAAAAAGGCTGGAGTTCCAGTACTAGCCAGTGTTGCTGCGATTTTGCCGCCAATATGCCCGGATTTACCCATGCCGATAACGACCACCCGTCCCTCGCATTCCATAAGCATTCTGCAGGCCTTTACGAAATGATCATCAAGTTTGCCCAACTGAGCGTTGATGGCATCCACTTCAATTTGAATGACGTTTCGGGCCTGATTCAATATGCTTGCAGATGTCATAATCTTCTATTATTTCCTAAACAGGATAAGCCGTGAGACCCTGTGGTATAGCTATTTTTGGGTATAAGAATAAGGGGAAGATAATAGCGATCATGAGAAAATGTTTATTTCGACAACCGCATGGAAACCAATGGTGATTGTGCATTCCGAAATTCGTTCGCTTAACGTGTTAATTGAAATATTCGTTTTACAAAGATTCAGACATTGGTAGAAAGCTTGTCAACATCAAGATAACAAGGCCTAGGAAAATTGTACCCCATAACACCCGAAAAAGATGCTTTCTATGAATGAAGTTCATGATGAGCTTGATGGTCTCGTGGAATCTCTATCTCATACTCCACTTGTTTAATAATAGATTGTTTGTTTAATTCTGGATCGAAGTCTGGCATTTTTCGAGAAAATATAATCATTTCGATTTCGCTCAGTTTGGGTACTTTGATTTTTTTTCAAACCGGGTCAGTCTTCATGCCGGTAAAAGAACGGTTGTGTATACCGGGTACTGGCATGCTAATTTTGGATTTTCTATCAGGAATTGAATGCTGAATATATCTCCGAACATATTGGAATTATTTGTGAAAATAATGTACAACGGTGTATTTTCGAATGTGAATCCGATGACTAACAGTTGTTTACTGCTATTTTGATCATGTCTTTTTTCGTTCAGGTTCCAAAATGTCGACTAGATCGAGTACGATTCAGTTTGCTACCGACATTTCACATAATGACTACTGATCGAATACAATGAATAGCCCGATCAAGCTGGAAGGAAATTTACGTTATAGGCAGATTGATGGCGCGTACGTTTGAAGAACTGTTGAACACCCTCTTGAAATGATAGCTCAATTTATAGGAACTGAATTCCACTGGTAAAGAAATTGACTCGAAACATTTAAGTACTAATTATCGAAAAGGAGTAACCAATGTCTAAACTACCCACGATCGACGAACAGAAGCGCACTGAGATTGAATCTGCACTGTTTCGGAAACTGCTCGGCCACCTACAGAAACATCCTGAGGTTCAGAACATTGACATTATGAATATCGCTTATTTCTGTCGCAATTGTTTCTCAAAATGGTATGTGTCAGAAGCCGAATCTCACGGTATAGAAATGAGTTATGAACAGGCTCGCGAGCTTATCTATGGCATGCCCTATAGCGATTATAAGGAAAAATATCAGAATGAAGCTTCTGCTGAACAACTCGATCAGTTTGCAGAGAGTAAAGAACAAGCAACCGAATGAAGCTTATCGGGCACTTTCCCGGTGGACGGTGTCGACCAGTACCTGAACTCGGTCGGGCTCGACACCCGGATGGATCCCATGTCCTAGATTAAACACGTGCCCATCCCCCTTACCATACTCGTCCAATATACGTACCGCTTCATTGGCAACTTTCTCTGGTGAAGCATAAAGAACAGTAGGATCCATATTTCCCTGCAAAGCGACCAAGTGACCAATTCGTGAACGAGCACTAGCCAGTGAAACCGTCCAATCCAGACCAACCGCATCACATCCAGATGCAGCAATTTTTTCAAGCCAATTCCCCCCACCTTTGGTAAAAAGTGTAATTGGGATATTGAAAGTTGCTGGATTGGATTTTAGATTTTGCACGATCCAGGTCATGGGTTCCAGTGAAAACCGCTCATAATCAGGTTCGGCAAGAAGCCCGCCCCAAGTATCAAAAATCATCAATGACTGTGCCCCTGCGGTAACCTGTGCGTGTAGGTAATCGGTCACAGATTGGGTCAATTTTCTCATCAACAGATCTGCAGAATCAGGCCGATCATGCATCATGCCCTTAACATATTTGAAATCTTTTGAACTACCTCCCTCTACCATATAAGTGGCCAAAGTCCATGGACTTCCACTGAAACCGATTAAAGGGACCCGATCTGCCAATTCATGCCGAGCAAGTGCAATTGACCGTATAACATAGTCCAGTTGGGTTTCAATATCAATTTCGGGTAGTTTCTCAATATCCGTTGTGGTACGAAGAGATGAGTTGAAGCGAGGGCCGACACCTTCTTCAAGAGTCAATCCTAGACCCATAGCATCGGGTATGGTCAATATGTCAGAGAAAATGATCGCGGCATCTAGATCAAAACGCTCAAGCGGTTGAAGCGTGACTAGGCAGGCTAGTTCCGGATTCTTACATAACGACAAAAAATCTCCGGCCTTTTTTCTAACTTCTCGATATTCGGGCAGATAACGACCCGCCTGCCGCATTATCCAGATTGGCGTTCGGTCTACTGGTTGGCGCTTGAGCGCCCTCAAGTATCGATCTTTCAAAACAGTTAATCGGTTGGAGAATTGGGACGAATGTTATCTTGAGGGAAGATCGCTCTTTCCCCGCAAGTGGATATCAACCGCACGGGCACACTGCCGTCCTTCATGTATAGCCCACACTACTAATGATTGGCCTCGGCGCATGTCGCCAGCTACAAAGACGTTTTCTAGACTGGTATGATAAGCGTTTGCCCCTTGGTTATCGGCCTTGACGTTGCCTCTAGTGTCAATATCGACACCTAGAGTTTCTAGAAGTCCCTTATACACCGGATGGACAAAGCCCATTGCAAGGAGGACCATGTCGGCTTTGAGAGTAAATTCCGATCCTGCAATATCTTTCATCTTCCATTGACCATTGGCATGATTCCAGGCGACCTTGATACAATTTAACGCAGTCACCTGACCTGTAGCACCGCCCATAATCGATTGCGTCTTGACATCCCAGATGCGTTCGCATCCTTCAGCTTGAGAAGTTGAAATCCGCATCTTGTGTGGCCAATTTGGCCAGGTCAAACCCTTGTCTTCTTTCTCAGGGGGTTCGGAAAGAATCTCGATTTGGGTTACCGACTGGCATCCTTGTCGAATCGATGTGCCAATGCAATCCGAACCGGTATCACCGCCGCCAACCACGATTACATCTTTGCCTTCGGCTGAGATAAATTCTTCATCCGTTGTGCTCTGACCTTGGACACGTCGTGTATTGGAACGAAGAAAATCCATGGCAAAATGGACTCCTTTCAGATTCCGTCCGGCTACCTCCAGATCTCGCGGCTCTTCGGAACCTCCAGCCAAAACTATGACATCAAAATTGTCCAAAAAATAGGAAATGGGAATATCAACACCAACATGGGTACCGGAATGAAAGCGTACCCCTTCGGTCTTCATTTGAGCCATCCGGCGATCAATCAACATCTTGTCCAGCTTGAAGTCGGGTATGCCATAACGCAATAAACCGCCACTACGATCTTGTTTTTCATAGATCGATACATAATGACCTGCTCTCACCAGTTGTTGAGCGCAGGCAAGACCAGCCGGTCCTGATCCAATAACAGACACACTGCGTCCAGTACGATGGCGAGGAATCTCTGGCAGCACCCAGCCTTCCTGCCAAGCCCTTTCAGCGATATTCTTTTCTATGCTTTTGATCGTGACGGGGTTATCCTGTATGTTCAGTGTACAGGATGCCTCACAAGGTGCAGGGCAAACTCGACCGGTGAATTCTGGAAAATTATTGGTGGAATGAAGTACTTCACTCGCCTGCTTCCAGTCATCACGATAAACCAAATCGTTCCAGTCGGGAATAATATTGTCTACCGGACAACCGCTCTGGCAATAGGGAATCCCGCAATCCATACATCGTGCTCCCTGATCGCGTAATTCATCATTCGTTAGTTCAACAACAAACTCTCGAAAGTGAACAATACGCTCATTGACTGGCTCATAGCCAACTTCCTTGCGATCAATTTCCAGAAAACCAGTAATTTTACCCATGCTGGACCTTATACTTTTCCTCTAGTTCTTGGGCAGAAAGAATTTCCAGAGCGTTTTTGTAATCATGTGGCATGATGCGTACGAAACGTGATCTAGCTTCGTTCCAATTTTCCATAATCGTGTTTGCTATAGGACTTTCCGTAAATTGCAAATGTCGGGAAATGTAGTGGTGCAATCTAGCCTCGTCTGCTTCGAGTAGATTGTCAATATTTTCACAAGGATGATCGGAGTCTACCTGTTCCAAAGCGACCATTTGCAAGTTGCATTTTTTTGCAAAGTCCCCATCCTCGTCATATACATAGGCGATTCCCCCAGACATGCCTGCCGAAAAGTTACGCCCAGTCTGACCCAGACTGATTACAATGCCACCTGTCATATATTCGCATCCATGATCGCCAACCCCTTCAATCACTGCGATTGCACCGGAGTTTCGGACACAAAAACGCTCCCCAGCTACTCCACTAAAATAACACTCCCCAGAAATCGCTCCATACAAAACAGTATTGCCAACGATGATGTTTTCGCGTCGATTTTGCATCGATGTATTTTGTGGAGGACGAATTACAATTCGACCTCCAGATAGGCCTTTACCTACGTAATCGTTTGCTTCACCCTCCAGTTCAATTGATATACCTTTGGCAAGCCATGCCCCAAACGATTGTCCAGCTGTTCCCTTGGCTTTAATAACAACAGTGTTGTCATTTAATCCGTCATGACCATACCGTTTTGCGATTTCCCCTGAGAGCATGGCACCCACAGTACGATCTGTATTGTTGATTTTAGTGTGAATGATGACTGGCAATTCAGAATCCAGGGCAGGTTTTGCTGATTCAATTAGCTTACGATCAAGTACGTTTTGAAGATTGTGATCTTGAGTCTCCGAATTGTAGATCGCAACTTCTGGATTGGCTGTTTCACGGGTCAGAATACGACTGTAATTCAGCCCCTTTGCTTTGAAGTGTCGAATGGCTTTTTTCGTTTTTAATCGATCAACTTGGCCAATCATTTCGTCTAAGGTAGCAAAGCCTAATTTGGCCATGATCTCTCGCAACTCTTCGGCGACAAAGAAGAAATAGTTAACAACATGTTCGGGCTGACCAGTGAAAAGTTTACGTAAACGAGGGTCCTGAGTCGCAATGCCCACCGGGCACGTATTGAGATGGCATTTGCGCATCATGATGCAACCAGAAGCGATCAGTGGAGCGGTTGCAAATCCAAATTCATCAGCACCAAGCAATGCTGCTATGGCAACATCACGACCGGTTTTCAATCCACCATCAACCTGTACGGCTATTCGACCACGTAGTTGATTTCGGACTAGTGTTTGTTGTGTTTCGGCTAGTCCAATTTCCCAGGGGGCTCCGGCATGTTTGATTGAGGTCAGTGGACTGGCTCCCGTACCCCCCTCATATCCAGAAATCGTTACATGGTCGGCGTGAGCCTTAGAGACTCCGGCGGCTACAGTGCCAACACCCACCTCTGATACTAGTTTGACTGAGATACGACTCGTTGGGTTTACATTCTTGAGGTCAAAAATAAGCTGTGCTAGGTCTTCGATGGAATAAATGTCATGATGAGGCGGTGGGGAGATAAGCCCCACTCCGGGTGTAGAATGTCGAACAGAAGCGATTTGTTTACTGACTTTGTGTCCGGGTAACTGGCCACCCTCTCCGGGTTTTGCACCTTGTGCCATCTTGATCTGAATATCATCCGCATTCACCAAATAGTCGGTTGTAACACCAAAGCGCCCCGATGCCACTTGTTTTATTGCCGAGCGTCGAGGGTTACTGCTTCCATCTTCCAACGGTCGGTATCGTGATTCTTCTTCGCCGCCCTCTCCAGTATTGGATTTACCACCGATGCGGTTCATAGCGATTGCTAGATTCGAATGTGCCTCATGGGATATTGAGCCGAATGACATTGCTCCAGTTGCAAATCGTTTGACAATTTCTACGGCTGGTTCAACCTCATTAATAGATAATGGCTGATCTGCCCAGTCAAATTGGAGCAAGGAGCGAAGTGCAAATAATTCAGCATCCTGTTTATTAATTAACTGTGAATATTCACGATATCGATCCTGACTATTCCCGCGAACGGCATGCTGTAGATTTGTGATCGTATCTGGATTCCAAACATGTTTCTCACCACGTACTCGGAACGCATAATCCCCTCCCGGATCCAACATATTTCGATAGAGTGGCATATTACTGTAGGCTTGTTCATGCCAGACATAGATGTCGGAAGCAATTTCATCCAGTCCGACCCCACCGACCCTTGAGGTAGTTCCGGTGAAGAATTGGTCGACCAATTCCTCACATAGTCCGACTGCATCGAAGATTTGTGCTCCACAATAGGATTGAAAAGTCGAGATGCCCATTTTGGACATCACTTTCTTAAGTCCTTTATTAATTGCCTTGATATAGCGTTGTTGGACTTCTTCAAAACCGGGTTTTTCGGGTAAGTTTCGAAGCATGCGATTGATGGTGTCAAATGCCAAATAAGGATTTACTGCTTCAGCGCCATAACCGGTCAGCGTAGCAAAATGGTGAACTTCCATACATGCAGCGGTTTCGATCACAAGTCCGGTTTCGGTTCTGAGTCCTTTGCGGATCAGATGGTGATGTACGGCGGAAGTAGCAAGTAAGGCAGGAATAGCGATGTTATCTCGGTCCGTACCCCGATCAGACAAAATGAGAATATTGAATCCCTTTTGTAGCACAGCGCGTTCCGCTTTTTGGCACAATTGGCTCAGAGCCGAATCGAGTGCTTCAGGTCCCCATTTAACTGGAAAGCACAGTGATAGGGTTTTGGTTCGAAATGCGCCATTGGTATGGTCCTCTATTTGTCGTATCTGTTCCAGCTCGTTGTTGGTGAGCAGGGGTTGAGCAACCGTTAGTCGCATTTCTCTTCCGCCATCGTCCAGTCCGAATAAATTAGGCCTTGGACCAATCAATGTTAAAAGAGACATCACCAACTCTTCACGAATTGGATCGATTGGTGGATTTGTGACCTGAGCAAAATTCTGCTTGAAATAATGCGAAAGATGTTTAGCACGATTTGACATCACAGCTGGTGGAACATCGGTACCCATGGAACCGAGAGCTTCCTCTGAGTTTGTGATCATTGGTTCGAGTAGAACCTTCAAATCTTCCTGTGTATACCCAAAGGCTTGCTGCAATTCGAGTAGGGTATGAGGATCGGGTGACATGGCGCCAACTGAGATACGAAGAGAGCGAAGTTCGATCTGAGTGCGATTTAGCCATTCCTGATAGTTGTATTGACTGGATAATTCCTGCTTAATTTCTTCATCAGAGATAATTCTGCCAAGTTCCATATCAATCAAGAACATCTTCCCGGGTTGTAATCGCCATTTTTTCTGGATGTCCGATTCCGGGATGTCTAGGACCCCCATCTCGGAAGCCATCACAACCATATCGTCATTTGTTATCAAGTAGCGAGCTGGCCTGAGGCCATTTCGGTCTAAAGTGGCACCGATTTGTTTTCCATCTGAAAAGACCACGGCAGCTGGCCCATCCCAAGGTTCCATCAGTGCAGCATGATATTCATAAAACGCTTTGCGGTCCTGATCCATAAGAGTGTTTCCTGACCATGCTTCTGGAATTAACAGCATCATTGCATGTGCCATCGAATAACCACCAGCTACGAGTAATTCAAGCACATTATCGAAGGCTGCGGAGTCTGACTGACCTTCCGGGATAACGGGCCATATTTTCTGTATATCTTCGCCTAGTTTTTCACTGAACAGTGTGCTACGTCTTGCAGCCATCCAATTCATGTTGCCACGTAGTGTATTGATTTCTCCGTTGTGGGCAATCATCCTGAATGGATGCGCGAGTTCCCAACTTGGAAAAGTGTTGGTAGAGAAGCGTTGATGGACGAGTGCCATCGCTGACTCTATATCTTTATCAAGCAAATCTGGGTAATAGTCATCAACTTGATCTGCCATCAACATGCCCTTGTAGCTGATCAATCTGGAAGAGAGGGTAGAGATGTAAAAGTATGATTTATGCTTGAGTTCTGACTCGGTGACTTTGGTTTCTATTTGTTTGCGGATTATGAACAGTTTGCGCTCGAAGTCATCCTGTGTCTGTAGATCCTTCGATCGCTTTACAAAGACCTGGTATACATCGGGTTCTGTGGGTAGGACACTTTTGCCTAAACTGCTGGAATGAACCGGCACTTTACGCCATCCAAGTATTGACTGTCCTTCCTGAATAATGAATTCTTCAATGATCGTAGTTACTGTATCCTGATCTTTGGCGAACTTCGGCAGAAATACCATGCCAATTGCATAATATCCCTGTTTCGGCAGTTCAAAATCCAGATTTTGACGGAAAAATTTATCGGGAATTTGCAGGAGTATTCCTGCTCCATCCCCAGCTTTTGGGTCGGCCCCAACGGCCCCTCGATGAGCAAGATTTTTTAGGATGGTTAGACCATGTTCCAGAATTTGGTGTGTCTGCCTTCCGTCAATATTCGCTACAAAGCCGACTCCACAAGAGTCGTGCTCATTGGCAGGGTCATAGAGACCGAACTGATTAGGTAACGGCATGCGTATGTAGAAAAAAGGGTATGTCTGTATATTAGTGCTTTACCCTGATTTATTCAAGATGAATGATCAAAACGAAACTTATTGACATATCTGCGAATCCAGAATACTCTTTATCTTGCCAACTTTCCGACAAACCCGCTAGCCGGGTTATTCGGTCAATACAAAAGCCCTTTGTTTTGGTAAGGGAGTAGCTACCCGAGCCTGGCAAACAGCCGATGCTATCACTACTTTGTCGTGAAAGTTGGCATGGCCCGGCACCTTTTTTGTGTCGGTTGTGCAACCTTCGATGGAGGATACAAGTTGTCGGCCAAAGGCAACCTCAATGCTGATCTTCACAAGGCGGCTAGAAACAGGAACGATGATTTCTACACACAACTCTCTGACATAGCTGAGGAGTTGCGGCACTATACCATCCATTTCAGGGACAAGGTGGTTTACTGCAACTGCGACGATCCAACAGCCAGTCAGTTTTTTCAGTATTTCTATAAGAAGTTTCGCAGTCTTGGTTTGCGCAAGTTGATCACCACCTGCTACAAGAACCGCAACACTGATTTATTTACCCTATACGACCAGAAAAGAGCTGCCGGGATAACTTTCACGAAATCCGCAAACGATGATGAAATGCCCGACATCAAGATTTTCTATCTGGAAGAAGATGGAGACTTTAGAAGTGAGGAATGTATACGGCTTTTAAAGCAAGCCGATATTGTGGTAACCAATCCGCCATTTTCCCTGTTCCGTGAATATGTTGCTCAACTGGTGCAGTACGGAAAACGTTTTCTGATCATTGGAAGTATGAATGCAGTCACCTACAAGGAAATTTTCCCATTGATTAAGGACAATCAACTATGGTACGGACCAAGCATATCCAGTGGTGACCGGGAGTTTGGTATTCCCGATCATTACCCTTTGACTGCTGCAACGCACAGAACTGATGGAGACGGCAAGAAATATGTGAGGGTTAAGGGGGTTCGATGGTTTACGAACCTTGACCACAAGAAACGCCATGAAGAACTGATTCTAGGTCGAAAGTATACACCGGAAAATTATCCGAAGTACGACAACTACGATGCAATTAACATAGACAAGGTTGTGGATATTCCAGAAGACTATCCGGGTGCAATGGGAGTGCCGATAACCTTTCTGGACAAGTACAATCCGGATCAGTTTGAGATTGTCGGTATGGATAGGCCGCTCATAACTGAGTTGACTGGTAAGCAAAGTAGATTCAGAATCAGTGGTAAGGAGATCTATGCGCGAATTGTTATTCGTAACAGACAACTTCAATTATGAAAATTGAATTGCATAAAATTCCAGTTCGGCAACTGGTAGAAGATTATCGAGACGACGGAGAGGGCGGCGTGACTGGCTATGGTGGCCGTCTTGACATTCGACCGAAGTATCAACGGGAATTTGTCTATAAGCAAAGTCAGCGCGATGCTGTAATAAACTCGATCCAGAACAACCGCCCACTAAATGTCATGTACTGGGCCGTCCGTTCCGACAACTCTTATGAAATCATCGATGGTCAACAAAGGACTATCTCGATTGCTCGATATGTAGATCTAATCGATGGTTTCCCAGTTGATGATCTGTTTTTCGAGAATCTTCCAATAGACCGACAAGAACAGATACTGGACTATGAGTTAATGGTTTATATGTGCGAGGGAACTGACAGCGACAAGTTAGATTGGTTCAAGACAATCAATATCGCCGGGGAGAAGTTGACCGATCAAGAGTTAAGAAATGCTGTCTATGCGGGTTCATGGGTATCCGATGCAAAGCGTTATTTCAGCCGGAGCAACTCTCAAGCTTACAATATTGGTCAAGACTACTTGAACGGCTCCCCGATCCGTCAAGAATATCTGGAGATAGCTATCCAGTGGCATAAGCACAATGAAGAAACCATTGAGAAATATATGGGCAGACACCAGCACGATCATACTGCCGTTGAATTATGGAACTATTTCCGGTCCGTAATCGGTTGGGTTGAAGCAACTTTTACTACCAAAAGGAAGGTCATGAAAGGGGTTGACTGGGGCAAACTGTACAACGACCATAAGCATAGAGACCTTAATCCCGACAAAATTGAGTCAGAAACTGCATGTCTAATCAAAGATCGTGATGTAACCAATCAAAAAGGCATATACCCCTACCTCCTGACCGGCAATGAAAAGTATCTAAATATCCGCGCATTTGACGATGGGATGAAGCAATGGGCCTATGAAAAACAGGACGGGATTTGTGTTTCTTGCCAGAAACAGTTCAGCCTTTCCGAAATGGAGGCAGACCACATTACTCCGTGGTCCGAGGGAGGACCGACAAAAGAAGAAAACTGTCAGATACTATGCAAGAGCTGCAACCGGCAGAAATCAAACCGGTAGAGAATTTATTCCAAAACCAACATAACAAAGAACCAGTTTCTTAAACACCTAACCGCTCGAAAAGAACATTTTTTCGAAGTTGATTTATTAACAAAATCTATTCTACGACATCACTATTGCCCATCTCTAGTGACTGACTACTCGATGGGTCATTTCGATTTTTCAAGCTGGAATATGGTTAGGTTTTGGGGCCTTTGCGGGCTAACCAGTTGCAAACTCTTCAATGGTTTGTAGTAGGGCTGTTGGGTCATAATTCTGGCAAATCAGTGCTTTGCCGATTCCTTGCATCAAAATTAGCCGAATTTTGCCCGCCAGTACTTTTTTATCCATGTTCATGGCTTCTTGTAACTCTTTGGGCTTAAAGTCATTTGATGGATCGACCGGTAAACCAACTCTTTCTAAAAGACTTCGAATACGCAGAAAATCTGTATTGTCGAGCCATCCTTGTAGGGTGGACATTCGGGCTGCCATCAACATGCCCAGTCCAACTGCTTCTCCATGCAACCAAGGTCCATAACCGGTTACTGTTTCAATTGCATGACCAAATGTATGACCAAGGTTCAACAAGGCGCGAACCCCAGATTCACGTTCATCCTGCTCCACAATTCTGGCTTTATTGATGCAAGATCGCTGGATGATTTTGATTAGGGCAGTTTGGTCGTGTTGCATGACGGAGTCAATGTTCTGTTCCATCCAAGAAAAAAATTCAGGGTCATTGATCAGTCCATACTTAAGTACTTCGGCCATGCCTGATGAGAACTGTCTTGGATCTAGTGTGCGTAAGGTGCCGATATCCGCTACAACTCGTAAAGGTTGGTAAAAGGCACCAATCATGTTCTTGGCACTAGAATGATTAACACCTGTCTTGCCCCCAACAGATGAATCGACTTGTGCGAGTAGGGTTGTTGGCACCTGAAAAAAACCAACACCACGTTGATAACATGCAGCTACAAAACCCGATAAATCACCAATAACGCCGCCACCTAGTGCAAGCACGGTAACTTGTCGATCGAGCGGTATAGAAAGCATCTGATCAAACACCTCACCTGCTGTTTTCAGTGATTTGTAGTGCTCTCCATCAGGCAGAATCATTTCTTCCACCTGTTTGCTCGGCAAAGCTTGTTTGAGTTGATCAAGATATAATGGCTGAACCACATCATTGGTAATCACCAGTACTTGTTCACCAGTAATCCAGTCCAGAAATTCACGTGGATCACTTAGGATACCGTTAGCAATGCGTATCTCATAACTACGATTGCCAAGATCAATTGGGACTGTGATGTTATTTATGTTCATGAATTGACTTGGATATTCAGTAATTCAGCAATTGTATTAGCAGTCTTCTCTGAGGTCGAAGATATTTGAATAATATGATCGGCAACGCAATCATAAATTGGTTCACGTTGCTTGAGAATTTGTTTCAATCTTATATAGGGGTCTTGAGTATTTAGCAGGGGTCGTTTTTTGCTGTATCTGACTCGCTCCCAGAGAAATTCTAACGATGCTGTCAAATAAATCACTTGTCCACTTTGTTTGATGGTTTTTTGGTTTAAATCACTCAAAACGGACCCACCGCCGGTGGCTATAACATAATTATTTCGTTTTGCGATTTCTTCCAGTAAACGTGTTTCCCGTAAACGAAATCCTTCTTCACCTTCAAGTTCAAATATGTGAGAGATAGTCACACCAGTGCGTCGTTCAAGTTCATTATCAGTATCCAGAAATTCATAACCGATGAGTTTTGCTAATCTGCTACCTACTGTAGTCTTGCCGACTCCCATTGGTCCAATTAGATATATATTGAAATTAGTTTGTTGCACAGATACGGAACTGATTGTGTTTGTATTCGTGAAAGAGAGAAGTTCAAAATTGCAATGTACTTGATCTTGGCATGGATGAACAGATGCAATGTAACAAAAACCAAACATCTATTGAATTGTATTGCCAAATCATCTGTGTGGGCAAATACAAAAAAATCATCTTCGAATGAATTATCTTCGTTCAAACTCCTTCAGTAAATGTTTTCTATGGTTCGGCGGTACCGATGATTTTTTTAAAATAGGTCTTGTAAACTTTGCCTCAATTTCGTATTATCCGATTCCCTCATTCTTATCACATCCATCCAAGTTACTGGGAATCGATGAAAACTTTTTTTGCAAACTCACAGACGATTCAACAACGTTGGTATGTAGTCGATGCGACGGACAAGGTGCTAGGCCGTCTTGCCTCGAAAATTGCGCATCGTCTTCGTGGCAAACACAAGCCAGAATATACACCGCATGCAGATACTGGAGATTATATTGTTGTAATCAATGCTGAGAAGGTGGCATTAACCGGACGCAAAGTTGGTGCAAAGAAGTACTACCGACATACAGGTTATCCAGGTGGAATACGGGAGACATCATTTCGTGAAATGAATGAAAACCACCCTGAGAGGGTGATTGAACTGGCAGTCAAGGGAATGTTGCCAAAAAACAAGTTAGGTCGAGCAATGTTTTCGAAATTAAAGGTTTATGCTGGGAATGAGCATCTTCATCATGCCCAACAGCCTCAACCATTGGAATTATGATCAATATCATGACAGATAAACAAGTTTATACAGGGACTGGACGGCGTAAATCCTCGACTGCTCGGGTTTATATGAAACGAGGGACAGGCAACATTCTGATCAATAATCGTGTGCTTAGTGAATATTTTGGCCGAGAAACTTCGCGCATGATTGTCAGACAACCGCTTGAACTTTCAGAACTGATTGATAAAGTCGACATCCGTGTGAATGTCGCTGGTGGTGGTAATAGCGGACAAGCTGGCGCCATCCGACACGGTATCACACGTGCACTTCTTGAATACGATCCTGAATTGCGTCCATCGATGCGAGCAGCCGGATTTGTGACTCGAGATGCCCGAATTGTTGAACGAAAGAAAGTCGGACTCCATAAAGCCCGCAAAAGACCTCAATACTCCAAACGCTGATCATCTATATTGATATATTGAGTTATATTAACTTCGCACTTTGGCTTTTTAATTGATCACTGAAAACAGTATCGTCTCTCCAGCAATTGTCATCGTGACCTTATGGAATTATTGATACTGCTAGGCTGGTTATTCTGGTGAATCATCACTCCTTCAGATACTTGATATCTGATGCGGCGGTTCAGTCCATTTGACTGGCTCCGTTATTGATCGATAAGAATTAGGTTTCATCTGGAGAGACTGACTATTTCTCTTAAAATAGCAACCGGTAGTTAAAATCAAGAAACGTGAAAGCAGCTGTTTGTTATGAGCATGGTAAGCCATTGACCATCGAAGAGGTTTCAATTGGTGATCCAGTTGGTCGTCAGGTCAAAGTCAAAATTGGTGCCTGCGCCATCTGTCATTCGGATATTCACTATGCAGAAGGTGCATGGGGTGGTTATACGCCAGCTATCTACGGACATGAGGCAGCTGGAGTTGTAGTCGACGTTGGCCCAGATGTTGGTCGGATAGCGATCGGAGATAGAGTTCTTGTGACTTTGATTCGTTCCTGTGGGAGTTGTCATTTTTGTGAACAGGGCGAACCGGTTATGTGTGGTCAGTCTGCTGCCAATGATGAAACCCATCATCTGAAACTTGAAGATGGAACAGAAATAGCCCAAGGCATGAAAACTGCGGCATTTGCTGAATGGGTGCTGGTTGATGACTCGCAAGTTGCCAAACTACCCGAAGACATATGTTTGGATTCAGCCTGTTTGTTGTCATGTGGAGTGATTACAGGAGTTGGAGCTGTAATAAATACTGCTAAAGTTAATCCAGGCTCCAATGTAGTGGTGATTGGTGTTGGTGGAGTTGGTCTGAATGCGGTCCAAGGAGCAAAAATTGCGGGTGCCAAAACTATTATTGCAGTGGACATTGAAGATCAAAAACTGGAGATTGCTAGGCGATTTGGTGCAACGCATGGAGTAAACGCCGGAGTTGAGAAACTGCCAAGAGAAATCCGGACTCTGACGGATGGTTACGGAGCGGATTATGTGTTTGTAACAGTAGGGTCCCAGCAGGCCATTGACAGTAGTTATCGGCTGATGCGCCGAGGTGGTCAAGTAGTAATTGTGGGTATGCCATCGGTTACCGAAAAAAGTGAATTCTTGCCACTAGCACTTACCGCTTCGAATCAAAGAATTCAAGGTAGCTTTATGGGACAGACCCGACTGCGAGTCGATATACCTTGGCTATTGTCTCTTTATAAACAAGGGATTCTCAAACTTGATGAGTTGATATCCAATCGTTATACATTAGATGAGATCAACTTGGCTATAGAAGATACGTGTAAGGGGAAAAGCCTGCGCAACATCCTGATCATTGATGATTCACTTTGATCACATACTGAAGGTTTCTCGTTTCGAGTTTTGACTTTGGATATCGGCGGTAAGTAGATCAACTAGTTTTTGAAAATCTTCGGGTGGGTTAACTTGCCATGACTGATCCTTATTTGTTTTAGGATGGATCAGCGACAACTCACCTGCATGTAACGCCTGTCGTTGGAATCCTCTCAAGTACTGGATGAGTTCTCCATCAGCTGCTTTAGGTAGAATTGTTCGACATCCGTATCGATTATCCCCAACCAATGGATGTCCAATCGAGTTTAAATGAACGCGAATTTGGTGAGTTCGACCGGTTTCTAAAGCGACTTCAATGAGAGTGTGAGAGCGAAATTTTTGATTCACTCTGACATGTGAAATTGCTGACTTACCCTCATTTGAGATGGTCATACGCAAGCGATCCTTCGGATGTCTCGAAATGGGTTTGTTAATGGTCATACCGGCGATCAAGACACCCTCACAGACAGCTTGATAGATTCGTTTCATGGTGCTTTTCGCAAGTTGCGATACTAGGGATTTTCGTGCTTCTTCGGTTCGCGCCACCACCAGTAGGCCTGTAGTATTCTTATCGAGACGGTGAACGATTCCGGCTCTCGGCAAATAGGCAAGCTCAGGATAAAGATGAAGTAAACCGTTCATCATTGTACCTTGAAGGTTGCCCGCTCCAGGGTGGACAATCAAGCCGGAAGGTTTGTTGATTATGATTAAATGCTCATCGGACCAGTGTATATTTAGATCAATGGGTTCGGGATCGATAGAGAGTGGCTGATCTGGTGTAAATTGAACAGACAAATATTCGTTTCCCGTCAGTCGATATTTGCGTTTGACGACCTTTCCATTGACAGTGATCTGCCGATTTTTAATCCAGTTTTGAATGGTCGTGCGCGAATACTCGGGCATTAGTTTGGCTAGAGTGCTGTCTAAGCGCTCTTCACCGATATCTTCCGGTACGGTTAAAGTAAGAAAAATTTTTGAATTGGACATAGGGTCGGATCGATAGGGAAGATTGTATTGAGTAAGGATTCGATAATCTTTCGATAACAATTTTTGATAATAGCTTTTTAGAGAGCATACTTTGTTATCAATCAAGAAATACCGATTATTGTCCCTAGTTGTTTCGTTTTTCATGTTCTATGCCAAAGTGTGGGGTTCTGTATGAGTTTGGTTCATCTGAAACTGACCAAGAGTCATTTCATGCATTCTCGAATATCAAAACAAGTGATGGAGCATCATACGCCTCATATTGTCATAAAGAAGAGAGATGTGAAAGATCACCCTAGAATTTTGTTTTTCTTAACCATTTCATGTAATAACTGAACGTTCAAATATCCATTTTATGTAATGATAGCTATATTATGAATACAGAAAATCAACCAGACTGTCTTAGGCTACCAATTGGCATTCAAACATTTCGTCGACTTCGAGAGAAGGGTTGTTATTATGTCGATAAAACGTCTCTGATCCGGCAAATGGTTGATGAAGGTGATTTTTATTTTCTCTCCCGTCCCCGCCGTTTTGGTAAAAGTCTTCTGGTCAGTACTCTGAAGGAACTGTTTGAAGGAAATGAGCCTCTGTTTCGTGGGTTGGATATTCACCCGCACTGGGACTGGTCGGTCCAGTATCCCGTCGTTCGCCTGACCTTGGATGGGAAAGTCAGCACACCTGAATCTGTAGAGAAAAATGTTGTGAATCAATTAGGCGGAATTGAGTCAAAATTTGGTCTGACATCATTACCGCCGTTAACGGAGGCCGCAGATCGACTCCGAAATTTGCTCGATCATCTGTACCAAAAGACCGACCGACAGGTTGTGGTACTGGTTGATGAATATGATAAGCCGGTTCTGGATGTACTGGAAGATGATGAGAAGGCTCGAGCGAATCGGGATTGCCTGAGAGAAATCGGCCTTGCGAAAATTGCTGAAGTTGAAATCACCGAGCGGAAGGTACCGGATTTTGAAGAGTGGATCAAAAATGCCTATCATGAATTGCCGGATGACTACAATGGTGAGGTTATCAATTTAACTGAAGATATGCCCCCAGCTTGAATCTTTGAGTACTAACCCCTTTCAGCATTGTTTCACGCCCCGTGATACAATCCGCCCCACATATGTATCAACCGCCCGCTGGTGTACTCCTTTGCTAGCGGGCTAACCGAAAGGAGAAAACCATGAAATTCAAGATAATACCCCCCCCCCCCTTGCTAAATTAGCAACCCTCACCGCCGCGCTGGTTGCCTTGCTTATGACGGGGCAAGGTTGGGGGCAGACTCCTTCGACCATCATCGCGCCGGGGCTGAAAGGTCAGGCCGCTTGCGTCGCGGGAAATATTCATAGGGGACAGCCGCCCCATATCAACTACGGTTCAGTACCGAATGGTGCTGGAAATATGATGATAAGCGGCAATGGCTACGGCGGCCAGATCACCTATTCATTCCTGCGGGGACGCATCGGTGACGGCGGAACCACTTCATTCCCCGTATATCTCACCATCACGAACACAAAGACCGGTGGCGTCGTTGGTGGGCTTTTGGGTACGGTCAACTCAACGGACACAACTTTGACAACTGCAATGAATAGCTATCCCTTAGCGGAGAAGACGCCCTATTTCGCCGAACTCTGGGTGGACGTAACCGGTTTAGGCAAAGCAAACCCGCTGGATACCGCGTGCTTCATGACGGGCGGGTCGTACACCATCGGAACTGTATCCTTTGGCACTGGCCAAACTAACGGGTGCTTCTCGATCAGCCCCCGAACCCCCCAGGACGTGCGCAACTGCCTGTGCGGGCGGCCCCCGACTGGAGCTGCGAATACTCTCTGGTCAGGCCAAACAGCTTGGGATTACACCTCAATCCGGAGCAACTTGGGATGCGATTTGAACTGATAACCGCCCCTGAAACACGCACGCGGGGCGGTCTTCGGATCGTCCCTCAAAACAGATTCGTTATTGCAATGAACGCAACCATACCCAACCAAACAAAAGGGCGGCACAATGACCGCCCTTTTTGCTATAATTGCGATTGGCTAGTTAAGTATATCATTCTCTATGGATTAGGGTAATTTACCTTGAAATAGGCGTAGACCCATGTAGGATCGGTTGCGCAGCCTGCCGGCGGCGGTAGTAGTAGTTTATTTTGTGGGTATTCCGACCAATGCCAGAAACGCAAAGCCAGCGCCCAGAACGGCTATCGTTATCGCGATCTGAGCGATCCCGAATCCGACCGTCCACCGCTGGTTGTCCTTGTCGCGCCTGGCCATTTCGGTATCCCGCCTGGCCATTTCGGTATCCCGCCTGGCCATGTCGGCCATCAATCGTTCATACGATGTATTCATCTTCTCCTCCAGAACGGCAATCCGTTCCGATAGTTCATGATTAGTAGGTTCAGCCATGTTCCTATATTATCCGATCATTACCCGATTTTTCAAGTTGAATTTCCCGGACGCCGGGCAGGCCTCATCAACCTGTGGTCAGCGTCTGCATGATCTATTCAAGTACTCGATCCGCTCTCCCTTTGCTGTGACGCTATTTATGGCTAATAAGCAGGCCTTACCTAGAGGACGTTCTCCATTAGGAAAAACCGTGGGTTGCAACGAGATATGACCAAGTCGAACGACACGGTCAGGTTGGTCCTATCACCCTCCCTTGGCTTTCCTGCGGTCGAGAAATCCTGGCACGGAGGACCTCCGACGATAATATCGGCTTCGTGCCCCGAAATTTCCTGAACCACAGAATTTCACATCAGCAAGATCGAATTCCGTCATGTGGTCGGCAATATTCCTACGGTAGGAGCTTACCGCGGCAGGCCAGTTGTCGTATGCCGACACGACCTCCACACCCGCATCAATCATTCCCGCGCTGAATCCACCAGAACCACAAAAAAGATCAACAGCCGTCAACATGAATCAAATATCGCCTGTATTACTTCAGTATATTTCACCATATTGCAAGTTTAGCATATCGCCGATGCGTGCTTCCTGCAACCGTATGAGTTCAGGGGCATGTCCTGGAATGGCCCACTCCTTGCCAGTCCGGGGTGAATCCATCGATATAATCGGTACCGAATGGTTGGAGTCGGCCGGGAGAGGTGGCTCAAAACTCAATCACCCTGTTCTCCAACAGTTATGTTCAAAAACGAAACTGCCACTCCATCAAGGCCATTGCCCGCAATCTTGATGAGTGGGGTAATTGAAATGAAGACCAATGTCATACCCGCAAAGGGTTCGCAGCGGGAAACATTACCACATAGTCTGCTTGCAATTGAACATGCCGCATGCCGCCAGAACATTCCCCCGTTCAAAGTCACACTTCTTGTTCTCTAGTTGTAGTAGAGACCTTCCTGTCTCAACATAATCCGCTGTGCCTGAATCCCGGCATTCAGTCAAAGCCATTTACCGGCACTCGTAACTCGCTCCAACTCGACTTCTATTTCGATACGGCAAAACTAGGTTTAATGCCTAAAATCCGCATTAATCAGTCCCTTTCCATCATTCATAACCACAGACCCGAAAACAAAAATTGGTCTGCTCGACAAGATTCAGAAAACCAGAGACAGCCAGTTATCAAATAGCCGAGCAGCCGCCTTCTCGGTGTGCCTTCGGTTGATTTCGATCGCATGGGTAAACTCATGAAAGCCTTTCTCACCCAGTAGATCGATAATTTTTGGAGTGATTCCGGGTATTGAAAGCCACCCTGACATGGTGGATTTGCAGACTTCGGGATGGAACTGGACAGAGTATGCATGATCTCCGACGGCCATGGCATGATTTGGGCAGTCATGACTCCTGGCCAGGATGGTTGCGTTTTCAGGTGGAGTCGTGACTTCAACAGTGTGCACATTCGCCCATTGAACGCCCTGCGGAATTCCTTCAAGGAGCCGGTGTTTGGCACCCTCGAATGTCGGCTGAATCGAGAATGATCCGATTTCAGCTTGCGCAGATGGAGTTGCCGTCCCGCCAAGTGCATCAGCCAGCAACTGATGTCCGAGGCAAACCCCGAAAAAAGGCATGCCCCGATCATGCACCTCACGAATGGCCTGCTTTTCCTGCTTCAGCCATGGAAACTCTTCCTCTTCCCAGACATTCATGCTTCCACCCATGACCCACAATGCATCGAAATTGCGAATATCGGGAATTGAATCTCCACGATATAGATCAATTTCCTCAAACTGAACCTTGCGATCAGGTGCATAGTCCCTGAAAATTCCCGGATTCTGGCAGGACATGTGCTTGAACACCAGAATTCTCAGATCATGCGGCATGGGTCAACTCCAAGGTGAATTTCCGTTGTCCGACGATCTCGCCGGAAGGTTCGTAGCTGGACTCTGTAATGTGGGTCTCCCTTTCATTGAACATCAGACAGGTAGTGGCCCGTGTTCCATAGCGCTCCCCACGGATGAAGATTGGGGAGAAGTATGGGCCAGTAATGGATTTGGAAGAATCATTGCCAGGCAATGATCGGTCCTGCATGAATTCAGTAAGGATTTGCGGGTTAATTTTCCTGCCATCAGCAATCAAGTCCGTCAGCTTTCTGATGCCATGTGTCACCTTTTCCCAAGCCTGGTTCATCGGGCCATTGGACACACTGTGATAGCCCTTGTCGAGCCGAGTCAGTGCCTGCTCCCGGTTACTGTAGGCATACAGGTCTGAGTAATGTCCAAAAACCAGATTAAAGGGCCGATATGTTCGACCCATGCTTTTCAGGTATTCATGTGATTGGGAAACCGGCATCTCATTCACCAGGAACTGGCGAACCAGCTGGCCACGGCTATTCAACTCTTGAGTGGAGGCTGATGCATCCGGATAGTTGGTGACCGTACAAAAGTACCCAGAACGGGTTAGCCCAAGCCAGGTTCCATTCTCCCTTAAATCTCTCCCAGCCAGGATTTGCGG
Source organism: Gammaproteobacteria bacterium (assembly GCA_026708585.1). Lineage (GTDB taxonomy): Bacteria > Pseudomonadota > Gammaproteobacteria > Arenicellales > Poriferihabitantaceae > Poriferihabitans. The sequence continues at coordinate 101,231 of JAPOUQ010000061.1, forward strand.
ATAATCCTGCCAGAACTCCATGCCGGCCGATGGCCTGTCATGATATTCATCTCGGTTTGCAGCAATTATCAGTGGGTAGTCTGGATGCTGATCGATAGCCAGAAACACAATACACATAATGACTCACTATCAAGCGGCAATGAGGGTGCGACTATATCAGAAAACCGCACAAGTCCCATTTTGGGAATTAGGCGTTTACCACGCTTCATTCTTTGCCTTGTAATTCTCCAATATTATTACAAGGCAAAGAATGAAAATAGTTGTTGTAAAACCGGTAGAGTTGAAATCAGAGGGGCAAACACCTAACCTCAAAGGTATAACCCTGTATTTACAGTGATACAACTGCCAGAATCATTGTCTGTCAACCGTTCAATCCTTACTGGAGGAAAAGTTCATGTCTGACTCTTCTGCAAGAGGTTATCGTCAAGCCAATACGCTGAACAAGGCAGAAGAACAACCAATAACTGCGGCCGAAATGTTGAAACAATTGATTGCCAGTGGGTACATAGTGCTCCCATCAACAGGGTATGTTCAGCCAACGATTCCTAGTGCATACAGGGTTGTTCCTAGCATAACTTCCGTACACAGCATTGCAACTCCAATGCGCCCTCAGGCTAATTGATGCCCAACTGGTCTTTTGTTGAAAAAGAGGTCCAGGCAGCAATCCAAAACGGAGACGATCAGGCGTTTGAAACCATATGCCGTAGATATACCACTTGGATACACTTGACAAGGAGTCATCAGTTTCGTGCCGTGAACAGCATATGGCGGCTAATACAGCCTATTGATACACGGCATGTTTTCAACCCATGCTGATGCAGTCTGACACCTGTAAAGCCAGAGATGAAGACAAATGAACGGGGGGGGTCGGTTTCGCATCGATTCGAGACATGAACCTGCCCTATTGTTTTTCCGTGTCCTTCTTCTAGAATGCACATTCCTGTCAACCATTCATCCTGTTTCTTTTGTCAAGTGTGTCCAAGTGATATGCCGTAGATACCTGCTGGATCTTCACAAGCACACCAATCGAAATGTGATTGCCTACTACTCGGGTTTCCTAACAAAGCCGGGAATTCAAGGCATTGAAATCAATGACGAGGACAAGAACGGCTTCATGTCCTGCGTGCATCAGATGGATCGGGAAAAGGGGCTGGACTTGCTGTTGCATACAGGCGGCAGCAGTGCAGCAGCAGCAGAATCACTTGTACATTATTTGAAACAGATGTTTGGTAGCAGCATCCGCGCCATTGTGCCACAAATTGCAATGTCTGCGGGCACGGTGCTTGCCTGTGCCTGCAAATCCATCTTGATGGGAAAACACTCCAGTATTGGCCCAGTTGATCCTCAGATCAACGGAATCCCTTGTGTTGGTGTTGTTGAGGAAGTGAAGAAGGCCTTTTCTGAAATTATTGAGGATCAGCGGGCGGCTCTTGTGTGGAACCCTATACTTGGAAGACTAGTACCGTCTTTTCTTCAGCAATGCGAATGGGCTATAGAGAGCTCAAAAAAGTTTTTGAAAGAAGCTCTGGAGAATGGAATGCTCAGAGACTTGCCGATCGAA
>JAPOUQ010000075.1 GCA_026708585.1 Gammaproteobacteria bacterium
CTGGATTTCGTGGGCAAGATTGAGGCGCAGTATGGCCGTTCGGAGCGGGTCTGGGTGATGGACCGTGGAATCCCGACCGAAGAAACCCTGGAAGCCATGCGTGCTGATCCGTCGGGTGTGCGCTATCTGGTTGGTACCCCCAAGGGACGGCTAAGCAAGCTGGAGCAATCCTTTCTCAACCGACCCTGGCAGTCGGTTCGGGATTCGCTCCAGGTCAAGCTACATCAGCAAGAGGGAGGAGAGGAAGTGTACATCCTGGTGCGCAGCGAAGGGCGGATTCTCAAGGAGCGTAGCATGCGTCGCAGACGTTTGAAAAAGCTCTGGAAACGTCTGCATGAGCTGCAGCAACAAAGCAACAGCCGGGATCAACTGCAACGCAAGTTGGGTGCAGCCCAGCAAGAAGCCGGACGGGCCTGGCATCTAGTCGAGATTGAGGTTGCCCCGGAGGATGGCCAGCAACCGGGATCGTTCACGTTCCACTTGCGACGGGAAAAACTGCGACAAACTATGCGCCGTGAAGGGCGTTATCTGTTACGTTCCAATCTCACCGATACTGATCCGGCCGAGTTGTGGAAACAATACATGCAACTCTCCGAAGTGGAGCAGGCCTTTAAGGAACTCAAGCATAGTCTCTCGATTCGTCCGATCTATCACCAGACCGAACAACGCATTGAGGCACATATCTTCCTGTCCTTCATCGCCTACTGTCTGCATGTGACCTTGAAGAATCTGGCCAAACGACAAGCTTCGGGGCTCACCCCTCGGGAGATCCTGGAGAAGTTTGCCTCGATGCAACTGGTGGACGTGCATCTGCCAACCTCCGATGGACGATGTTTGGTGATGTCTCGGTATACACAACCCAATCAGGATCATCAGCTATTGCTGTATCAACTGGGTCTGACATTACCCGATCAACCGCGACCTCGGTTTCAGATCGGATCTCTCTAGGCTCCCAAAAATGATAGGTTGTGTTGCCGACCTATGAGGGTGCTATTGAATAAAATCAATGACTTGATTTTTCAATAATGGCCCACTTGCGAAAGACGGGCTACCAATCTGCCCGTCGCACTTTTCACATTTATCGGATTCCATTTACAACCTCATTTACGCCACTATTGTTTATAATTCCCTTGATTATTCGGTTTTTTTTGAAGTTATATGATTGTTTTCTAAATATAATGTCTAGAGACTAAGTCTACCTGTTTCAGAGGTTAGGACATGCACCCAGCAACAACTGCTGGGGCAGCAGGTCCACCAATTCAAAATCCAGCAGCCACATCAACGGACTATAATCCTCGCTTCTATAATTTGCTTTCAATATTCCGAGTTTCTTTCCCAGTCCGAGCAGTCTCTGAATCATGTTTCAAAACGTAGAACCAACTCCACTTGATCCGATCATCCGCCTTATCGGAATCTTCAAAGCCGACAGCCGTGAAAACAAAATCGACATGGGCGAAGGCGTATTTCGCGACAGCAATGGCAATACCCCAATCATGACAGCAGTCAAGGAAGCCGAGCAACGACTTCATGACCAGCAAACCACCATGATTTATGTTGTCCTATCCGGTGATGAATCATTCAATCAGCATATCGCCCGTATGGTGCTTGGAGATACCGATACCAGTCGCATTCGCGCTGTCCAGGCACCAGGTGGTTATGGAGCACTTCGTGTCTTGTCCCAAATGCTCTCCAAGGTTTCTTCCGAGGGATGCGATGTATCACTATGTCTCAGGCAATGATTCCAACAACAAATCGATCGGCCTGAATTTCTTGAGCCATACCCTAAAAATGTATTGCATACTGCGTCTGATTCATACAATATCCGTATTCTTGATACAGTGGGATATACCCTTATTATTTCCACAGACAAATTGATGACTTCTCTTCATTCAAAAAAATTGGATTTGCGCGAGCAGGCCCGGACTCTAGCCAAGCAGCACTTCAAGCATCGAGCTATGCAGATTGATCGAAGTGAAGCTTATCCATGGGAAAATGTTGATCTTTTAGTTGAACAGAGTCTCATGGGTATGACTATACCCAAAGACTATGGTGGGCTAGGAGTGAACTATCTTGATGTTGCATTGATCGTAGAAGAGATTGCTAAAGTCTGTGGTGTGACTGCTCGCATTGTGGTTGAAGGTAATATGGGCGCGATCAGTGCGATCATGAAGTATGGCACTGAACATCAGAAACAACTTGCGGCGCGGCTGGTACTGGCTGGGGATAAGCCGGCCATCTGCATCACAGAACCCGAAGCGGGAAGTGCGGCAACCCAAATGACCACAACAGCCATCAAGCGGGGAGACCGTTATATGATCAACGGCAAGAAGCACTGGATAACGGGTGGAGGTATTTCGAATCTGCATTTGGTTTTTGCAAAAATTATCGAAGATGGTCAAGAACTTGGAATTGGTGGATTTATTGTCGTTCGAGAGGAGTCTGATGGATTGCTTATCGGAAATCGAGAGCCCTCCATGGGTCTGCGGGGTATTCCCGAGACCGAAGTATTATTCAAGAATCTTGAAGTACGAGAAGATCGCATGTTGAAGACTCCCGGTGGATTAGCCAGAGGCTTCGCAAGTTTGATGAATGCCTACAATTCTCAACGTGTTGGTGCTGCCACAGTTGCTCTTGGTATTGCAACTGGGGCCTATGAAGAAGCTCTAGAATACGCGAAAACTCGGGAACAATTTGGCCGACCCATTGCAGAGTTTCAGGGTATACAGTGGATGCTGGCAGATATGTCGATCCAGCTTGCGGCATCTCGTGCCATGATACATCAGGCGGCAGCCAGTGCAGGCGAAGGTTTTCCGGACCGACTTGTGGCAGCCCAAGCCAAGGTACTTGCATCGGAGACTGCAATTCGGGTTACCAACGATGCATTGCAAATATTTGGAGCAGCAGGATATTCACGAAATCGTCCGCTTGAGCGAATGGTTCGTGATGCGCGTATGTTTGCAATTGGTGGTGGTACAGCCCAGATACTCAGAACCCAGATTGCCGGATCAATATTGGATATGAAAGTTCCACAAACGCGGGACGGTTATCTACGAGCTGACTGAATCCCGAATAACAGAACAAATTCAAATGGAAATTCATCAAGATAATCAAGGACTGGAGTATACAATTAGCAATTCATCCAGTGTCGAGCAATTCGAGAAATTGGTTTTGAGTTTTATGGGTTATAAGCCGGATGTAGGTGCAAAGCTGAAAGCTTTGCTAGCGGAAGATCCGAGCATGCCAATGGGACTGTGTATGAAAGGGTATCTGGCAAAAATGATGGGACTAAAGGCTCTTCATCCGCGTGCTCTAGCAATTTCGGAAACCCTAACTGACGAGAAATATAAGCAGTTGAGTCATCGTGAATCATTGCACATACAGGCACTGGAAGTCTGGTGTAGTGGGAATCTAAAAAAAACTGTCGATATCTGGGAAGAAATCTTGCTCCATTATCCACTTGATAGTATTGCTTTGAGACTTGCTTACTTCAACCATTTTTATAGCGGTGATGCGCGAAGAATGCGAGACTCATTGATTCGAGTGCTTCCATATTGGGATTCCACCCATCCGCATTACGGTTACGTACTCGGTTTATATTCCTTTGCACTCGAAGAGTGTAGTGATTTTCAGGCGGCAGAACAATATGGTCGTGAGGCAGTTCAGATTAACCCGGAAGATGCGTGGTCTGTGCATGCAGTTGCTCATGTTATGGAATCACAGGAACGCCATCAGGAAGGAATTCAATGGCTATTCGACCTAGAAGAGTCTTGGACAACTGTGAACAATTTCCGTTTTCATCTTCATTGGCACCAGTGCCTATTCCTGATGGAAGAAGGAGACTACAAGCTAGTCCTTGATCTCTATGATCGAATACTGGTGTCCGATCTAGACTCGGATTTTTATTTGGATTTATGTAATGCTGCCTCCCTGCTTTGGAGGCTAGAATTGCATGGTGTTGAAATTGGTGAACGCTGGAAGGTTTTACTGGAAGCCGCACAAAGACGTATTGAAGATCGTGATCTGGTTTTTGCTTCACTTCACTATCTTATGGTTTTGGTTGCTGCCGGGGATGATCAGTCGATTAGTCGCATAATGGATGAATTCAAACAATGGGCAAGTTCAGACGACACTCAAGGATGGGTTATGCGTCGAGTCGGTATGACTTTGGCCAATGTTCTAATCGATATCCGGCAAGGTAGACCAAATCATGCTTTCCAGAACCTGTTCGATATTCGCTATGAGATTGATCTCATTGGCGGTAGCATTGCACAAAGGGATTTGTTCAGTATGTTGCTTCTAGATGTCGCTGGTCAGGCATCTCAGCATCTTGCGATGCGGGCACTTGGTACAGAGCGGATAACCCTACGTCCAAGCTCCCAATGGGCTCGGATGCAGTATGGCCAAGCACTTGAGCATACCAAGGATCAGTTCAAGGCTAGGCCGTCTATCTATCCAGATCCTGACAATTAGTTATTCCTGATGCGCCTCCTCATCAGTTTTGCGGCGCTGTTTCTGTCTATCTCTTTACTGCAGCTGAGTTCAGGTGCTATCGGTCCACTTGATGCTCTGGCTGGCCTTGATATTGGATTCTCTAAAACTGCAATTGGACTGTTGGGATCGGCTCATTTTCTCGGATTCTTTATCGGTTGTTGGTGGGCACCGAGACTTCTCGGCAAAGTTGGCCATGCACGCACTTTCGCAATTTTCTCTTCACTCGGAGCAATTGGTGCAATTGCCCATCCCTTGATTCTGGAGCCGGATGTATGGGCTGTTTTACGCGTTCTTACTGGACTGTGTGTATCAGGATGTTACACAGTCATTGAAGCGTGGTTTCAGGCCAAACTAACCAAACAAAATCGAGGTCGAGTGATGGGAATCTATCGCGCGGTCGATATCGTGTCATCTTCTGGTGCTCAACTGATGATCGGTTTACTTGATCCGGCCTCTTATATTTCCTATAACATTCTGGCGATTATGTGTTGTACATGTCTATTGCCTTTGGCGTTAACAACCTCGCCACAGCCGGTCACACCTGAAGCCCCGAGATTAAGGCCAATTGCAACTATCCTGCTTTCTCCGCTTGGAGCTGCAGGTGTGCTTGTTGCTGGCCTAACTTCGTCTGCTTTCAGAATGGTTGGCCCACTCTATGCTCAGGAAATTTCACTTACCGCAATCCAGACGGGTTATTTTTTGGCAACGGTCATGTTAGGAGGTGCGTTGGCACAGTATCCGGCCGGTTGGCTTGCTGATCGGTATGACCGCAGGCAGGTTTTATTTGGTCTGTCCGCTATGAGTGCATTGGTCTGTTTTCCGCTGGCATGGATTGGTCAGACTTCATTCGCGCTGATCATCAGTGGAGCCATATTATTTGGGGTCGCCATGTGGCCAATATTTTCAGTCTCTGCAGCGCACACCAATGATTTTGCAAATCCGGAAAAATCTGTTGAGGTGAATGCGTCATTGATGTTTATTTACGGAATCGGTGCAATATTCAGTCCCTTAATTGCATCAATGCTACTCGATCGATTTGGACCCTCTTCATTCTATATCTTCATAGGGATTGCTCACTTGGTTTTAGTCACATACAGTATTTACCGCATGCGTAAAGGACGGATTGTCGCATTTCGAACCCGGTATACGATTTTCCCTAGAACTACATTTCAAATTGGTAGATTACTTCGTCGTACTTCAAGTAAAGATGATGAATCGATAATAACCAAGTAGTAGCGGCTGGCTAACTGGCAATAAAGTTCTCAAGGTTAGTCCTTTCTCTATGTAAGAGCGTGTAGATTTTCACGGCTGACCATAAAAACAGTTTGCTTAGGGAACTATATTCGAAAGTTTGCAGGGACGGTCATTATGCTGCCTCGGCATATTAGGTAGTGGTCTTTATTAGCGGTTGCCTGCTCCGATTCTGGACACCGCCCTATTGTGATGAAAATTGATGATTTTCTGTCCGTGAATTTCATACTGGTCCTGCAGCAAAGAGCTGTTCATCGGCGCGGCCTTTTCTAGACGAAGTTTCCAACTACTGTCCATATCCTGGGCGAGGCTACCCATTCGAAGTCGGGTGTTCTTGCGTCTCTCCATCACGTTCACAATCCATGGGGTAGGGACGTAAAACCATCCGGTGCTCCCACCTATCTCCTCTTCGTCTCCCACAAGATAACACTGTAAACCAAACGGTGCATCCCTATTCCTCAGTCGCACGTGGTCCCGTCCCGGCAGATCGCGCCGCCCGACGCGCCGAAGTTGATGGAGGTTGTGTGCATGCAGTTCGGCATTTTGCCCTCACCACATCCCAGAAGAACGTTTCTTCTGGCCAGTTCAAGCCAGACACTGGCATTCTGTGCGCAGTTCTCCTGTGCTATGACCGGTCCAGCTATCAGCATCGCCACCAGCGTGGTGGTGATTGCTACTAATTTACAAGATTGAGGAGAATGAGATAAATTTAATTATTATTATCAATAATTATTTAATATTTATTTACAAAAAAATGTTGTATATATCGACATTATACTGTTTCTTATAACAATAATTGGGTTGATTTTTAAATTGACTCGATACCAGAGATTTCGGATAGGTTATTTTTGCAAGAACCCATAATCATCATATTTTTGTTTAATCAAACTGACATTCAAGAAAATACACTCTATGAGTTAAGGACTATTCAGTTTGCCAGCGATGCATGGGTGTTTTGCGCCCGTAACAGAAGGAATCGTTGAAGTAAGTCCTTGGGAGGTCTGATAACCCATCCATGCAAAAGCGGCTGCTTCAACCCATTTTGGACCCACCGACAAGCTCTCGGTGCTGATGACATTGGCCAGACATCTTTGGCTAAGTTGTCTCATGAGGCCAATATTGAGGGCTCCACCACCGCATATGTAGACAGTATCGATTCTAGGTTGCAATTGATTGACAGTATGACAAATTGTGTGAACGGTGAAAGCAGATAAACTTGCCAAGATATCGCGTGGATTGATGTACTTGTTATATTGCGTGAGTTTTTGATCCAGCCAGTCAATGTTAAACAACTCAACACCAGTGCTTTTTGGTGGTGGTTTCGCAAAGTAGTCTTCATCAAGTAGAACTGTGAGTAAATCTTGTTGCGGACTACCGGACTTGGCAATCATTCCATCAGTATCAAATGCACACGAAAAATTCCGCCTACACCAGCTATCCATCAAAATATTACCTGGTCCAATATCAAAACCAATCACATGGTCACTTTGGTCTTTCGGTAGGACTGTTATATTGGAGATGCCGCCGATATTGATGATGGCACGTTGTTCTTTGGATGAATGGAAAGCAGCTAGGTGAAAGCTTGGTGCGAGAGGTGCTCCCTGACCACCAGCGGCAATATCTTGAGAACGAAAATCTGTAACAACCGGAATACCGATTTGCTTGGCAATGGCTTCACCATCTGCGAGTTGTATTGTGAATGGCGGCTTGCTATCTGGGCTATGATGCACAGTCTGGCCATGGCATCCGATCACTTGGATCGAACTTGGAGGAGCTTTCTCCAGTAGTTTTTTTGAGACAGCGATGAAAAGGTCAGTTAATTGATCCTCGACATCCTTAGCTTGGGAGCGATTAAGGATTCTTTTCGTGCATACATCACGCACAGATTGACGCAAGGTTTCAGGATAAGGCAGAGTTTCATTAGCAATAATCCTAAATCGGCCTTTATGGATTTGCAATATAACCCCGTCAATTCCGTCGGCACTAGTACCTGACATCAGCCCAATGGCATAGTTAGGCATGTTTGATGTTGTGACCATAAAGAGGGAAGATGAGGTGGGTTAATTGTTTTATAGCAGTTGGCTTTCAAGAAACCGAAAGATTCAAAGTTTGGTAGTTGATTAATCACACATTAGTTATTTCCATATTTTGAATTGCATGAGTTGGTTTCAATCGACATCCTTCACTTAAGTTTGTGTTAACCCCAAAACGAATCTGTTGGATGATTGTATCCATAACCGGATAGTAGATATGAAAATACACTGTATATTGAATCGATTAATCAAATTCCAGATAAAACACGAAATCAGGTTTTCCGGCTCGATAAACCCTCCATATCCTGCAGTTTTATTCTGGTTTATTGATTGGTAGCGACTTGAATTGGTTCCAGTGAAGAAAATTCTTGAAGCCTACCATTAGCAAGCGATCGAAATTCCGGCATAAACTGGTCATTGACCTGTTTTGCACTTGGGAGTTTTACTGTAACTGCATCTTGATGTACCCCATCAACTTGAAATTCATAATGAAGATGGGGTCCGGTTGACAAACCTGTACTTCCAACATAGCCAATGACATCACCCTGCTTCACCTTTTTTCCGGGTCGAATGCCTTCAGCGATTTTGCTTAAGTGGGCATAGAGTGATTCATATTTATCGCTATGCCGGATTGCTACAGTGATCCCATAACCGTTCATGAATTTGGCTTTGGTAACTTGCCCATCTCCCGTTGACATAACAGGTGTTCCCAGTGGAGCACTATAGTCTACGCCACGATGCGGTTTCCATTCTTTAGTGATCGGATGTAATCGTCTTGGACTGAAGTGGGATGATACGGTAGCAAATTTGAGCGGTGATCGTAAGAATCCAAAACTCAAACTTTTACCATCGGGCGAATAATAGTCTGTGTGTCCATTTGGGTCAGTATATCGTATAGCATAGATCTTATCGCCGGATAAGTCGAGTTCAGCAGCAATCAGATTTCCTGTACCAATCCTCTCGCCATCCTTATACAACTCTTCATAGATGACCGAGAATTCGTCATTTCGCTTGATATCTCTATAGAAGTCAGCTTTTCGTTGGTAGACATTGATCAAGTCATCAATAACCGAGTGCGGAATATTGTTCAAACTTGCGGTGTGAAAGACACTCGTTTGGATTTCTGCCTTAAATGTCCGAAGTTTGATTTCAGGGATATGGCTATGAATCTTTGATTGATAATCACCAGTTTGGTGATCTCGGGTAATTTCAAGCGTCTCAAGAGGTAGATGTGCATATTGAATGGTAGAGAGCCGCTGTTCGGAGTCCAGTTGAAAACGGATGGTCTTACCGGGTTTGATTCTGTGCAGGATTTCTGCCCCCTGGGTATTGGCGACATTCAAAGCTTGTTGGTAGGAGAGACCATTACGAAGCGAGATCTCAACGAAGGTGTCGCCTTTCCGAACTTGATCTTCTATCCATTGCTGAGTTCCATAAATATCGGATGTCAAATCAATATCGTGAAGGAGCTCTCTATCACGAGTTATTGGGAATTCTGATCCGGTTTCTGGGTCCGGTGTAAACCCAAAAGAATGATCAGGAAATGTAGCTGTCAACTGAAGCTGGGTAGTGGGTGTTGAAGTGGAAAGCGAGTCTTCTTTGGATGACAGCGTCCCCGCTGTATTATCATGCGGAGTTGTTGACTCAGTTGAGAAAACGTCAGGTATGACTAGAATCGTTGCAATCACTGCTATGAACATACCCATGAGTGTGGCAATTAGCACACGATGTCCTACCAAGAAGAGTTTTTTTGAAATCAACAAATTCAAAGACCAACAATCAGTTTAGGAAAGGGGTTCAATACCAGTAAAATCTAGGTATACGTATCATTCTATTAGCAAGTATTATAATTATTTTATGGGAATAGTGCAGTATTTCATAGTAAATCCAAAGAAAGATAGGTTCATTTATAAGGAAATGTGCGGTTAGTCGGATTGATCTTGGGGGTTCATATGCTTCATTGTTTTACTCAACCAGCGATGAAATCTTGTTGTATCCAAACGAAAACTATGGGAATTATATACAATACCGCCAGGTACATGAGGGTGCTACCACGCCTCATCTACTCGGCAGTTGAAATATATACGCATTGAAATGGAATATCTACCAAGGTTGAGTAAGTCCTTTGTTCGCGACTAAAAACTATACATGCCATGACAGATTTTCTCGTAACCAAAAGTCCTGAGTGAGTTGAAAATTTGTGACAGTATGAGCAAGATTATTCCGAAACAGAGAATAGTCTGAATTGGATCAATCATTTCCCATTTCTTTCAGATTGAATGGTAATAATCCTATCTGGATTTCGGTTTATTTTTGGATCTTGAGCCGAAATAATTTCAGGGCTCATTCAATCAGAAACCCAGCGAAGATATCTTGATTTAATTCGGATTTACAGTCGGATGTTACACTATACTTCCTGAGAACTTATATCTGTAGCAAGCGAAGAGAAGGGCTTCTCAAAACAGACAATGAACAAACAAGTAGCATATAACCCTAGTGAACAAATCACGGAACTGAAACGTGGTTCAGAAGAGATTCTGTTGGAATCGGAACTGCTCGAAAAACTAAAAACCAGACAGCCTTTACGAGTGAAGACTGGGTTTGACCCAACCGCGCCAGATCTACATCTCGGGCATACTGTGTTGATCAACAAAATGCGTCAATTCCAAGAACTCGGCCATACCATAATTTTTCTGATTGGTGATTTCACAGGAATGATAGGTGATCCTAGTGGTCGAAACGCAACCCGGCCCCCGCTCTCTCGCGAGGATATCAACAACAACGCTGAAACTTACAAGGAGCAGATATTCAAGATTCTCGATCCCGACTTAACCGAAATACGATTTAATTCAGAATGGATGACCCCTCTTGGTGCTGAGGGTATGATTCGATTGGCTTCTCGAATAACCTTAGCAAGAATAACTGAAAGAGACGACTTCAAGAAACGACTAACTGATAACCTGCCAATCGCAATCCACGAACTCCTTTATCCATTGGCTCAGGGCTATGACTCAGTCGCCCTGAAATCCGATATTGAACTTGGTGGAACCGACCAAAAGTTCAATTTGCTGATGGGACGAGAACTCCAGAAACAATACGGCATGTCAGCCCAAACAGTACTGACTATGCCACTGCTGGAAGGTTTGGATGGCGTCAATAAAATGTCAAAATCCTTGAACAACTATATCGCATTGGAAGATTCTCCGAAGGAGATGTTTGGCAAGATCATGTCGATCTCGGATGAATTGATGTGGAGGTACTACGAATTGCTGAGTTTTCATTCAGTATCCGAAATTCAGACGATCAAACAAGAAATTCAGAGCGGTGCCAACCCGAAAGATGCAAAGATTGCTTTAGCAAATGAGATTACAGCGAGATTTCATGGAACATTGGAGGCAAAGCGGGCCTCCACTGACTTTGCTAGTCAATTTACCAAGGGCAATGCTCCTACCGATATGCCTCATGTACAGATCCCATCGGATAACCAAGGTGTCTTGATGTCTGTAATTTTGCGGGAGGCAGGTCTCGTTGATTCTTCTTCAGATGGTATACGTATGATTCGCCAAAGCGCTGTAAAAGTTGATGGAGAGCGGATCTCGGATATTAAATTTATTATGAGACCCGGCACTTGCAGTACCATTCAGGTGGGTAAACGTAGATGGGCACGTGTTGAAGTTCAACATCAACCAAGAGATGGTCAGAAATAGCAAGAGTTGTAGTAGTTCATCCATGAGATATCCAATAATGAATTGGACTTAATTCTGAGCGCAAGTTCTACAATAGCCGAGTAGTGAGACGATTGAATTTGACTCTCTATAATCTACAGCGAAGAATCATTGATATGGTATTTTCAGTTGATATGTTCTTGGTTTGAGTTAATTTTGGTACTGATGTTCCAAACAATGGATCAATCCATACATGGGGGATGAAGGGGATTAAGTGATTTCCGAGATTGCAAATATTATTGGTATTTCAATGAAAAATCAAAATAAACATTTGGTGTCCATAGGTTGTTCGCAGTTCGATGACATTGAACTTGCGGATAACCGAGAAATGTCCGAGGGAGTTACGATTTGATTCTCCATCCCAATTTCGATCCGGTCGCTATTTCCATTGGCCCAATCTCTATTCACTGGTATGGACTGATGTATCTCATCGGATTCTCCTTGGGTTGGTGGATTGGATATCGAAGAGCTTCAGGACCTGAAAACAGTTTTCAGCCAAAGGAAGTTGGTGATTTGTTGTTCTATGTCGCTTTAGGTGTAATTCTTGGTGGACGACTAGGTTATATGATTTTTTACCAGATCGGGTCCTTACTGGAACAACCCTGGTCTGTATTTGCAATTTGGGATGGCGGGATGTCGTTCCACGGTGGATTAGTTGGGGTCATTTTGGCTTGTTGGTTCTATGCTAAGCACAAGCAGCACCATCCTTTGGCAGTGTTTGATTTTTTGGTACCGCTAATTCCTCCAGGCCTGTTTTTCGGGCGCATTGGAAATTTCATCAATCAGGAACTATGGGGAAGAGTCACCGATGTACCCTGGGCCGTGCAATTCTATACAGCGGATTTGTTGCCTCGGCATCCTTCACAAATTTATGAAGCAATGCTGGAAGGAGTAGCATTATTTTTGGTATTAATCTGGTTTGCATCCAAACCCCGACCACTCGGATCGGTTTCTGCTTTGTTTTTGTTGGGCTATGGTGGTTTTCGGTTTCTAGTGGAATTCTTTCGAGAGCCGGATCTTCATTTGGGAACGATTGCCTTTGGTTGGTTGACGATGGGTCAATTGCTTTGCGTCCCAATGGTAGCACTTGGTCTCATATTAATGCTAAGGGCTTACCAACAAATCGAAAAATCGAATTGAAACGAGTTTAGACCTAGTAGCAGAAAGATTCGATAGTGATTGACGAATTACGAGCTTGTATTTTTCGCAGTTTGTTCTTCTGTAACCAATTTGGTTAATAACTTACGCGTCAGAGAAAGTTGCTCTTCACCAAGTTCAGTATATTTCGCATGGCTTGCGCTTCGAAATACTTTAACCGCTGAACTGATTTCGGTCACAGCACGATCAGCATCTTCTTGATTACTGTTCATTTCGGCTAGTCGGCGTCTTGCTACTCCAAGATTTGCCATTGACATCGCCCAAACCATGGGCACCGATTTCTGTGTCCAGATGGTCAGAGTATTTTGATAAGCGTCAATTGCTCTTTGCATCGTATCAGTGCTGTGCTCACGCTCAGCAAGTTTTTGTAAAGTGGTACCAAGATTATTCTGGGTGATGGCCCAATGTTCGGGCAATTGTTCTTTGGAACGAATAGAAAGTGAACTGTTATAGGCGGCTATTGCCTGTTCCAATGTTCGAGGTCCTCGGCGGTGTTCGCCAAGCGAACTTAATGCAGTGCCGAGATTGTACATGGCGGTTGCCCAATCCATCGGATTTTTTGACTTTGTCCAAGTGCGAAGTACTTTCTTGTAAGCATCGACAGCGCGTTTCAGTATTTTGGGATCTTTGTTTTTTCGTCCTAATGAATGGAGTATTGCAGCCATATTATTCAGGGTTGAAGCCCATTCATCGGGGGTATTCTGCTCGGTTCTAAATTGAAGAGCCTTTTCAAATGATTCGATGGCCTGTTCACAAAGGCCATTGTTAGATTGGCGCTGTCCAAGAGCCCCTAATGCATTACCGAGACCATTTTGCATTGATGCCCAAATCGATCCAGCTACCTGTTCCTCGCAGAGCTCCAAAGCATCGTGATAAGCCTGAACAGATTCCTCTAGATATCGGGTTCCTGAGCGGCGTTGACCGATGATTCCTAGTAAGGTACCCAAGGTATGAAGACTATAGATTTTTTGGTCTTGTATCTTATTTTTTTCAGTATGAACGAGGATTTCGAATCGTAGAAGGTCGATTGCTTTTTGTAACGCTGAGTCGTCACTGAACTCTCGACCATAATCACCTAGAAAGGTCGCTTCAAGATGAAGTAGATTCCATTTTTGAAGATTATCAATTCCGCATATTCCAGAGCCCAGACGACAGTATTTTGCTGCGGAAAGATAATCCTGCATGGTAGCCGAAGTTAGTGCTTGGCATTCTCGAAGGGTTGAGGAGTCAGATGGTGATAAGGTCTTAGCTAGGCTTAGTAAATGTGCAAGCTCTGACTCAATTTTCTGGAGTGAGAAGGTTTCAGGTGAACCTACAAGATTCTTGAGATTGATGATGAGCTGTTCAACGTTTGAGTCTGGAGCGATACCTTGACAGAGGTCGTTCAATACTCGCCCAAGAGTATCAAGATGATTGCAGGATGCCTTTAGGAGGTTCGGAATTTGTGATGTCTCAACCTCGGCTTTGGTAATGTATTTCAGTAAGTCTTCGATTACCTTATCTGGATATGCTAGATGCGGAAGAAGTGTTTCAAGGTTTTGCATCTGCAAATCGAATTGAAGTTCAACCCATAGGACATTCAATCACGAAAACGTGACCATCAATTGAGCTCGGAGTATACAAATTGAGCACCATATCGTGATAAGCAGAATCCAACCACAGCTTGATCACGCTTCATTCAAACCACGGGAACCTTGATTCGGCTATCAAATTTGTGACAGCCCCCGACTTTCGGTGGTCCTGATTGATAGATATAACTAGTCGACGATATGGTAAACAGGCGCCTTCTCCATCGTCCACTCCCCGGATTCAGGATCGCGATGTGACAAAGTCAATACATGCCAGTTATCATCATCGAGTTTCATATGATCTCCACGATAGTAATAACCGGGCCAGCGGGTTTCTTCTCGAAACAGGGTATGCCGTACAACCGATTCCGAGGCGATAGCACGATGCCTGAGCTCCCATGCCCTTTGCAATTGATGCAAATCTTCGGCACCGATGTGGTTTAAATCCTCATGCAGAGTATGAAGCAATTGTAAACCTCGAGTGAGCAAGGGTTCATTGGTCATGTAATTATTGCTGATGCCTCCAGCATACTCGTCCATAATTTTTTCGAGACGTTGAAGACCGTGGAGTGGCAAGATATAACTCGGGGACACGGTACCACCAACAATTTCATTTCTACCGATCTGATAATTCTCAAGAGGTTTGTAGATCTCGGTTTTGAGTTTCTCATATTGACTTTCGGAAACTTTGACCGGATCTTTACCATAATCCCTTACAAATCGAACAGCGGCCTTTGCAGCCAATCGTCCTTCTGTAAAAGAACCGGATGAGAAAGCGTGAGCAGTACCACCTAATGCGTCACCTGCACCAAATAATCCATCCACAGTCATCATTCGGTTATAACCCCAGTAGTATTCATCTGGAGAGACATCTTCCGGACCACTTGCCCAAGCACCTGAACAGGTAGCATGCGAGCCCATAACATAGGGTTCAGAGGTGGTTAATTCTGGATTTATGTATTTTGGGTCAATGTCCTGAGAGGCCCAGACCACAGCTTGACCGACAGTCATGCCGAGGAAGTTTTCCCAACCAATAACTTCTTTGTGTGGATCCTGAAATGCCTCTTTTGTGACCATATGAATCGGTCCTCGACCTGCCTTCATTTCTTCAATAAATGCATGGTTTCTCAGACAGGTTGGGGTTGGGTGATGATCAATATATTCACCGACCAGATTCTTGGTATGATCATACCATTTGGATTCATACTCTTCACCATAGGCGTTTTGGGTATAGGTTTTCAGATGGAGAAAGTAAGCACCCACTGGGCCATATCCATCTTTAAAACGACACAGCACGATACGGTTTTCCATCTGGGTCATTTTTGCACCGACTAGGATTGGCAAGGCGTATGCTGAAGCAGAACTCCAAGGTGCGTACCAGGTCCTGCCCATGCCTTCACCCACAGATCGTGGCTTGAAGATGTGTGATGCTCCGCCGGCACCGACGATCACAGCTTTGGCGCGGAATACATGAAAATCACCTGTGCGGACATTGAAGCCAACTGCACCCCCAATTCGATTCGGCTGGCTTTCATCCATTAGAAGATGGGTAACCATAATCCGGTTATAAATTTTATCGGCAGATTTACGGGCCGCTTCAGCAACGATTGGTTTATAACTCTCGCCGTGAATCATGATTTGCCATTTTCCTTCACGTTGGTATCGACCGGTTTCTGGATCTCGCATTAAAGGCAAGCCCCATTCCTCAAATTTATGTACTGTCGAGTCAACGTGTCGGGCCATATCGTAAGCCAGATCTTCTCGAACCATACCCATGAGGTCGTTCCGTGCGTAGCGGACGTGATCTTCGGGTTGGTTTTCATCCCATTGCATACCCATATAACAGTTAATTGCATAGAGTCCTTGTGCAACAGCTCCAGAGCGGTCAATATTGGCTTTTTCAGCAACCACTATTTTGAGGTCTCGACCCCAGTAGCGTGCTTCATAGGCAGCACCTGTACCGCCCATGCCTCCGCCGACTACAAGGATGTCACAATCCTCGAATACTGTTTTCATTCCCATTAGTAATAGACCCCCTGCTTGAATTTCGACTTATCGATGGTAGGTAGTCCGCTCTCTATATTCAGTGCATCTGGCTCGTGGCAGAGTAATTGGGATTCAAGTGCCTCGTTATCGGGTACTGCGAAATCAGCTAATCTGGGAATTTTTTCACCCCAAGGTTGTGTAGTGATTGGTGATACAAAGTTTTTCTCACGCCCATCGCGGAATTTGATACGCCAAGAGATTGTGCCTTTTTCTTCTTCCCGACGAACCCGGACGCTATGACCAAGTGGAGCGAAGTCTGCGTACCCACGAGCATCAATCGCGTTTTGGGGACAAGCCTTGACACATGAGTAGCATTCCCAGCACATGTTAGGTTCAATGTTGACAGCACGTCGATATTTTTTGTCAATGTGCATGATGTCGGAAGGGCAGATATCAACACAATGGCCGCAGCCATCGCAACGTGTCATATATACAAATGTTGGCATGATAATTCTTGAGTTAGTTATTGTGGTTCACGATTGATCCGATAATTGGATTGTTTTCACCAATAATTGTGTTTCAGTATTGGCGTGGTAATTGGCGTTTGATACCAAGTCCAAACTGCGCTGGTTTATCTGCTGGTTCGGGCAGGTTGTTCATTGTGCCGTTGGCTTCTGATATACGTTTCTCAAATGCCGCTGCAGGTTTGAAAAACATGTGGGCAAATTTGGACCAAGGTACTCCGCCGAAGAGGGCTAGAGTAGAAGCGACAAACAATAGAAAGAAAAACCATGACCAAAATTCACTTCCAGTACCTAAGGCAAACGACCAGATCAGGGCAAATGTTGTACAGGCAACAAGCGAGACCACAAACAGATCAGCAAGCATAAAGCGAAATGGTGAATTTCCTTCGGCAGCGACATCAACTCGAATGAAGAACCAGAACCAGTATCCGCCGACACAGACCATTAGTGCGCCCAAGTGCCAAAGTAACGGAAGAATAGTTGGAGTTGAAGAACTGCCATTACTGAAACTGAAAATCATTATGGAGGTGGTAGCCGCAAAGAAAATAAATCCATACATGGTAAGCAGATGGGCAATCCGCCGACGAGCATTGCAGAATTCGCCAGAGGCGAGCACATCGTGAGCGGCTGTTGCCAAGGCAATTTTTGTGGTTTCACCACCGCCGATTTGCCGATCACTTGCGGATTTTGTTTTCTTCATATTCTGGAAGAAGTATTTGGCACTTTTTTTGTGGATGACATCAAAGATGGTGCCTGTTATCACCAGAAGGATCATGATAACCAAAAAGGTCTGCATTGCTACAGGTGGTATGGTCGAGGATATTTCAGCGAACGGATTGGTAGTTAGCATTTGAAAAGGTGTTGGTTGATAAGACTCTGGAATATATTGTTCAATTATGTTCAATCCGATCACAGTGTGCAATGGGATAGTTTTTTTATTCCATAAAGCGACTTTATCTCTATTAGTGAATTTGAATATTCACGCGAAATATCAAAAGGGTGTTGAACTTCGGTGTTGACCTAGATTCTGAGAGACAGATCCTTGTCTGTATAATTCGTGAAAATGCAAAAAACAATGAATACAGCTCTTAAACTAATCATTTGTGGAGAGTCAAAAGTAACTGCGAAAAAACAGCCTAACCTAGCATAGCTAGAAGCAAATCCAATTACTTCAGAATAATCTGAGAGCTGACGACACATAATCGATCTGTTGAATTGAGAACCCTGATTCAAGATCTCGCAATGTTTCAATCAGACCAAGAATCAGAATATCGACTTTGGGGATTTCGAGTGTTTGAGATTTCAAGAATTCAGTTCTAGTAAGGATATTTTTGGAAATGATTTACCTAGCTACCCATCATGATCTATATTACATAAGAAAGGGTGGTCATTGTGCCGCCCTGGGGTTTGTTTGGATCAATGGCGTTCACTTAAGGACGAAGGTGCATTCACTTAAGAAATTTCGGGATAAGTGACTATCATGGTTTGATTATGCCGTCTTGGTCTGGTTGGCGACAGGTTGTTTTGCAGATTTGCGTTTGCTACTCCGGAATCGATCTTCAGGGCGTTTGGATTTCCACTCATACGAGCGTCCGGGCTATCAACAATCCACACTTAACTTCGTAAGAGTAGTATTATTAAGAAATAGTTTTTGGGATCTAATGAATTGAAATAACGAGATTTAACTAAACTGTTATCGGTGTATTTAAGAAATCGACATAAATCCCAGGGAAGCTTAATACCAAGTTTGTCTTTCTGACTATATTCGAATAACCCATTCATATTTTCTTGAGTATTCTTCAACCCAAATTCTGGTAGTTTCTGGTATATTTTTGAAATGTAATGAATGCATATACCATAGTCCTGCAATACGCTGGATTGTGTCGTTTCTGGGTCTATATCTCCTTCTCGGAGACAATAATGACCGTATGAAAACCAATCTTTCATACTATCTTCAAGTCGAAAAATCGCCTTGTTGTATTTCTTAACGCAACTTTCTACGTAACTACTCGTTCTGATAGCCCAGTAATTTCTATTCATTTGTAAATCATCACTTCTAACTGAGGATTGGTGCAAAAATAGCTTATTAGTTTTGCGCCAACCCTGAGTATTATGGAGTTTCATCCATTAACCAAATTTCTACAATATCAAGCATTGCTTTAACATCAGGATGAATTTCATCTGGGTGCATACAACAAGCTATTTTGCTATATTCGGATTCCTTAAGATTAACGCCAGCCTTTGCAAGAAAATTCTTAACTGTACGCTTGCCTTGTTCATAAAAATTTGAATTTTCGAACGGTTCCTGAATCATCGCCCTAGAAAATTGATCTTCTACAAATCGTTGTGCTGCTTCGTTCCCCATTTGATTTGTTAAAAATCGTTTCAATGTCTCTGGATGCAACAAATAGCTTTCGATTTCGCGGCGAAACCAATACACCAGTTGTATATCTTTAGTTCTTTTTTGTCGCAATTTTTCTGGATTTAAACCTTCTCCAGATTTATTTTCATTACCGTTAGGATCCCGTATATCGAGTGCTTGTAAAGTTGGTACCTGTGCTTTTAATGCTCGATAATGCTTTGTTGGAAACCCTTTTCCTTTGCGCTCTGCGGTTTCGATATGAAAGGGGTTTTCTAAATATGGCCTCGTTGGATGATTCAAAGCCGTTGCCCACGCTCGAAGAATATGTAAATCAGATGATCCTTCTATGTACAAAATTCGCTGAGTGGTTTCAGCAAGAACAATCTCAATGAATGGAATGTTCAGCAACTCCTTGGCATCGCCTTGTTTGACTGGGCGCAATCCCTCCGAGGTCACAAGAGATAAGTTTTGCTCTCCAGTCTTGGCTGCTGCATCAATAAGCCGACTCGAATGCGTTGCAATCAATGCACGACAATCATTTTTAACACAATGATCCATTATCATGCGATACATTGATTCCTTTAACAGCACATGAAGATGAGCATCCGGCTCATCAATAAGAAAAAGCTGTGCATCGGAGTATAAAAGTGCCGACTGGACCAAAACCGTCTGCAAAAACCCCGAAGACGCATTAATCAAGCCATACCAAGGTTTTTTTGGTGAATGACGGTATTGAACTTGAATAGGATCAGCGCCGCTTGGTTTTGAAAGCTCGGCATTATCAAATAGAATTTGCAAACTTTCTTGTAGACTCTCCCACTTCGTTTCATCTCTACTTATTGCCGAAAGTAGGCTCCGGAGAATAGTACCCCCTTGACCTCTTCCCAGTCGTACGCGGATCGTTGCATCATCATATTTTGGTTCTTTAGTGTCCAAACCAGAAAGTGATGGAATATATATGGCTTTGAATGGAGCTCTTACATAAGCTTCAAGATCAGCTGTCTGCGTTTCAGATAAAGGCCTAATTTCTGATGTCTTTACGTCTATATATTGAAGGGAAAAACCTACATCGAATTTGTCGGTAACAATTTTGATAATGATTGGATTTTGTGTATCTTGTTTATGCCACAATTCATGAGACAGTTCCAACCCCATACTAAATGATGATAGAACATCGATTTCTGATGCATTTGCATGTTGGTAATCAAAATTTGCTTTTTGGAATCGCCCAAACCAGATCTCAGCAATTTCTGCTGCAAAAGCTACCGCTTGTAAAATTGTTGTCTTGCCAGAATTGTTTGGCCCTACAATAAATGAATCTTTATTCAGATCAATTTCCAGATCGGAAAACTTCTTAAAGCGACTTATATAAACTTTAGGGAGCATATTCATTTTCTTTTGGGACGAAAATACGTGGGGCCTCACTCCAAAGAATTTTGCCACGGGAAAGCCAATAATGACATCTGCATCTCCAACTTGTTATATGAATTGAAGGGTGTAATGAAATCGTTTCATTCGAGTGAACAGTGATAAACCATCGGTTTGGCAACTCTGGGGCAACATCCAAATGAACGATTTGCTGGCATCGTTTCCGAGGACAAGCGACTGCAACCTGAAACGGTAAAGATTTTTCTCCAATAACATAAACTATATTTTTCGTTACAGGGTCAGGCAAATCTTCCACCCACTTTGTTTTGTATGGATGGCATTTAGACCATTGATTAAAAAACCACTTAATCATTACGAAGATTGTTTTGTACAAGAGGGCTAGAATCACCCATGCCTCGGTATTTTATAAACAATGAACATGGTTCACCATCATCTGACTCGTGCTCATAGCACCCATGTGTGAGTCGAAAACGTTGAGTTGCAAACTCACGATCTGGATCGAAACGAAACGTATGAATTCGAGCGAGAAAGTCATTGAAAGCCATACAAGCAGCTTGCATATTTACCGACATAACTGCTGGCTGTTCTTCGCCGACCGAAGCAAGATATCCATTTTCTCGGTGTTTTGTATACGTATCGGGATCGTTTCGTTGATAATTTTCCGATTTTACCTGACTTAAAGTGTATCCTCCACGAGACAATAAATCACGACCATCGGGATGAATATAATGCGCAACTGCATCCGCGGACCTAATATCCCCAGTACCGTCAGCGTCAATATGGACTCCTACATCAAAATAGGGAATTAGGTATGCACTAGCTAAACAGTCCAGATGATATCGCCCAAAAGCAGAATCTACACAACCGAAGATCACATCGCAATCAATGAGTGCAGCCACAGCTTTTGGGGAATCAGTCAGTGCTTCGTATGCGTCAATCTTAGTTCCCAATCCTGCATGGGCTATTGATGCTGCTAGAGCATCAACCTTCGTTTTACCATCCTTAACATCGGTCAATGCACTGTTAACAAGACGATTAAGGTTTTTCTCTTCAACAGTGTCATCATCAACAAGAACTAAATTCCCAACACAATTACGCGCCAGTAATTCGACCACAATACTACCAGTGCCTGAGCAACCGACTACGCCTACGCGCATCTTGCGCAATCGCTCAAGGGTTCCTGTTCCAAGCGTTTGGCATATTTTTTTTTCATGCGGGGTATAAAAGGAGTCTTCTTCTTTACTCCAGATTGAAATTGTTTCACCTACAACATTAACTGATCGGAACGACTGGAAAATACCATTATCCTCAACTTTCCTTGCCATAATGGTTCCATTGGGCACCATAATTGCAGACCCATTTGGCCTGTCATCATCAAACCATGCATTTATTGATGCAAACAACTCTCGATCATTCTGATTATCAATTTTTGAAAATTTGAGGTCTCCGCCGGGATGGGAATGAATGGTTATAACGGATTGCTTAGCAAGATCAATATTAGTGATTGTTTTGGAATCAAAGTATGCTTCAAATGGCCATACTATATGATTCGAACGTCTATCGCATAATTCATGCGGAATTTGGACAAACTTTGTAACTATAAGTTTTTGGAAATGCACCCCCGTTCCTTGATTACAAATAAAAACTCCTGCAGACTCCAACTCATCGCCAGGAAATAAATGTTGCAATGCTATATCATGGGTTTTTTTTGTCATTGATAATGTTGGAGATTTCATTATAAACCGGCTATTTCTAACTCGTTTCGCACATATTCAATATGCTGGCAGAGGCCATGTTCACCTGGAATCCATTCATAATGTCTAGACCATCGTTGCCAAGATCGTCCAAAATGTTCCTCGACAGAAAGAGATCCTGGATCCTTATTGTTCAATTTATGAAGCGATGGGTCAAAATAAAACATATCCAAACCAACGCCAGGGTATCCAGCTGGCATCAAAATCATAAGGTCGGCTATTTTTTGTTTAAATCCTTCGGGAATTTGAAATTCCTTAATCAGAAGAGCGTATTTTTCATTCTCTTCACTGAGCTTATACCACTGCCTCGGATAATGGGAATCGAGATACTCAATATCCTCCGCAGGAAATACAAAAAAATTACCCACAACCTTGCTGTGCCTGACGGAGTACGGTTTCAAACCGCTCAATACCGGGTTGTGAGACATTTACAATGTCATCAGGGTTAATTCGTTTTCTTTCCCCTCCCCGCATCTTCTGGTTTAAAGTCCACTCGTCAGGAGATTTGTCAACATATTCTAGAATCTGCGCACCAGTTATTTGATCTTGTTTGACGGTGTATTTTTCCCTATCAATCCGGACCCGATATCTAACTCCCTTTGGTGGCCGCCTTCCATGCCGACCACAGTCCTCAATATCAACTGGATCTTCAGGATTGGTTTCATCACCTGCTGGAATCACAAAAAAGGAATCGTCGTTCTGTACCACAACTATCATGTCATCGGTGACCTCAGCATCGGGACCGGTACTAATGTCAACAAATAATCTACCTTTAGGATGTTCATCATCAAATTTCTTAAGATCTCTACCCGTGATCTTTGCATGTGTAACTGATGGAGTAATCTCGCCATTAAATCGAAATTGAATTTCATTTCGCAACAGCGGATTACTTTCTATCGAGGTCTTACCTGTAATAAATGATTTTTCGTCATAAAGAACAAGAACATCCATTGGATCGAGTGGAATATCGATATCATCAGGACGATCGATAAATAGTTGTTTACCTTGACAGCTAACCAATTTATAAAGTTCTTCCGCTCTGATCAAACTTCCGGTGTGCTTATATGACTTACCATCTATCAAAATCTTTATTTTCATATTTTCTCTTCCTTATAAGGACCAGATTTTTTCAGCAATACTCTTGTATAAATTTTGACGTTGCATCAATTCATCCCGATCAAACTTGTTGTGTGACTGAAATTTTAGTTCCAGACGCTCATACATTTGCTTGAAATTGGGATTATTATTGTATGTGCTACTACATAGAGATTTCACTAACCGATTTTCACTTACATAACGCTCAAGTTTATCTTTATAAGTCATCGCCCCGAAACTCTGATTCGTCCCTTGCGGAAGCAGTAAAAGACCTCCGATAAGGTTTCGACAATTATCGAATTCATCACGCTCCTCGAATTTGTCAGCCCAGATATGCTCTATTTCAAATGGCTTTCCTTCGGATGGATCATGGTAAGCTGCAAAAGAAGTTTGATAACCCGACTCTTTCTCAATGAAGGATGTTATTCGCGAAAGAAAAAAACTTAACAAATCTCTTGTTCTGCCCATGTAATCCGAACTGAATCAAACCGTCCCAGTCCTCAGGCATCTCTTCTAAGCGGTTTTTGAATATCATCTCAATAGTTAATACATCCTTTGATCGAATATCTTTTACTAGATTGTACATAGTATTGCGAATAGAACTCGCGGAGAATCTGCGATAATTAATTGAACGTCGGACGACAAATATCTCGATATAACGAGCAACCATATTGAGTTTTTTGTTTGCCGTATCATCATCGTCATTAATTGTGATTGGTGCCAACAGTAGTGGATAACTTAATAAATCAGCGATCCCATATCGAATCACGCATACATCAGTCAAACTGACTTCTGGCGGTTAAAATGCAAAGTTGACCATGATGGCGATAATGACTCACATTATGACCCAAATCATTCCGAAACGTTCTACAGGACTCAGGCGTATTTACAGAGCTTTTCTCTATTCAGTTTCGGGACTACGTATTGCCATCAGAGACGAAGCTGCTTTTCGACAGGAGTTGCTACTAGCGGTTGCACTTAGCATACTATGCCTTATCCTTCCATTTGAGGATTGGATTCGCATCGCCCTGATAGCTTTGCATATGGTTGTCCTGATTACGGAATTACTGAATACTGCAGTCGAATCAGTAGTCAACAAGGTTTCACCAGAATTCCACGAAGAAGCCAAAAAAGCCAAAGATACCGGTAGCGCCGCAGTCATGCTATCTCTGCTACTTGCATGCATAATTTGGCTCTATGCAATTTTCACCCTCATCCCCTAGCGAACGAATTGCGATTCTGATTCTCTGCAATAAACAAATCCCTTTTCGCTAGTAGACTATCATTTGCCCAAAAAGTTCAACTCACTCCATTGATTCCGACATCTCTCTAGATAAGATGCAAGACTCGTCCAAGAACTTCGCTCATCGTTGTATCGCTATTGATTTGGAAGTTCATAAGAAAACGAATCAAATCCTTTCGATTGGTGCTTATCGACCGGAATCGGAATCGACTCTATTTCTTGCAGGTAAGCAGATATCCAAAGGATTGATTGAACTCGATCGTTTTGCAAGCGGCACTGAATTCCTCCTCGGTCACAATCTGATCCTGTTCGATCATAAATACTTGCAAGCGTTTGCTCCAAATCTTGACCTGCTACAACGCCCTTGTATTGACACTCTCTGGTTAAACCCTCTTGCTTTTCCGAAAAATCCGTATCACAAACTGATCAAACATTACCAAGACCCAATCATTCTCGGTGATCAATGTAATGATCCGGTACAGGATGCTCGGCTTACTGTCCAAATTTTATTCGATCAACAAGACTCTTTTCAGAATACAACCGAGCGTGATTTACTGGACATATTTCATGGGTTGACTTCCTCTGATCCAAATGGAAAAGGGTTTGATGCATTTCTGAAATTTGTACGAAATGATTCTATACCTTCGATTGAATCAACCAAACGAACAATCACCAATTGGCTGTCTACCAAAGGTTGTCTTACGCATTGTGAAGGAATCCTTGATAATCTCCAAACGTCGAATTGGGCATTAGCATATGCACTCGCGTGGATATCTGTTGCAGGAGGCAACTCGGTCATACCGTCTTGGGTTTTTTATAACCACCCCGAAACGGTGAGTATCATTCGTAAATTGCGAGATATCGCCTGCAATGATCCCAAATGTGTTTGGTGCCAAAAGTTTCATAATCCAAAGAAGGAACTGAAACGCTGGTTCGGTTTTGACAATTTTCGATCTGAGCCAATAGAACCACAGTCCGGTAGACCCATGCAAGAGGTGATAGTTGAGTCTTCAATGTCCGCCAAACATGCCCTTGGAATCCTTCCTACTGGTACCGGTAAATCTCTCTGCTATCAACTGCCAGGTCTCTCACGCTATTTCAAGACCGGCGCCCTAACCGTAGTTATTTCTCCACTGGTTGCCTTGATGGCCGATCAGGTCGATGGTATGGAAAAAAATGGGATAACCTGTGCTGCAACCATAAACGGAATGCTGTCTTATCCAGAACGTAGCGAGACTCTTGATCTGGTTCGACTTGGTGATGTTGGCATCTTGATTATCTCACCTGAGCAACTTCGCAACCGTACCGTTCGCAAAACCTTGAGACAACGCCAGATCGGTACCTGGGTTATTGATGAGGCTCATTGTCTTTCCAAATGGGGTCATGATTTTCGTCCTGACTACCGATATCTGGCCCGTTTTATTGAGGAGACTTCAGACGGGCGGGAACCAGCACCAATCTTAGCCCTGACCGCTACTGCAAAACCGGAAGTTAAGGGAGATTTGGCTCAGCATTTTCATGACAAACTAAAAATAGACATGGAAATTTATGATGGCGGTAGCTCACGTACCAATCTTGAGTTCATGGTCGTTCAGACCGACCTCGCTAGAAAACCCGAGGATGTTTATCAAATTCTAGAGCTCGATCTCCTCAACAACCAACAGGGTAGCGCCATCGTTTACTGTGCCTTTCGTAAGGATACGGAAGACATGGCTGAGTTTCTCAGGCTAAAGGGGGTCAGCGCCGAACATTTCCATTCCCAGCTAACGCCGGATTCAAAAAAGACCGTTCAGAGCCAATTTATCGATGGAAAAATTCGGGTAATTGTTGCTACCAATGCATTTGGTATGGGTATCGACAAACCGGATGTTCGATTGGTTATCCACGCTGATATACCCGGTTCGCTTGAAAACTATATGCAGGAAGCAGGGCGGGCAGGTCGTGATCGGAATCCGGCCCGCTGTGTTTTACTGTTTACCATGGATGACATTGACAAGCAGTTCGGTATGTCAGCCCGTTCTAGACTGACCCGCCGAGAAATTGCCAGCATCCTCAGGGCTCTCAGAAAAATCGATACCAAGAACCGCAAACACGGCAGTCGCAATGAAACTGGGGAGGTCGTGGTTACATCTGGCGAAATTCTATTGGAAGATGATGAAGGGCATTTTGTGCGTGATGAGACCACAAATGATACCCGCGTGAAGACGGCTATTTCTTGGTTGGAAGACGCCATTTTGCTAACCCGAGAAGAAAATCGCGTGCAGATTTTTCCATCCTCATTGTTGATCGGTTCGATTGAAGATGCCAAATCAAAACTGGATGGGCGCGATAGCTTCACACCAACTTATCGCAGAAATCTGCTCGATATCACCCGCAAGTTGATTCATTCCAATCCGGATGAAGGAATATCGACAGATGAGTTGATGGGGATAACTGGCTTTACTCAAGAAAAACTTCAAAAAGCCTTGTCCGATCTAGAGTATTTGGGTATCGCGAATAATGATACTCCTCTGACCGCATATATTCATGTCGGGGTTGAGCGAAGTTCATTGCAGCGTTTTACCGAGGCCATGAGACTAGAAGTTGCGCTGATTGATTATTTGCGCGAAGACGCTCCCGATCTCAGTGTTGATGAAAGCTCGACCTTGCATATACGTAGTGCCTGCCAACGATTGAGAGACGATAATATCATTCATGTCCTACCTGAACGGCTTTTACGAATTCTAAGAGGTCTTTCTCAAGATGGGCGTGATGACCAGGGTAGAGGATCACTCGATCTACGCAGTCTTCGTATGGAAGAAGTCTCGATAACCTTGCGCCGTGACTGGAAGTCACTGCATAAAACCGCGCAATTAAGAAGGGATGCCGCATATGTTTTGTTACAACACTGGCTTGAACGCTTACCTAATGGTGCACGAGGAACAGACTTGCTTGTTGATACAACATGGGGAGGTTTGCGAACATCATTGACCTCCGATCTCGAATTAAAGACCAGAGTCAAAAAAATGGATAGTTTATTGAGACGCTCTTTGATGTGGCTTCACGAAATGGAAGTACTCCGTATCGATCGGGGTCTCGCGATATTCCGACCAGCCATGACCCTGCGGCTGGAACAAGGAAAACCGAGACGTTATTTTCTGAATGTTGATTTCAAACCTCTTCAGGATCATTACCAAAATCAAGTACTACAGGTACACGTGATGGCCGAATATGCCCGAAAAGGGCTGGAAAATATGGCCGATGCGGTGCGTCTCTCAATTGATTACTTTACCCTTGGTGAGGAAGAGTTTCTCGCGAGATGGATGGCCGAAAGAGAAGGGGAACTGAAACGCCAAACCACCAATGAAACGTGGCAAAAAATCGTTCAGGATTTGCATAACCCGATTCAGAAACTGATCGTTGCAGATGACCGACAGCAGCAAAATGTTTTGGTACTAGCAGGCCCCGGTTCCGGCAAGACTCGCGCACTGGTTCACAGGATTGCATATTTGGTCAGAATCCGCCGCGAAAACCCCCGTGGAATAATCGCTCTAACCTATAACCGGCATGCCGCTCAGGAGATCAGACAACGCTTGCATGAATTGATCGGTCTCGATTCACGTCCGATTACAATTATGACTTGTCACGCATTGGCAATGCGATTAGTCGGTGCAAGCTTCTCGGCTAGGCTCGAAAATTCCACCCAAAAGCCCAATCAGGATCAATTTAGTAAGATTCTGTTGGAAGCAACGGACTTGTTAGAGGGTAAGGGACTTCCAGAGGATGATGCCGATGACCAGCGTGAACGCTTGCTCCATGGTTTTCGCTGGATTCTAGTCGATGAATATCAGGATATCGATTCCCAACAATATAACCTGATTTCAGCACTCGCTGGGAGAACCCGAGATGATCCCGATCGCAAACTTACTTTGTTCGCGGTCGGTGATGATGATCAGAATATCTATACCTTCAATGGTGCATCGGTTGAATTCATTAAACGCTTTGAAAACGATTACGAACTTAAATTACCAAACTATCTTGTCGAGAACTATCGTTCAACCAAACACATCATCGAAGTTGCCAACGAAATGATAAGACCGGCGGCCAATCGGATGAAAAAAGAAATGCCCATTCAGATCGACCGTTCCCGAAGAAAAGAACCACAAGGTGGAGCCTGGCAATCTTTGGATCCGGTCACGGGAGGGCGTGTGCAGTTGTTCGAATGCCCAGCCGATCCAGTTTCACAAGCGTTGGCCATACTGACAGAATTTCAGCGTCTTTCTACTTTGTTATCAGGCTGGGATTGGTCGAGGTGTGCCATCATTGCAAGAGAGTGGCAATATCTGAATCCAGTGCGTACAGTTTGTGAAACGATAGGCATACCTGTACAAACTGCGAATGAGGAAAATATCAGCATCTGGAAATTACGTGAAACCCAGACCTTGGTCCATTGGTTAAGAGAAAGGAACAAGGAATTGGTCTCCATAAGCGAGATTGAGGAATGCCTTGAGCAGTGTCACAATAATGTTTGGCGTTCACTGTTGTATGATGCTGTGACTACTCTGAGGCAGGAAGTGGGTAGTCAGTCCACAGGTCAAATTTTTATCGAGTGGCTCGCAGAGTGGAGTCGAGAGGCAAGGAAGCGTCAAACCGGTTTGCTACTTTTGACTGCACATCGTGCCAAGGGACTTGAGTTCGATCATGTGGCGGTTCTTGATGGGGGATGGTGTCGTAGCTTTCAGAATGATGATCGAGATGCCGAGAGGCGTCTCTATTATGTTGCGATGACCCGTGCTCGTCAGACTCTGCATTTAGTTTGTTTCAAGCCAGAGTCCTCATCTGCTCAGGATACTCCGGGAAGTCGAGCACTATTCACCGAAGCGTTTCTTACCCACCCATCGGTGATCGTAAACAAGCTTCCAAGAGTTGATGGGGATCGAACTGGTCTGGAACGAATCTATACTCTGCCGAAATTAAGCCAAATTAACCTTGGTTTCGCCGGACGTTTGAACGGTCATGATCATGTTTCTATCAAGGCTATTCAAGGTCTTTCAATTGGTGAGACCTTGACTCTCCGAAAAAGAAATATTGGTGCTTGGGAATTACTCAATAGCTCTGGAAATCAGGTTGGCTATATGGCTAGAGACTATTCACCACCAGAAGGATACCATCCTGTCTACGCACTAGTATATGCGGTGGTTGTGTGGAGGAGGGATGCCAATCCAAATGATGATTATGGCGCAAAACGAGACGCTTGGGAAGTGGTTGTTCCCGAAATCATTTACGAGCCTTGTACCGATGTCTAACAATTTGCAGATTTGCTAAGGAAGCAGGCGAGTGAATTGAAGTGATGGTTGTTTCCTCTTGAAGCCCTTTCCCACATCTGAACAGTCTAGAAAGGAGTTTGGCTATATTCGGAAGATCGGGTTACCGCTGATCGCAGCCTACCTTTCAGAATTTTTGATGATGATCACCACCAAGATTGTGGTTAGTCAGCTTGGCTATCTCGAATTAGCAGCGGTGGGTATATCAAGCGATCTTTCGCTAGAGATCCTATTTATTTTGATCGGCATATTATCAATTGTTGGTGTTTTGTGCGCTGGGGCAGAGGGTGCTGGAAACAAAGGGCAGGCCGGAGTCGCAGTCAGGCAAGGAGTCTTTCTATCAACAGTAATTGGCATACCGGCAACTTGGCTAATTTGGAACCTCGATATACTATTGGTATGGACCGGTCAGGATCCTGAGGTGATTGAATTATCGAGACCCTATTTGCATTTTCTGTCTCCGTTTCTTCTAGCAACGTTATATTTTTCGGTGCTGAGGAATTTTGTGACAGCTCTTTCGCGTACTAGGATAATCATGGTGATCTCTGCGATAGCGGTCCCGGCCAACTATGGCTTGGCTATGTGGTTTGTCCACGGTGGTTTGGGAATCCCGGCAATGGGTGTTGCCGGTGCAGGTTTGGCCCTGACCATTGTATCTTGGATGATGTTTATACTGTTGTTTCTCCATATTTATCGTAATGGCGATTTACGGGGTTATGGGGTATTTACCGGTCGCTGGCAGATTGATTTTCAGGTCTGTCGTGAAATTCTGGTGTTGGGGATACCCGTAGGTGGATTGCTACTTTTGGAGGGAAGTATGTTTACTCTTGTTTCTGTATTGGCTGGAATAATCAGCGCGGAAACTTTAGCTGCCTACCAGATTGCCCTTGCCTGGTTCGGAATTCCTTTTGTTGTTGCTTTAGGCATTGCCGAAGCAGTAATGGTCCGAGTTGCGCATGGTGCTGGTGATCAGAACTGGCAAAGTGCTCGCAATTCTGGAATCATCGGAATCGTTTTTGGTATTGTGCTACTGACGTTTATGATTGTTATTCCACTGGGTCTGACAGATATGATTATTTCCATATTCATTCGTGAAGGTGACTCTGGATTCGATACTGTAGCGAAACTGGCTACGAGTTTTCTGTTGATTGCTGCTTTGTTTCAAGTATTTGATGGTATGCAGGCAGTTGCGGCGAGAGCATTGCGTGGTCTGAAAGACTCTCTTATGCCGCTTTGGATCGCTGGTTTTGGTTATTGGGTTATGGGTATTGGTGGCGGTGTTTTACTTGCATTTGTCGCAGATATGAAGGGTATTGGATTAATGTGGGGACTTGCAATGGGTCTGTTTACTACGGGCATATTGTTGACCATACGGTTTCACAAGCTTACCGGTAAGCGAATCGCTCAAGTAGCGAGGTGGTGAAATTCAGAGTACTGGACTTGATGGAGGTGTTAATGGCATTGAATTCGATCCGGCTGGTAAAATCCTGAGCTCCCATTAGATGTAGAATTTCCTTCTCATCTTCCTGTACGAAAGTCCACTACACTGCTTCTGTTTGAGCGTTTTTTTCGTTCTTCCTGAACCATTGCATCACATAATGATTCGCTGAGTTCGGTCAATTCCCCCACCAGTTGTTGAAAATGCTGATATTCCTCGACATCTTGCCGTATTTATTCGAGCAGGTAGGCGGGAATCGACCGGGTGACCCTCTTGTTCTTGATCTTGCGTGTCAACTACCAGCCAAAGTGTCCAGGGTTATCGGGCTTAGTACACAGACAGGAAGGGGCTCCGCACTTGCGGGAGACTTAAAGTAGAGTGCCGGGGAGGAAATACTTGAGTGTTTGGAATTGATCGAGCAAGGTATCATGCTGTGCATTGAGTTGGTTGACATGATCCATGGGTGGTTCTCTGGATGGAAGTATTCATTTACGTTTACATTACTTTAAGAAAAAATATAAAAACTATAGGTTCAACCTGCCGATCATGAAATTGTCCATATTCTGACACATACCTCAAAAATACGAAGATTTGGAATTATTGGTGCATTTGAGGCAATTCTTGGACACTTTACCCTAAAATCTCTTTACCTAGCTAATCAATTCAACTATTGTAAGTGTATAGTATCGATAGATTAATGAATAATTCGGGTTTTTTGGCAAGCACGAAATACTCATCTTTGTGACTCATCGGCACAAAAGTGTTTATCATCTCATAATGAAATCAGGGTTTGGTAACAACCCAAATGAGGAAAAACGAAAATGAAGATTAAGACTCTATTTATAGCGATTACCGTTATGCTGGTGCAGCCGCTCATGGCAGAGGGTTTCGATCCTATCTTTGACGAAATTCAAATGACAAACTGTAACTTCGTTGACTTTGAAGGTTCTGGGCCTTGCATTGCGTCATGTAATTCTTTGCAGCAGGCTATTGATGCTGAATCAACTTTTGTATCTGAATACGAATCCGGGGCCTGGTCGGAATTCACTTTTAAGCAAGTTTATGGTTTTATGAAGGAAGCAAAGTCAAAATTTAATCAATATTGTGGTGAGTGGGCGTCCATAAAATATAAAAGAGAAGCCGATGATCGTTTGGTTACAGTAAACCCTCAAATTGCCTCAAGTGCGTTAAATTTAAATTGTCCATCTCGGGAACCTTGTGAAATGAAATGTTCCGAAGTTTTCAAAGAAATGGTTAATTTTCAGGAACAAAAAAATTCTTATTTTATAAGCGGGATGAGTGGTCGGTCTGAAAGACCAAGGAAAGGATTTTATGGTCCCGCTCGAAAATTTTATGGATGGAAATCTGCATACATTGAATATTGCGTCCCAGAGCTAAATAACAAATTGATAGCTAGTGAATGCATGAAACATTGCACGCTAGAATATCCATATGGTCAATGTAATTTAGTATGCCAAGACAACGAGCCATAAGCCAAAAAGCCCTGAAGATTTAGACTCAAGTTTCGGAGTTCAAATTGCATGATTTCAATCAGGCGGTTCCTGTATAGGAAGGTGTTCTTGATCGATGATGTGCGGTTCGAATTGCAACATTTGT